>NZ_JAAHHS010000619.1 GCF_010692395.1 Moorena sp. SIO3H5
TTGGCGAGCATCAGGGTCATTTTCTAAATTGACATCTGGGTCATCTAACCGAACCAACAAAGGAATTACTTCAATGTCTAAGGCTAGTCGTAACAAACTCGCTGGCCAAAGTAAATCCGGCCCAGAGCGTAGGTCGTAAAGACTGAGGTGTTCAGAGCTTCCCACTGCCAAAGGCTCTTGACTATCCTCTAAGGTCACCAATATCATAGAACGGACCCAACACATTTGTCGGGATGACACAAATTCGATGACTTCAGCGTATAAACGAGTATTGTCATGCTCTAAGCAAATAATCTGATGAGGCTGGAACTCGTAAACCAAACCCCCTGATACATCTTTATTCACCAGGCATCAATTCCTAAATTGAGTCATTACGATACAACATACTGTTCATATTACCAGTTTGGTTAACGGGGGTATTAGACCCAGATTAGGGATGACTGCATTTCAGAGGCTGTATAACTACTCATCTTTGCTATCATGTATTAATTCAACTTAGTCTCAATAGATTGAATACCATAGCATAGATTATGAAAGTCCAAGTATCGGTCGTTTTTACCAATCCCGTGGATTTCGTTAATTTTTCTCATCAGGCACTGCCTCGATTTTGCGTGGATCTACCTTTTAAACCTCGCGCTATCCCAGTTGAAGAACTGTTGCCCAACGTCCCTATGATTAATAGCAATTCAGACGATTGGACAACAGACCTGCCCTTCGAGCAAATAGAATACAAAGAAGAAGGAGCAGAGGAATATGCCCAAATGGTAGTAGTAGTGGGAATCCCACAGGATGATATGCCCTTGTTTGAAGATGTAGTTAAGTCCTATGGGGGAAAGGTTATGCCATCAGAGGGGTTGGATGTAATGGACATGTAGTGGACATGTAGTTTACACCCCATATCTTACCTATAACCTGGCTTGTAGGTCATAGAAATTCCTTGTTGATCTTGATCGAAAATTTAAGACTATCACAAAATATGTTTGAAGGAAAAATAGTCTGGAATACACAAGGAATTAAATGACGTCTGAGCAGGATAAACCTGAGGTGGCTAAAATCCTCGAACCATTTAAACCCGCATTGGCTGAGCATCTGAGCAACCCTGAGGTTGTGTTAGACGAGGTACTGGCATGGACTGGCTCTCAGCCTTTTTTGACCCAGAAGCTTTGTCAAGTTATCCTTGACTCTAAATCTCCCATCCCTGTTGGTGAAGAAGCTCTCAAAGTCGAAGAACTCGTCAACACCCACTTTGTTGAAAATTGGGAAACTCAGGAAGCCGCTGAACTTCTGCAAGATATTCGTAGTTTCTTGCTCGAAGAACAATTCCTGCGGCTGTATCAGAAGATTTTGCAAGGAGTCATCATTGCAAATGACAGTTGGGAACAAAAAGTGTTGCTCAACTCCGGTGTGGTGATTAACCAGGGGGGAAATTTAAAAGTTTCTAACCGTATTTATGAGGCTGTTTTTAATCACAGCTGGGTAGCTCAAGAGTTAGCACAGTTGACCAGTACAGACTTTTGGCTGGCATCTGAGCTGACCACAGATGCTACTGATGAAGCCATCGCCATGGCTTTTCCTAACCTACCAATTACCCCAGTTACTCAAGACCAAGATCTAACAACTGACGAGCCCAAACACCGAGATCCAACAACTGACGATTCCAAACACCGAGATCTAACAACTAACGAGCCCAACGGATTAACTTTAGTACCTTTCGAGCCATACGAAGCCACAACCTCGGCTACCCCATCAGCTAGCAGAATCCCATCACCCATTAGTTTTTGGGGTGGCTTGATCGCCTTGTTTTTAGTGATTACCTTTGGTGTATTTCAGTGTACTAGTGCTAGAAGAGCAGACGATCAACTAAAAAACCTTGCTCCTGAGGACATATGCAGACGCCAGTTTACTACCAGAAAAGAACAAATCGAGCAACTTAGAAAGATCAAGAGTCAAAATAATACTTTTCCCAAGCTATGTCAGTCAATGTTAGATAAATTGCAGTATTCCTATGCTATAGAAGAGCTAGCTAGTCAAGGTGATTTCAAGCAAGCTACTATAAATCTTTGTCAAGTATCAGATAGTTACTACCAGTTTAAACCAAAACCTCTTACACGTTTTTTCCGTCAATGGGATAGGAATAATGATAGTTATGCTAATTGGTTGAAAGACTATCTAATAAAATATGATTGTCCCGCTTCTAAATATTTGGGATAATCAATTGTTAAATTGTTAAATTGTTAAATCAGTAGTTGTGGCAATAGGCAATAGGCAATGTATTGATTTTTAGCAATAGCAATAATTTAACTAGCTAATTAATAGAAGTTAAGATTATATATTTTTTTATTTCCTACTTTTTAAGAGTTAGCTATTTACTTACTGAACTGATAATCCAGAGTTTAAGGATTGTAAAAAACCCCATCGCTACCACTGATTTCTTCTTCCAAAGATACCCTAATCCCTCGACGAGCAATTTCAAAAATAGTTAAGATAAATTCTCCCAATTGAAAATATTGGGTTTGACGGAATTGTTGACTATGGCGTTGTTTGCCGCTAATCCGCTCATTGATCTGGCTTGCATAATATAAAATTAGGCTAACTAATAGCCAACCTACTAAACTCAATAGAGCTGTTACAATGATAATAATCAGCCAGCCTAAGAACTGACACAACACTTGTAATAATGGATCGTCATATACATCAAGTTCTGAGTATAACAGAGAACTATTGCTACTAAAAATTCCTAAGGCAATCGTTCCCCAAAATCCACAGAAAAGGTGAACAGGAACCGAACCAACTGGGTCATCAATTTTCCAAACTTGTAGGAAATATTCCCCTAAAAGGACAAAAATACCGCTGATTGAGCCAATTATAAATGCACTTCTGATATCTACAAAAGCAGCTGAAGCTGTAATTCCCACCAACCCACCTAAAATGCCATTGATAATTGAGGCTAGACTGGGTTTTCCCAGGATAATTGGACTAAAAAATACGCTAGATATTCCACCAGCTGCTGCTGCCATCATGGTAATTGTGATGGTATTGCCTACATAATCGAGATCCTTTGCTGAGCCACCATTAAAACCAAACCAGCCCAGCCAGAGAATTAAGCAGCCTAAGGTGGCTAAACCCAGATTATCGGAAGAGAACTTTTCAGTCTCGAGTCCTTCAA
>NZ_JAAHHS010000062.1 GCF_010692395.1 Moorena sp. SIO3H5
TATCGGACCAAACTTTACTGCTTTGTTGCACTGAGAACAGGGGAGTGGAGTAATCCCAGATTGGTAACCCGAGACTAAGTAATCCACAATGTTTTCCTGAAAAACATCGCGACTGTCCACAATGTGGTGGGGAATTCCTAATTGTTCACAGATAAACGCTGCATCGACCATTCCCTCAGAGCAGCATTGACCCTTCCCTTTCATTAACCAAAGGGTCAATCCTACAACTTCGTATCCTTTGTGATAGAGGGTGGCGGCAGCTACGGAACTGTCTACTCCGCCAGACAAGCCAACGACAACTTTATTCATGAACTCAACAGATTTCTACCTTAGGGAGGTATGGCATTGTATAGTATTATTCTAATTCTACTGACCCTTAAGTCCGTCTCACTGAAGTCGAGTGGGCAAAGTAGGATTTCACTCCTATGCTGGAATCATAGAGTAATAGGAGAAATCTCGGAGTATCAGTGCTCATGGCTGGTTTTGGAAATTTGGTTCAAAAAGCGTTTTATCTAGGCGTTGGTATAGCTGCTGCAGCAGGGGAGAGAGCTGGGGGAACCTTGTCAGAAGTGCGAGGTCAAGCTCAGAAACTGGTAGATGAATTGGTAGAAAAAGGGGAAATGACTACCGATGAAGCCCGTAAACTGGTTGAAGATTTAGTGCAACAGGGGCAACAGCAATCCTCTCAAGCTCAGCCTAATGATCCTAAACCTGAGCCGCGCCGGATTGAGATTATTGCTGATGAGGAAGAAGAATCAGCACCACCTGAAGAGCAGAATGTTGACAAACTACGCCAACAGGTGCAAGCTATGCAAGAAGAATTACGTCGGCTCAAGCGCTAACTTATAGCACTTATCTAGCACTTATAATTAACTTGTCAACAACACTGGCTTAGCACATGATGGTTGTTGAGTAAATATTTACTATGGAAGATGATTGGTCTAAAAGTATTTTTGAAACCCTCGAATCAGTGGCTAATATGGTCGATGAGTTCCTTGAGGGTGTCAGTGAGGCTGTTGAGGAGTTTGCCGAGGAGTTTGCCAATGAAGTTGAGGAGTTTGCCAATCAGGTAGACAATGCCATTGGTGCAGAAATTGACCAGTGTTTGCAAGATATTGTTGAACCCTTTGTTGAGATTTATTTTGACTTTGAGGTTATGGTCAGTGAAACGGACGACGATTTTCCTGATTCCGTGACACCATCCTCACAGAAACATCCCGCCTGCATAGGTTGCCGTCATTATCACGGTCAAGCCTACGGTGGAAATTTATTAGTCTGCGCTATGCATCCCTATGGTTGGGACACAGAAGATTGTCCTGACTGGGAATCCCATCCTACTAGAAATTCCTCAAATCGTTTCTAATCCTAGCAAAATCCTAGCAAAACCAATGAGTAATTCCTTTACCCAGGAACAAGCATCACCAGAAGTAGATACACCCCAGATTAAATACGGTGAACAGGAGATTGCCCAGGCAAAACTCATTACCTTTCCCAATCCCCGTATCGGTCGTCCCTATCATATAAACATCACCTTACCGGAATTTACTTGCAAGTGCCCCTTTTCTGGTTATCCGGACTTTGCCACGATTTACATCACCTACGTTCCGAATGAATTGGTGTTAGAACTAAAGGCCCTTAAGTTGTATATCAATACCTACCGCGATCGCTACATCTCCCACGAAGAGAGTATCAACCAAATTTTAGATGACTTCGTAGCTGCCTGTAACCCTGAAGAAGTCACAATCAAGGGGGATTTTAACCCACGGGGTAATGTTCACACCGTTGTAGAAGTGCGACACCAAAAGTAATCAGCACAAACGTAATCGGTAATCTTGAGGATCCAGTTAGCTTGGTCAGTGACCTAAGAGAATGGCTGAATGCTCAATTTTGTCCATCTCTCGGTTCCTGTCCTTTGGATCTTCGAGGTTTTGCTCCAAACTATTCCGATATAAACCGAAACGATATCACTTGGGATCAATTCAGATTGACCCTAGCTGGTGGTAACAAATAACTCTTGAGTTTTTGCTTCAACACTAACCAAAGGAAGACCGGAGCATCAAACAGGTATCGCCGCCACAACCGTCGCGGTTCAGATAATAGCCTGTGTAACCATTCCAATCCTACCTCACTCATCCATACAGGCGACCTTGGTTTAGTGCCTGCTTCAAAATCAAGGGTGGCACCTACTGCCATGAAGATTTTAATGTTTGGTAATTGATCTTTGTACTTGTGTATCCACTTTTCTTGTTTAGGCGCACCAACTCCCACAGCTAGTACTGTAGCTCCAGAGTTCTTAACCATTTCTATGATTTCTTGGCATTCAGCTTCATTCTTTTCAAATCCGAATGATGGGGAGTGCGCAGCGATAACAATTTCTCTGCCAACTCTAGCATTGACATTTTCTTGAGCTTTTTTAGCGACTCCTTCTCGTCCACCTAAGAGAAATATTTTAATAGTCTCGTTGTTTCTGTGATAATCATAAAAAGCTGGAAAAAGGTCAGATCCAGAAATTTTTTCCTGTATGGGTGACCCCAAGAATTTCGACGCATAATACACAACTTTACTATCACATAATCTATAATCGGCAATTCGATATGCCTTCCTGAATTCAGGGTCTTTTTGTAGCTTGACTAAGTGATCGACATTTGGAGTAAAAATAACCCCGCTATCGAGCCGCTTTAAAAGCTCTAGCTTTGATATATTATCAATTTCTAAGTTTATGATTTTGACTATTTCTCTCATGTTTAACCTTTTGACGATGTCTCTCCTAGCTAAGGGATAAGCACTAAAAACATTCAAGCTTTAAAAAAAAAATGTTCAAACTTGGATTCGAACTCAGTCAATTTAACATTTCCATATCTGTTAACCAAATTAGCTTGATACTGTTTATAACAAGATTTTATTTGGTAAAGAATAAAATAACATTATCACAGTTTTAGTAATTTGACTATAGTAGATCTGAAAATTTATTTATTGGTAAATACCCTTAGGTGCGATTGACCCGTAATTTAATTCGCCAGGAGTCGCACCTGTTTTATAGATAGCTGAACCTATAGATATTCCCTAATACAAAAAACAGTAGTACCTTGATGTAGATTACACCAGGGTTTGATAACAACTATCTCATAAATTTTACATAAATCTATTTTGGCATTAGCATTAAGCTCTATTTTACTGTGTTAATAAGCGATTAATTTCGATTATTACAGTTCTATACTTCTTAGAATGATAGATAGGTTTTTACAAGCTTGATTTAGGCTTAATTTAGTTGTTATATTAATTAATTTAGTTATTATGTATTAGGGATTTAATTTAATGAAAATCACTTGTTTTTACGGTTGTATCAGTACTCCTTTACGGTTAATTGATGGTTAGTTAATGGTTGATTTTACCATTAATATCATAGCCTATAGGCGAGTCCAGGCTAGTATTTTCTCTGAGCTTAATAAAATCTTTAAATAGTCTTCATCGACTCTACATAAATGAGCTAACGATGGTAATTTTTACTGATCACGAGTCGTTGTCTTGATCAGGTAGTCTTGATCAGGTTTATGCCTTATTTGAAGAAGATTTTTCAGCAGGGAAGCTCTCCCCAGCCGAGTCTGAGAATTAGGCGAGCTAACAAATGCCTCAACTCTTTGCTACTTATACAATGAGACTACATAGTGTGATTGATAGCAGTAGTCTTTACAGAAACTTTATAAAAGTCTACTCTAAGATTCATCGATCCTTCAACCTTCATCTGTGTGAAGCCGACTATCGTTATTTGTAGGGTTAGATGCTGAGCTAAACTAGGCACACTAATTAACCTACCAGAAAACTACCCACACATCTACCAACCACAACGATGAGAAACCCAGTAATTGCCATTGGCTTGGATGCTGCCGACCCTGCCTTGATAGAGCAATGGATATCTCAAGGGTATCTGAAAAATCTGCGTCGCTTACGAGAACAGGGATCTTACGGACGTCTAAAGACATACGAATACTACCGGGCTGAGACTCCGTGGACAACATTCCTCACTGGTTGTTCTCCTGAGCAAACAGGGTACTGGGCACCTCTCAAAATTAAGGAAGGCACTTACGAAGTAGAAGACATTCAAGCCTACGACTTTGCTGAGTATCAACCCTTCTATGCCTTGGGAGATGACTATCAGGTGGCAGTCTTTGATATGCCTCAAGCTCCCCTGTCCAATCAGGTCAATGGGTTGCAAGTCCTTGCTTGGGGAGCTCACTCTCCTCAGACTCCCAGTCATTCCATACCCAAATCCTTGCTACAGGATTTGATTGATAAGCATGGTGAGCATCCTGTCTTACGCAAAGACCATGCCAGTATTATGGATGTGGCAGCACTCAAGGGTCTTCAGGAACAACTGGAGATTGGTATCGCCCGCCGGGGTGCCATTTGTCAAGACTTGTTGCAGCAGATGCCGTGGGATTTCTTCTTAACAATCTTTGGTGAAACCCATACTGCAGGGCATTACTTCTGGCACCTGAGTCAGCAGGATCATCCTCTCTACCCATCTGTAGGTGCTAAATGCCCTGGAGATCCCGTGTTAGAAATTTTTGAAGCTATTGACGAAGCTATTGGTGGAATTTTGAGCAAAGCCCCGGATAATGCCCAGGTCGTAGTATTTGCTGCCCATGGTATGGGGTCTAACGTCATGGATCTACCGAGTATGTTGTTCCTGCCAGAATTTCTCTATCGCTGGAGTTTCCCAGGTAAATACGGCATTGCTAGTGGCAAATATGGTCAACCCCCAGAACCCCTAGTCAATGATGCCAGGGCGAAAAAGGGTTGGATGGGGAAAGTGTGGAGCCTCAAGCATGAATCGAATCCACTCAAAGGTTTTTTAAGACGTCAACTCCCTACAAAACTTTTCAATCCTATCGAACCCTTGTTTGGTTCCACTCCTGGACCAGATCTGATTTCTCCGTTCAAGATGCAGGCAGAATCCGATCCATTCTTTTTCCAGAGTCCATCGTGGTACCAACCCTGCTGGCCTCATATGAAAGCATTCGCGCTGCCTAGTTATTCGGAAGGATATATCAGGATTAATCTCCAGGGAAGGGAACCTCACGGTATTGTCGCCCCTGATCAATACGATGCTGTATGTGAGGAATTGACTCAAAAACTCTACCAGCTTAAAGATGCTCGCACTGGGGAACCAATGGTCAAGGAAATTATCCGCACCCGCCAATCAGCAACTGAAACCGGTCCGAAATTACCTGATGGTGACTTAGTCGTTATCTGGCAAGAAAAATATGCCACTGACGTAGTAGATAGTCCCGATACTGGACGCATTGGTCCAGTTCCCTTTAATCGTACTGGTTCTCACCGCTCTGATGGCTTTTTGGTGATTAAAGGACAAGATATTGAGCCAGGTTCTAGTTTACCAGCTGGTCATTCTCTAGATTTAGCCCCGACTATTCTGAATTTGATGGGAGCGCCGATTCCTGACTATTTTCAGGGTAAGCCCCTCTCGGCAATTAAAGAAACTGTTGTGGTTGGTTAACTTAAACTTAACTATACCGTTTTTATTTGAGATGTAAATCTAGAAGGTCTTTTGTTATTTTCCAATAAAAATCTGGAGCTCTTGCCCCTCTTGCATACATGCATCTTGCCTATGCGCCTTTTTCGGCAATACGGCTGTTTACAACCTATATACAAACGCTATAGTTACTTACATAGTTTAATTAGTTGCAAAGGGAATTGAGTGTTATTTGTTGAGTGTTGAGTGTTGATCCTCATTCAACACTCAACACTCAAACACTGACCCAAACCCCCCTATACTAAGTGTTATCACGTGTTATCACTAAGTGTTATCACTAAGTAATAGCACTAAGTAATAGTTGTGAACCCAGAGATTCTTCAATGTCCATTCTCAAGTTTTGGATAGCAGGGTTAATTACTACCGTGGCAGCAATAGGTGTATCAGTTCCCAGTTGGGCTCTACCACTGTCTCCTGGCGATCGCCTTAGACTCTTTGTGGCTGGTGAAGAAGAAATCCCAGAAGCTGAACGCTTCAGTGCCACCTATGAAGTTAATCTGGATGGTTACATCAAATTCCCCTACCTAGACCCTATACTGGCAGCGGGTCGAGAAGTATCAGAAATTGAGCAAGACCTAGTCAAGGCTTTGCTGGCAGGGGGCTTTTTTCAGCCTGATTTCCTCAAAGTCAGTATTCAACTCTTTGAGTGGGCTCCAATTCAGGTAACTGTGGGAGGAGCTGTTTTTGAACCTGGTCGCGTTTTGATTAATGATACGGATTCTAAAGGTCGAGACTTACCGGCATCGATTGCTACTGTCTCAGGAGACTATCCTCCAGAACGCTACCTAACCTTTGCTATTTTAACGGCTGGCGGCATCAAACCAAATGCCAATATTCAACAGGTGCGCTTGGTTCGGGGTGAACAGGAACAGGTAATTGATTTATCTGGTGTGTTCACCGGATCACCAGTTAATGATATTCCCTTGATTGCTGGAGACCAAATCATTGTTCCGACTCGGGAGTTGCCTCAATATTATCTCGCCAGACCTTCCCAGCTTACTCCCTCAACTATTCCTGTGTTTCTCTCCAATTTGACTAATCCCAATAATGGAAGAGACCTTAGAATCCAGGAAGTTGAATATGGCTCCCGTCTATCTCAAGCTGTAATTGCTGCTAGTTGTGTTGGAGGTACAGAAACCACAAATGCAGATCGCCGTGCTCTGTTACTGCAAACTGACCGTACTACTGGGGAAACTCTGGCAATAGAACGTTCTGTAGAGGACTTGGTGAAGAAACCTAATGATGAGCAAGTTAATCCAGTGCTGATGCCAAGAGATAGTGTCGCTTGCTATGATTCGACGGTCACTAATGTCAAAAGTGTTTTTGACTTTATTGGGGATATCTTCAATCCCATTCGGATTATTAGAGACATATTTATACCCTAATTCATATTTAGGATAGCTCAAATGTTATAATTATTAATCAAAGAATCACAAGTGATAATATCACGAGATCTGACTCTTCATCAGGGGTGTATTGGCTACGGGTTTAAGCCATTACTTGATAGTGCGATCAAACTATCTGCTAAGTCTTTAATAATATAAAATATAACTATAAGTTAAGACTACAACTTAACACTACTTAACACTACAACTTAAGACTACAACTTAAAACTAAAAATGTGGATTTGCCAGGTGAGATGCTCCAATGACTACTAATTATAAGACTATAGCCCCATATCCCTATGAAAAATCAAATCTCATGCCTCTACGTTGGCTATTTTACTTGTGTTTAGGGATATCTATTAATGCTGGAATTTGGGGCTTAACATTTTTTTATTTGAAATCAGCTCAGCCAACTTATACCAGTACATGGAGAGTATCACTTCCTGTCAATGGCTCATCCACCAGAATTAATATCCCAGAATTAGGGGGAGCGAGTTCAGATGTTAGGTCACCATTTGGCGATCGCTCCCATGACCCGAGGGAAAAGATGAAATTCATTGCGGAAAGTAAGCCGGTACTGAATAATGCTAGCAGTCAACTGAACATGTCCCCTGAAGAGTTGGGCAAGCCTAGGGTCAAAATCGTTGACAATTCAACTATGATGGCCTTTGAAATCAAAGGAGACTCTCCTGAGGAAGCCCAACAAAAAGCTTTGGCTATGTACCAGGCTTTCGAGGATAGACTTGAACAACTTAGGCAAGAAGAATTAGTAGATAATCAGCTACCAGTTCAAGCTGATTTGCAGGCAGCTAAGAAAAATTTAGCAGACATTCAGACAAGCCTGTCTGAACACAAAGCTAGAACCGGATTGAACTCGAAAGAACAAGTTAACCAGCTATCATCTACTATCGAAAGTTTACGACAACAACAAATCGATTTGTTGGCCCAAGGGCGAGAAGCAAAAGCCAATCTCAGCAACCTCTCAGCTAATCTAAAGCTGTCCTCTGGACAAGCTGCTGATGCTTTTGCACTTAAGGCTGACCAGATATTTCAGCAAACTCTAAGGGAATACAGTCAGGCTACCGCAGCCCTGACGGTTTTGAGTTCCAAATTCGGTTCCAAGCATCCATCTGTAGTGGACGAAAAGAGCAAGCAAGAGAGTGCTAAAGCAGCTTTGCTACAGCGTAGTCAATCTCTGTTAGGTCGCCCCATGTCTTTGGCAATTATCGACCAGCTCAGTGTTAACTCTGGGCCTGAAACTGGTTCTTCCCGGGAAAATCTGCTGCGCCAAATTGTTGAGGTGCAAGCACGGCAAGAGGGTGTGGAAGCTAGAGCCTGGGTATTAAGCAACCAGATTGCTGAGCTGGAAGCCAAACTCAGACAAATGAGCCAGGATGCCTTGAGGATGGAGATCCTAGAACGCAATATGCGCATTGCGGAAACTATCTATGCTTCAACCTTAACTCAATCAGCAATTGGTCGATTCAACCAATCCCTTTCCTATCCCCAAGTTCAGCTGCTAGCTGAACCAAGCTTACCCCCAGACGCGATAGCACCGAAAAAGTCATCGGCTTTACTTGGTGCAGCAGCTGGTTCCTTGTTAATTAGTGCAGGACTATTTTTACTCTGGTTACGTCCCCATTTACAAGGTAAATCACAGCCCTCAATCTACGGCAAAGTAGAATCGTTTAACTCTGATGTTCCACCCTTACGTTCTCAACCATCAAATAATAGCTTGACAACATCTAATAATAGCTTAACATCGCCAATCGGGAACCAAAGAAAAGATTTTTGATGCAACTAATCCATTTTTTATCAAGCTAGACATCATAGACTGGCACCAGTAACCTAAGCCATTAGGCAGGCTTTAATGAAACCGCAAAACTTTGAAGAAAAAGTAGTTTTCTATTATATAATTTCCACCTACTTATTATTTTTTTTAGGTGCACAGTTTGTTTTTGCCCCAGCCCTAGCTTGGCTGCTAACCTTTTATCTCATTAAAAAGCTTTGGCAGCAAACATCAGATACTCCACCGGAAGAAAGGATTCGGATTCCGATTGGAGTCTGGATCTGGATTGTTTGCATATCAGTCATTGGTTTAGCCTTAGTTGTGGGTCATTTGGATTGGGGCTTCTCAACTATTAAAACTATCAAATCTTTTATTAACTCCTTTTTGAGAACTTGGGCGCTTCTGGCCTTATTTCCTTTAATTGGTTCCCTCAACATCCGACCACAAATAATCTATAGAGCAATTTCTATCCTTTCCCTACAAACTCTGATCTTGGTACCACTTACCTATGGGTTAAGTCTGACTGGGTTAGAGATGCCCTTGTATACTAGCAGCCTAATGGCAAAAATTGGGGGTAACAGTGATCGTTACTACGCCATAAGTCCTTACGTGATAAAAAGTGGTGAAACACGCCTTTTCTTATTTGCTCCTTGGGCTCCAGCATTGGCATTTGCCTGTAACGTACACTTTTTCCTGAGTAGTAGAGACCCAGACATAAAGTGGCGTTTTATTGGTATGATTGGCTGTGCTGCTGCAATTGTGGGTTCAGTGTCACGGATGGGGATAATCTGCTTAGTGGGTATACCAATACTGGTAACATTTTTGGTAAATCTAACCGAACCCGCTATCCAAATTACAGCAGGAATAGGCAGTTTTATTGGTGGTCTATTTGGTCCCCAACTGCTGATGATAGCTAGAAACTTGAAAGACTCTTTTTCCAGTCAAAGATCTGCTTCGTCGCGGGTTAGGTCGGCCTTAGCTCGGCTTTCTCACCGTAAGTGGGAAGAAGATGCACCGATTTGGGGTCATGCCATTAAAGTTGGTAAAGGCCCTGATGTTGTTGCTGGTATGCCTATTGGAAGCCACCACACTTGGTATGGTGCTTTATATACTCATGGAATCGTCGGGTTTATTGGAATCTTAATCCCTATAGTCTATACTTTTATAGAGCTTTTAATTAAAGCTCAAAGGAGTAAAGTTGCCACAACAGCACTAACAATACTATTAATTTGTATCCTGTTCTCGTTTGGTGAAAATCTAGAGGGATTAGCTTACCTATACTGGCCTGGTTTGGTTGTAATAGGAATGGGACTAAAATAAAAAAAAATTCTCAAGGGGTTTTTATAGACCTTTTGTGGAGAATTACCATGCACTAATTATATACAAGAAAAGGATAATCGCCATGCCCACCATATCTGTAATAGTTCCAGTTTATAACGGAGAAAAAACTATATTAGAAACGATCCAATCGATTCAAGCACAAACGTTTTCAGATTTTGAGTTAATTGTTATTAATGACGGCTCCACTGATGGGACATTAGATGTCATCAGTACAGTCAACGATCATCGATTGAAAGTGTTCTCCTATGAAAATGGCGGATTACCAGTGGCTCGTAATCGTGGTATTCGTCGCTCTAGGGGCGAATTTATTACGTTTATAGATGCTGATGATTTATGGAAACCCGATAAATTGGAGCTACAGTTAGCAGCACTGGAAAAAAAACCTGAAGCTGGAGTGGCTTACAGTTGGACTGCCTTTATAGATGAGAATAGCAAATTTTTGTTTGCTTGGCAACCACTTTATTGGGAGGATAATGTTTATCCCCAATTACTAATTCGTAACTTTATATCCAGTGGTTCCAATATCATGGTTAAGCGGAAGTATATTGAAGCCGCTGGAGAATTTGATCCATCCCTGAAATCAGTTGAAGATTGGGATTATTACCTCAGGCTAGCAGCTTTATGTCCTTTTGTACTGGTTCCTAAATACCAAATTCTCTACCGTCGCTCTTCCCAGTCAATGACCTCTAAAGTGGATGTCATGGAGAACGCAAACCTAATTGTAATTGAAAGAGCATTCAAGGCAGCTCCACCAGAACTCAAGTCTCTTAAAAACAAGAGTTTAGCAAATGCTTATCGTTATCTGGCTAAGCAATGTATAGCTAATGCTTTTGATGAGGAAGGAGTAAAGCTAGCTAGTCAAAAACTCAGCTATTCCATAAAGCTTTACCCCAAAATTATGCTAAGTAATGAAACTATGCGTCTAATTTTAAAACTATTAATTATTAAACTTATTCCTAAAAAAATAGCTGGACATTTAATCCAAGTCATCGGCAAAAAAATGCCGATGGTATCTGTGGATAATCGGATGATTTCAGAGCACTAACTACCACTAATTTTTTTTTTTACAGATATCAACTTCGAAAGATATCAATCATCACAAGGATGGCAGGATGGGAGATCCACTGTGAAAATTGTCAAAACAATCGGGAGTCGCATAAAGCACAAACTAGGTAACAGTAGCACTTTTACTCGCAATCTTGGTTGGATGGGAGTCGCCCAGGCATTTATTCGGGTTTCCCGCTTAGGTGCAACGTTTATCTTACCACGGTTCTTAACTCCCCATGATTTTGGATTAGCTGCACTGGTTCTGACGACCTATGAATATTCACAAACAGTAACGCGGATCGGTGTTCATGCTAGAATTATACAGGCGGAAGCTGATGAGCTAGAAGATATTTGTAATAGTGCTTATTGGTTAAATTGGGTACTTTTTGGAAGTCTATTTGTTTTCCAGTGTCTTGCTGCTTTTCCAGTTGCGTGGTTTTATAAAGATAACAAACTAATTTTACCCATTTGTCTGTTAGCATTTAATTTTTTAATTGCTCCCTTAGGGGCAGTACAGTCAGCACTAATTCAAAGAGATAATCGAATTCAAATAACGGCTACTGCTCGAGCTCTCAGATATGCCACCGCCAATATTCTAACCGCTGTCTTTGCTGTTCTTCATATGGGAATGTGGGCGATAGTACTGCCCATACTAATAGCTAGCCCTATAGAATTCATTAGCTATCTGTTCAAACATCCCTGGCGGAGAACTGGCTCTTTCACAACCAAATACTGGGGAAAAATTTTTAGCTTTGGAATCAATTTCCTGGGAATTGAACTTTTAAAAACTCTGAGGGAAACTCTCGACTATATTATCATTGGTCGCTTTATAGGAATTGACCTATTAGGTGTTTACTACTTTGCTTACAATGCTGGCTTGGGAATTAGCTTAACTATCGTCCAATCGATTACTACTGCTTTATACCCTGCCCTATGTGAAGTACGAACAAACTTATCGAAATTTAAGCAAACATACTTTAACAGTCTAAAGACGATTGGAAAAGTAATTGTTGGTTTTGTTGCTTTACAATCAAGTCTAGTTCCGTTTTATATCCCCATTATGGTTGGGGAAAAAATTAATACGGAAGGCTGGAGTATGGTGGTTCCCATAGTGATTTTAGTTTGCTTATCAGCAATTCCTAGACCGTTTGATATTGCTGGATTTCAGCTTTTGGCAGCCATTGATAAACCGCAGATTGGCTTGCTCTGGAATATCTTATTTACCATGATATTTTCCTGTAGTCTGCTGATAGCAGTGAAATCGGGAATCATCACGGTGGCTATATCGGTTTTACTGGTTCATGCCCTTTTAATTCCCTTATTTGTGGTTTGGTCTGCTAGGTATGTCTTTGGTAAACCTCAAACCTCTCCTGTAACCTTAGAGCATACTGTACTCCAATCTCATACTGTACTCCAATGTCACGATGAGACTGATACTGATCAGTTTTATGTCAGCCAATGGACATTATCATTCGCCAGTAGTGGGACATTCCCTAACACTCAGGGTTCTGAATTTCGTGATGCTGACAGTAATAACAGTAATAACAGTCATAGCAGTGCAGGGTTAAGCGATCGCATTGATGATCCCAGAAAACACCTGAAGTTGATAGCTGAAAGTGTGACGGTTTTAGAAGAAGCTGCAAAGCAGCTAAATATATCTGTAGATAGCTTAGATAAGCCTTCGATTCAACTAATCGATAACTCTACAATGATGGTTTTTGAAATTTCAGGAGTCACCCCTGAGGAAGCGCAACGAAGAGCCTTCGCCATTAATCAGGCGTTTAACAAAAGACTGGAACAACTCAGGAAGCAAGACATTGCTCAACAACAAAAGACTATCCCAGAGTATATAAAGTCAGCCGAAAACGATCTAGAAAAAGCACAGCAATGCCTAGCTGAAAAAACTGCGAACATAGGATTGCCCTTAAACCAGCTCTTAGAGACAATAGAAGCACTACGGCGTAAAAAGATTGAATTACGGCGCAAAAAGATTGAATTGCTGGCTGAACTAGTCCGCACTCAGTCTGATCATGGTTATTATGCAAATCCTCAGATCATGAATCCTATTCACAATCAGCCTCAAGCTAGCTTATTCCAAGATGATCCACCCTTAGAAATGGATGATATTAAACTACAACTACAAGGTAGTGAGGACAAGGCTAGGGATCTAGAGTTTCAGATTTCTCAGCTTGAAGTAAAACTTAGCAAAATGTCCCAAGATGCCTTGACTCTGGAGATATTAGAGCGAGATTTACGCATTGCACAAACCGTCTATTCCTCTGTTTTAAGCCAATGGGAAATGGTTCAGTCAGACTCATCTATTATGTATTATCCTCAACTGCAATTGGTAGCGGGTCCCACCTTACCCTCTAGATCACAAATGCCAGATAGTCTAGTACACTTGGGCAGAAAATTGTGATCATTTCCTGGAAATATGATAGTGCTCAGGAAACAATTTTTAGTCGTCAGTTGTCAGGTTCAAGTATTTATCTATTTTTTTTGATAATTTTTTTGTAAAAAAACTAAATCAAAACTATTTATCTTTAAAACTAGTGTTCAAACAATGAAACATGTTTCTGTCATTATTCCAGTCTACGGAGTTGAAAACTATATTGCAGCAGCGGTGCAGTCTGTTCTCGACCAGACCTATACCAACTTTGAAGTGCTGATTATTGACGATGAATCTCCAGACAGTAGTATAAAAATTTGTCAAGAATTCTCGGATGATCGAATTAAGATTATTCATCAAACTAATCGGGGACTTGCTGGAGCGAGAAATACAGGAATTCGCCATGCCAAAGGAGATTATTTAGCGTTTTTAGATGGGGATGACTTGTGGTTGCCTCAGAAACTAGAAAGACATATTGAACACTTAGAAAAATTTCCAGAGGTAGGGGTTAGTTTTAGCCGTTCAGCATTAATTGATGAATCTGGAAATTTATTGAACACTTATCTAATGCCTAAGTTAAAGGACATTACCCGATCAGATTTATTCCGGTCTAGTCCTATTGGGAATGGTTCAGCTCCGGTAATTCGACCGGAAGTCTTTGAAGCGATTAGGTATCAAGATAACCTTTACGGCACTACAGAATATTTTTACTTTGATGAAAACTTCCGCCGCGCTGAAGATATTGAATGTTGGCTACGTATTGCAATTCAAACAGACTGGAAAATTGAGGGAATCCCTGAAGCACTAACCTTATATCGAGTCAATTCAGCCAGTCTTTCAGCGAACTTAGTCAAACAGTTAGATTCCTGGAAACAAGTACTAGAAAAAACTCGCTCCTACGCTCCTGAATTGATTGAGAAGTGGGGAAATTTAGCCCTGGCCTATCGATTGCGAAACTTTTCTCGTAGTGCAGTACGTCTCAAAGATGGAGCAATGTCTGTCAAACTCATTAACGCTGCTTTGGCAACTTACTGGCGTCTTCTCTTGGAAGAACCAAGCCGTACCCTTCGGACTTTGGCTGCTGCCTATTTACTTTGGCTGTTGCCTAAATCCCTATATTCCTACCTCGAAGTTCTCGCTATAAAACTAGTGGGAATGATCCAAAGACGTCAGATTTTACAAGACAAACTTGGACAATAATTGTCTGAGTCATTTAATATAATATCGGTGATAAAATGAAAAAAGTTTCCGTCATTACTCCAGTCTACAACGTTGAAAAGTATATTGCTGCTACAGTACAGTCAGTTTTGGATCAAACTTACCAAAATTTTGAATATTTACTGATTGATGATGGTTCTCCTGACCAGAGTGTAGAGATTTGCCAGCAGTTTCTAGACCCCAGAATCAAAATTATTCGTCAGGAAAATCAGGGAGCTAATGCAGCAAGGAATGAAGGGATCCGCCAAGCCCAGGGAGAGTATTTAGCATTTTTAGATGGCGATGACCTATGGTTGCCTGAAAAGCTAGAAAAACATATTGAACATTTGGAAAATAATCCCAATTTGGGGATTAGCTTTAGCTGTTCGGCGTTTATCGATGAAGCAGGAAATTCCCTAGGAATCTATCAACTACCCAAGCTCAAGGACATCACTATCGGTGACATAATTTGCCGTAATCCTATTAGTAATGGCTCCTGTGCCGTGTTCCGCAAGGAGGTATTTGAAGCCATTAAGTACCAAGAGACTATCAACGGAAAGAGCAACGACTTTTATTGGGATGAGGGATTGCAAGGGTCACAGGATTTGGATTGTTGGTTTCGCATTGCTATCCAAACCAATTGGCACCTGGAAGGCATTGCTGATTCTTTGACTCTATACCGAGTAAATTCCGGTGGTATATCAGCTAACTTGTTCAAAAAACAAAGGTCTTGGGAACAGGTAATTGAGAAGACTCGTTCCTATGCTCCTGAGGTGGTGGTTGAGTGGGAAAACCGCGCCCGTGCTTACCATTTGAGGTATCTAGCTCGTAGGGCAGTTACCTTGAGAGATGGTGCCATGGCTGTCCAATTCTTCAACGAAGCTCTGGGTACCTACTGGCAGATGCTCTGGGAAGAACCACGTCGTACCGTGTTAACTGGGGTTGCGGCCTATTTGCTTTGGCTTATACCTGAGAATCTTTACAAGTATATAGAATCTTTAGCTTTAAAAACCACAGGATCTTCACAAAAGCGCCGGATTTCTCAAGCAATCAGAGGTACATGAAATTTCATCTATTAGCAAATAGGTAAAGCTCTGCTACCAATGCATGCTGGTTAATGGGTAATGGATAATGCCTCTGTCAATGATCCATTACCCATTAACTATCTGGTAGCATCTATAAAGCGATGCAGCAAAGGAACAGGGAGTCTCCACAGGGCAAACAGCGGTGCGGACGCAGTGTACCCACACAGCCCCTCCCCATTCGCAACGGCATCAAGACAGTGAAATTGGATATTTTGTGAGTTGTAGCTAATTGTAAAATTTCTCTCTACTAATTGTGAAAATTATGTCTAGTCTTTATAAATTAAATCTATCGCTAGACAGTTTTTTTTGCTATACTTTTTAACTATGATTTACTTCTATAAAGTCTGGTGGTAACGCTTTTATATAAGCTGACAGCCATGGCATATTAAAATCATGATATTGCTTAATTGTCTACTTGTAGCTTTCGCTGTACTATACACATGTAGTATACAGTAATAATGCTACTGGACAGTATATTATAAAATAATACAAAAACTGATAATTTTTATTTATACAAAAACTAATAAAATTTATCTGGGTGGAAGCGCCCTAAAGTACTTGCTAGATCTAGATTTAAGGTTAAAATGGATACGAAACTATACATATACAAAAGAAGGATAGTTTGAATTACTCATAACTGTATACCTGATTATTTAGTCTAATTTGATAAAAAATTAGTGTAATAATTTTTTATTATTAATTTACCACAAACATATATACCCATAATTATTATACCGTATCTGTAACATATTCATAAAATTTACCCTATGAAAACTGTTTCGATAATTATCCCAGTATACGGCGTTGAAAAGTATATTGCTACCGCAGTACAGTCGGTGATAAACCAGACTTATCAAAACTTTGAAATGTTGATTATTGACGATGATTCTCCCGATGAAAGTATAAACATTTGTCGGCAATTTTCTGATCCAAGAATTAAGATTATTCACCAAAATAATCGGGGACTTGCTGGAGCACGAAACACAGGAATTCGCAATTCAAAAGGAGATTATTTAGCGTTCTTAGATGGAGACGACTTGTGGTTACCTCAGAAACTGGAAAGACATATTGAACACTTAGAAAAATTCCCAGATGTCGGGATTAGTTTTAGCCCTTCTGCTTTGATTGATGAAGCTGGAACTTTTATGGGTGCCTATCTAATGCCTAAGCTCACTAATATTACTATATCTGATTTGTTTCGAGAGAGTCCGATCGGTAACGGTTCGGCTGCTGTAGTTCGTCGGGAAGTCTTTGACATAATTAAGTATCAGGATAATCTTTACGGCTCTACAGAAGATTATTACTTTGATGAACACTTCCGTCGTGCTGAAGATATTGAATGTTGGCTTCGCATCGCTATTAAAACTGACTGGAAAATTGAGGGAATACCTGAAGCATTAACCCTGTATCGAATTAATACACAAGGGTTATCAGCCAATCTCTTGAAGCAGTTTGAGTCTTTAGAACAAATGATTGAAAAGACCCGTTCCTATGCTCCCAAACTGACCAGCCGATGGGAAAATATTTCTAGGGCTTACCAATTGCGGTACTTGGCTAGGAGTGCGGTTCGTCTTAAAGTAGGTTCAGATGCTGTGAGGCTTATACATCGGTCATTATCCAATCACTGGCGTATCCTACTAGAACAGCCACGGCGAACAATCTTAACCTTAATAGCCGCTTATATGCTTTGGTTATTACCGAAGTCTTTATATGCTCAAATTGAATTGCTTGTCTCTAACCTGCTCAAAAATGTTAAAAAACAGCTTCTTGCCCCAAATTAGTACCGCTGCGCGGAATTCAAAATTATAAATTAAAAATCACAAAACCTTATATAATAAGCTGATTATCTAAGAGACTACACCTATTGGGGCTATAACAATGCTCAAACAGAATCCATTGCCATCAAAATTAAAAAAATTAGCGTTTCCGTAGTTGGGAATTATATCTTTATTTACATCGTGTTTTTCTAGCATGGTCAACTAATTTTAAGGTACGAAATACAATGAAAAAAGTATCGGTAATTATTCCAGTATATAAGGTTGAAAAATACATAGCAGCTACAGTAGAATCTGTGCTCGCCCAAACCTATAAAAATTTTGAGTTGCTACTCATTGATGATGGCTCTCCTGACAAAAGTATCGAAATATGTCAACAAATTAACGATCCGAGAATTAAAATTATTCATCAGGATAATCAAGGAGTATCAGCGGCTAGAAACACTGGGATTCGCCATGCTGAAGGAGAGTATATGGCTTTCTTAGATGGAGATGACCTCTGGGTTCCAAAAAAGCTAGAAAAGCATGTTTTGCATCTAGAAACATCACCCCATGTAGGAGTCAGTTTTAGCTATTCTGCCTTCATTGATGAAACAGGAACTCCGTTAGGAATCTATCAAATATCCAAAACTAAAGATATAACTACAGATTATATCATGTGTCGTAATCCCATTGGTAATGGTTCAACACCAGTAATTCGGCGAGAAGTGTTTGAAGCAATTCGATACCGAGATGAGCAGGCTAGGGAGGATGCTTATTTTGATACTGAATTGCACAATATTGAAGACGTGGAATGTTGGCTGCGCATGGCGATTAAAACTGATTGGCACATGGAAGGTTTGCCAGAGGCGCTGACTTTATATCGTATTCATTCACAAGGGCATTCAGCTAGTATACTCAAGCATATAAATTCTCTAGAAAAGGTAATTGAGAAAACACGTGCTTATGCTCCAGAGGTAATTGCTGAATGTGAAAACCCAGCCCGCGCGTATTATTTACGGTTTGGTGCTCGACGTGCACTCAGCATCAAAGAAGGCTTGATGGCAACAGAATTGTTTAATAAGGCTTTAGCGACTTACTGGCGTATTTTGCTAGAGGAACCGCTTCGTACTCTGTTGACTGGGGCTGCTGCTTATTTGCTCCGACTTTTACCTAAAACTCTTTACCAGCAGATGGAAGCTGTGGCTCTAAAAACGACAGGAGCTTCACAAAAGCGCCGAATTTATCAAGAGCAAGCTTAATTTTGATAGGGTACTTTACAAACACTTTGTAAATTTTTTATCGAACTTTGTATATAAAACTTATAAACCATGATTAGTTTCTGCTATAAACTAAAAACTAAGGTTTATACGCTGCTAAAAAATGAATCTACCTTTAACCATAAAAACTCACCTGAAAGAGTTATTAATTGGCACACCGTTTGAGTCTGGGGCAAGAAGTATTGTTGATTTGATCAAGCCTCCTAACCAAAAGATCCTGACCAGCAGGCAAGATGACACCTATGTCTATGAGATTATGAAGCGGATTTTAGACAAATCCTCAAACTGTATTGATGTGGGTGGCAACATGGGGAGTGTGTTGACAAAAATATGCCAACTGGCTCCCCTCGGTGAGCACTATGCTTTCGAGCCGCTGCCTCGGCTGGCTACTCGACTGCAAAAACGGTTCCCAAAGGTTGATGTTAGGCAAATTGCTTTGAGTGATTTAGAGGGAGAAACCACCTTCTGGCATGTTGTTGATGCCCCAGCACTGAGTGGTCTAAAACAAAGAGACTACAGCTATTGGGGCTATAACAATGCTCAAACAGCATCTATTGCTATCAAAACTCAAACACTTGATGACATCCTTCAACCTGACTTCAAGGTTAATTTCATTAAGGTAGATGTAGAAGGAGCAGAGTTTCAGGTTTTCAAAGGTGCTATCCGAACCTTAAAAACTCACAAGCCTTACCTAGTCTTTGAATTTGGTCATAGTGGCATGGTTGATTATAAAACAACGCCAGGTATGATGTATGAGTTGCTAGTTAACCAGTGTGGTTTGAAGATTTTTAAACTTAACAGTTGGCTAGAGGGGTTAGCTCCACTCAGTGAGCCTGAATTTACGATAATCTGTGAAGAAGACTCTGCTTGGAATTTCTTGGCTACGCCTTAGCAATAGCTATAAAAGAAAGGAGCATTCTGTAGGATTTAGGAAAAACTGGGTAACAAATCCTATAAATCCCTATAAATCCCTATAAATAGTACGGTTGGTTATTAAAGTACTCTACTAGTAGAGTTACTGGGGAAGTCTTGTCCAAGTTGCTGATCTATTATTTCTATGATTGACTTGCTTGCGATCGCACTCAGGGTGCTTTTATGCTTATTTATTTCTGCGATTGGGCTAACCCTTGCTAAGTGGATTACCAATCACCGGATTCGAGCTATTACCCAACCAAACCGTTGGTTTAGGCAAAGGGTTACTCTAGGACTGATGCTCCTGACTAGTTTGATGATGCTGGGGTCAATTGTATTAGTCACTGATATCGTTAAGGTAAATTCAGGACAGGCTGAGGTAGTGAGTTTTGGGAAATACCAGAATAATATCCGCCTCGGGACAACTAATGTAGCGATCGGAGGTGGTGGTTATGTTACTGGTGTTTACCTCCATCCACTGGAGAAAGACTTAGTTTATATTCGGACTGATGTGGGTGGCTTCTATCGTTGGGATGAGGCGAAGCAACGTTGGATTCCCCTGACAGAACACTTTCCCTTCTCTGATAGAAACTACTATGGAGGAGAAGCACTGGCTGTTGATCCCAATGATCCAACGATTGTCTATATTGCGGCTGGAAAATATCCCTGGGCTGAACCGGGAGCACTATTTAAATCTACCGATAAAGGACAAACTTGGACAAAGTTGAACCTAGAGCTCAAGATGGGGGCTAACCACAAGAAAAAATGGCTAGGAGAGAGACTAGCTGTTGATCCGTTCAATTCCAATATTATCCTCTTCGGCTCTAGAGAAGATGGACTCTGGAAATCATCGGATGCTGGTGCTACCTGGGAAAACGTGACTTCTTTTGCAGGTAAACCAGATAACAAAATTGGTATTACAGCTATTGTCTTTGATAAACAGGTACCGGGTTTAGTTTATGCTTCGCCCTATGGAGATGGCATCTACAAATCTACTGACTCTGGGGTCAGCTGGACTCAGGTAGCTGGTAGCCCAAAAACCGTCAATCGCATGGCTGTGGGAAACAAGAATATCCTCTACGTCACCAGTACCAGTAATCGTGGAGTCCACAAGTATGCCAATGGTGTCTGGAAAACCATGAAACCAGGGGGATCTAATCGCATTTTTGGTACGCTCAGTGTCAATCCTGCTAATCCTGAGGATATTATAGTTGCCCTAAACCGCACACAAAAAACCAAATTCTATCGTTCCCTAGATGGCGGCACTACCTGGAAACAGAAGACTGCTTCTGCTAACAACACTATTCCCTGGTGGCCGAAGAAGTATTTTGCTAATCATATGGCAGATATGGAGTTTGACCCGAAAGTACCGGGAAGAGTTTGGTTTACGGATTGGTACGGTGTATGGCGGACAGACGATCTTAATGCTAATCCCGTTGTTTGGACTAACTATGCCGCTGGACACGAGGAAGTTGTTCCGTTTACTCTGGTTTCACCACCCCGTGGTCCGATACTTGTTAGTGGGGTGGCGGATGTGGATGGTTTCTACCATAACCAAGGATTAGATACTTACCCCTCTCAACGACTTGGTCTGGGGGAGCCCGGTAAGTCATTCCAGGATACCTATAGTATTGCTTACTGTGAAACTAAACCCTTACAGATGGTTCGGGTTGGTGGTTACCGCTGGAATTCAACCTATACTGGAGCTACTTCCACCGATGGTGGTATGACATGGCAACAGTTTGCCTCATTTCCAGACAATACTATGCCGATGCGGGTGGCTATGTCTGCTACTAACCCCAATTTATTTGTTGTGACAGTTAGTCAAGGTCAGCCGTTGCGCACTAAGGATGGAGGGATGACCTGGCAAAAGGTTTCAGGATTACCCAATGGTCCCGGTGGTCCATGGAATTGGTCTCAATCTTTAGCGGCAGACCCTGTAGATGGCAACACGTTTTATTACTATGCTAAAGGCAAAGTCTATCGTTCCAATGACGGTGGCTCATCCTTTCAAATTGTGAATGATTCACTGCGGAATGAAGGTTGGCATTCCCTGAAAACGGTGCCAGGGGTTAAGGGCGAAATTTGGCTGAGTCTAGACCGTAAGGGTTTTTATCGCTCTACCGATGGCGGTAAGTCATTCTCCAAGCTGCCTTCAGTAACCAGAGCTCACCTATTTGCTTTTGGTAAAGCACCCCAGGGAAGCGACACTCCAGCACTATATATTTATGGCAATATTGATGGAAATTTTCCTAATCTCGACAATAGGGTTAGGACTCAGGAAGCTAGAGGAAGCCTAGCAAGCTCAGCCAAAAGCAGTGCCCAAGAACCAGGAATATACCAGTCTCTTGACATGGGACGCACGTGGACACGGATGGGCGATCGCTCTCGACCAATTGGCAATAGACCTACTGTGATGGAGGCGAGTAAGCAGGAGTTCGGACTTGTTTTTATTGGTACCAATGGTAGGGGAATATACTACGGATCACAATAGGGTGAATTTTGATTAATTGTTTAAGATTTTTATAAAATTTTCCTTGTAATTAGGGGATTCGTTATTGAATAGGGCATACAGTAAGTTACTGACTTGTTTCGTGTTAATCAGGGAATAAAACAATGGCAATCTTGCAATTTTTAATCATTAGCGCCATTTGTATGGTGTTAATCAAGTTTGTTGCCTCTTGGTTTGGGTATGGCAACATACCGATACTGAATAAATTAGTGACAATTATTCTCAGCGTCTTCGTCACCTTTGAAATTATTCAGCTGGTGCAAGCTATGATTATCAAATTTGGTTAACGGTTGAACGCGCACCCGTGGCCGTTCGCCTAGCGTAGCCCTTTGGGCTAATCGCGCAGCGTGGCCAAAGGCCTTAAGGTCAGGGTTGAGGGTTGAACGCGCACCCGTGGCCGTTCGCGTAGCGTAGCCCTTTGGGCTAATCGCGCAGCGTGGCCTACGGCCTTAAGGTCAGGGTTGATGGTTGTTCGCGTAGCGTGGCCAAAGGCCAAGGTTGAAGGTTGAAGGTTGAAGGTTTAAGGTTTAAGGTTTAAGGTTTAAGGTTGAAGTGTCAAGGGTGACGGTTGACCATGAAGCCACCCCCACCTAGCTTTGCTTGAGGTGGGGGTGTCCTATGCTATCGTTTGAGGTTACCCATAGATCACATAAGACTGCCCGACTTCTAGGCAACCGAGTAGAACTTTTGCTACTACGGTTCTCACTGTCATTTCTGCGAGTGAGTTCTTGAATAGCTCTAGCTGCAATGTTGTAACTAGCGCTTAAATCAGCGTTGTATCGTTTACCGTTACTGAACCTAGCTAGAGCGTAATTTTTCCGATCACGCCAAACTGTTCCACTACCGTCATAAGCGTTACTAGATGTTCCTCGGGCAACTACATCATGAATCTTACCGCCAGATTCTATCCATTTCATTTCGGTTAATTCTCGAATTATAGACTTTAACCAACCGTGGAAACGCTGTTTAAGATTAGATTTCTTCTTCCCACCTTTGGGCTTCCAGTTTTTTAGATATTCAAAAGCGATAACCGAAACATTATACTCAATGCTGATCTCAACAATCCCCTTAGAGACTATCTGCGCTATTTGACGGTTAATGTGGCGACATTTCCGATAAGTATTCCGGCAAAAACCTTTGTGTAACCTTCCGCCTTTACCCATCGTTTTCGAGGCTTTTCTTGAGACTGATTTCAGCTTCTTATCACGACGGTCTATGTCTCTTCCTGGGTGAATAAATTCACGATAAATTACAGTGCCATCGGACTCAACGACTGAAATAACAGCAGTTTTATTAATTCCTAGATCTACTCCTACTACACGATTAACTTCTTTTTTATGATCAGGTTTACAATGAAACGGAACCGATAACCACGCTTTCCCATTGCGTTGAATCAGCGACGGTGACAGCTGTTTGTTAGCTGGAATAGTATGTCGATTCCGAGTTGAAACGATCCCAACTGTTGTCCATACCCAATTTTTCCCGTTTAATACTTTGATTTGAATTTCTTCGAGGGAATCTAACCGATAACATTGACCTTGATAAAGCGCTGGATAACAGTTAGCTACCATCGTCAGTAATGGTGGCTTAGCATCCCGTCTCTTCCGTGACTGTCCACATTGCCAGTCTCTATATCTCGTTACAAAGCTGCTAACTTGCCCCAAGGAAAAAGCGATAGCAGCACGACGATAATAAGACGGCAATTTATAAAATACTCGATTAAATATTTTATACTTAGGGTTAGGGTTTTTCTTGGTTTGGTGCATTAGCCGTTCTACGGCTGTAACGGCTTCTTTTGTATCTAAAGAACCGATTGTATCCCAATGGGTAAATAGGATTGAAGTCAAAAACTTACAGGCACGTTGATAAATAGAGATTGTCTCAGCAAACATTAATTGCTGAGGGGCACTTGGCTTAAGACTCCACTGATCGGTGCGAATAATTTTCTGTGACTTCTTTGCTATCATTCTTAGAGTATAGAACATCGACTATTGTGGTTTCAAGCCGTCTGGTGGTATCCCTGCCCATAGGGTGGGCTCTATTGAGATAGCTATAGTCTTGGTCACGAAGTCTCGTTATCCGGTGAGATCTGGTGATAAGCGAGTTAGACATAATCGATCTCATCAATGGCATATGTCAAAAACACCGCTGCATACTTAAAGAAGCGAAAGCTGACTTAGTTAAAAATGACCACATCCAATTACTGTTACTGATAGATTTGGCACCAGATGTATCAATAAGCACAACAATCAGGGAGATGACGATTAATGATAAGTTGTTCCTTTACCCCCACTTGAACGAAGTGGGGGAATGCGTCACAAATTTTGTTCAATAAGATGCGATCGCTTAACTTATCAATAAGTTACTCTAGTCAAAAGTTGACTAGAGCGTTTCTCCTAAGCTCCCTTTCACCCCATTGACCTAACAATTTATTCCAAAGAAAGAATGAAATAGCCCTGCTTTCCCAATACTCCTATCTCCCCTAAGACTTTTGTTTGACAGGATTGAACCGAAGAACATGACTCAGGCTGTTAGTCTGGTCACCCCAAAATGACAGTTGGCTGTACCTGTCAAACAAATCTGGTGGTAAGACTGTGCGCCGGGGAGTAAATTCCACCCGGCGATTTACCTTGTGCAATCCTGGGGTTCGTAGCCTGGCATCGAATTCCGGTTCGTCGTACTCCACCTGCTCGAAATTGTGCTCGAAGGGCTCTTCTCCTAGAAACTGGTAGATTAGGTTTAAGGTATCTGCTGGACACCTGGTCAACAATTCATAATCTACCAGGAGCAATTTATTACCCTGTGCGCTGTAGAACGCTTCCTTGAGAGCATTGTAAGCAAATCCCACTAGGCGATCGCCTTTAGATAGGGCTTCAGTGCGGCTGTAGACAGTGAAATT
Organism: Moorena sp. SIO3H5; assembly: GCF_010692395.1. Classification (GTDB taxonomy): domain Bacteria; phylum Cyanobacteriota; class Cyanobacteriia; order Cyanobacteriales; family Coleofasciculaceae; genus Moorena. The sequence goes on from NZ_JAAHHS010000062.1 coordinate 25,142, forward strand.
TTCTTGATTATTGAACAAACCAGAAACTTCCAGGGCGTTGCGTCGTACCAGGCGTTCTAAGCTATCCATGATCCAAGCTACGTTACGGACACAACACACTATCTTGGATTCCGGGAACAATTCACTAATCAGAGGTAGTTTGCTACACCAGAGGCGGTTGGTATCAAAGATAAGTTGTTGCTCCTCTACTGAGCGGCGGTAGTAAGCGGCAAATAGACTCTGGAGAATGTCACGCTTCTGCTCTGGGGAGATGAAAATAGCCCCCTCACTGTTGCTCATTCTTTCCAGGAGGCAATTGACCAACCCTCCTACAGCACTAGTCATGCCAGCGTGAAACCGGGGATTCTGGCGCAGCAATGCTGCTAGCAGAGTTGATCCGGAGCGAGGTAGACCAGAGATAAAGTGGATAGACTGAGGCAGTATCTGTTTGATTTGATGGTCAGTGTCAAAATCGAGAACCTGTGCTATCGGTGTCTGAGGTACTGTTGGTTTGGTTGATTCGGTCTGGGAAGTAGTGGCTGCGGAAACTAATTCGGTCGTTTTCATTTGATGTTTAATTATATAGCAATTATTATTTCGGTGAGGTACAAATTTTTGGTTTTAGGGAATGGGAAAACTGGAATGGGAAAACGGGAATAGGGAACAGGGCAAAAATCCTGTGTACCTGATAAGTATTAGAAGCGCTATCATATAAATTCCGGATAATTATCCTTCATAAAAATATCCTCATCTCCCCATCTCCCCGTGCCCCACACCCCAAACTCTCGCCCCGTCAGCAAAATCGGCTGTTAATGGGATCGTTCTCACTTAGATACTGATAAAGTCTCCAGCATCAATCACACTAGCATCCACCCCAACTAGAGATGCTAAGACTTCTTCAGTGCTCTCAACCAGGAGTAAAGTAGCGTTATCACCTTGGAAAATTTCAAGTTGGCTAAAGCTCAGACCATCTAAATTAAATTGATCTATGCCATCAGAGTAGTCCAGGATCGTATCTTGACCATCACCAGCTCTCAAGACAAACAAATCACGACCAAAACCACCTTCAAGGGTATCATCCCCTTGGCCACCATCGAGGGTGTCCCGACCGCGACCCCCAAAGAGTAAATCATTATCATTGCCACCCAACAGCAGGTCTCTACCAAAATCACCTCTGAGAGTATCATTGCCATCATTACCCAACAGAATATCTTTACCATTGAAACCTGATAAGAAATCATCACCTTGACCACCGGAGAGATTATCACGTTGAGCACGGATGAGAATCCCAATTGAGATAACTGCTGGAAGGATTACTTGTGGAGGGTCTACTGGTGGAGTCACTGGCTGTACTTCAAAAGCACCAATATCAGGGGTACCTCCCACTACTCGAGCAAATCCAGCACCTCGTTGGTCAGTGGTCAAGCCATTAGGATTGCTGCCAGCATCGATGGCAGGGCTACCAGGACGAAGTACTACGGTGTCAGTAGGACCACCATTGTCGCCCAATCCACCTAGGAGCGGATCAATTCCAACCAAGTCTCCCATCACCCCATTAGTGAAGCCGGTTCCATCATTAGCAGCTTGAACCAGGTTATTGCCACCACTGATGAAAGGCCCGAAAATATCCCTATTACCGTTTACTCCCTCAGCAATGATGCTACTAGTTACAGTAGTAGTTGCGCTTCTACTGCTGTAAATGTTATCGCCTTGAAACGCCGGACTGTAACTGGCGACAATGGTGCTGTTAGTGATATTAGCAGTTCCCTTGTTATAGATGCCGCCGCCGTAATAACCTCGATTCAAAGTAACGGTGCTGTTAGTGATATTAACAGTTCCCGCATTATAGATACCGCCGCCATATCCATTACTATTGTAAGTATAATTGTCACGAATTATGCTGTTAGTGATAGTTAGTATTTCATTATTGAAGATACCAGCACCACTCTCGCCGTCGAGATACCCTCCGCTAATGGTCAACCCATCAATGCCGACGGTTTGATTAATGCCTGGATTTCCATCATCGACATTAAAGACACGGGAACGACCTCCAGCGTCTACAGTGATATTAGAACCATTACCTTCGATGCTGATATTACTCGTAATTACTAGTTGTCCACTAGTGAGGCTAATTATTCCACTGAGACTGGAATCAAAGGTAATGATATCGTCCCCTGGGGTATTATTGGCTTCGTTAATGGCTTCTCGCAGAGAAAGATTGCCGCCGGAACCAACTGGATCATTTTCATCAGCTCTGGTGTTAACTATGAAAGTAGCCATTTATTTCTCCTAGTATTTTTATTAGGAAAGTAATTCCTGTGTTCAAGGTGTTGACTAGCTCACTATAAAATTCCACAAACAAAATTAATTAAGGGATCAGCCTAAGTGATTTTACTGAGCTATTTATTAAATAAATTTATCAAAATGTACCAAGATTTATCCGCTAAAACTACTAGATTAATCAAACCTTTAATTAGCTTAAAATATAAAAATATACTGGGTTTAAATTCCCTGAAGTATAAATTTTATGGAGCAGAGAGCAGGGAGGAGTCTGAAAGAGCCTGGATTTTTTTTTATTAAAAAGCGATTCAGCAAGATTGTTTAGGATATATAGCAAGTCTTATACCCATGAGGTACAAATCTCTGGGTTTTAGGGAGCAGGGAGCAGGGAAGAGGCAAGAGGCAAGAGGCAAGAGGCAAGAGGCAAGAGGCAAGAGGCAAGAGGCAAGAGACAAGAGGCAAGAGACAAAAAGAACAAGAAACCCGATGTTAGCTTTGGATCTTCG
>NZ_JAAHHS010000620.1 GCF_010692395.1 Moorena sp. SIO3H5
TCAGCAGTGGAGTATTTACTGACCCACAAACCAGATACTATTTGGCTAGTGGGGTCAGGTTGGGAAGGAGCCTACTCCCTAGAAGACACGGTTTGTGCTGGGGCGATTAGTCAAAGACTTATGGAAGAAACCGGAGACTCAGTGGATGACATTGCTGGTAATGATGAAGTAATTGGTGCGATCGCACTTTACTCCCAGTGGCAAGATAAATTACTAGAGATGTTCTATCACGCTAGTCACGGAAAACGCCTGCTGCGGCTCAATGGTCATGAAGATTTAAAGTATTGCGCTCAAACTGATGTATTAGACGCTTTACCGATTCAGAAAGAACCAGGGGTTTTGGTTAAAAACAGTTAACAGGTAACAGGCACGTAACTAAAGACAGCTTTTTAGCTGTTTTAGTTTACGTACGAAATTATTTTTGATTTTTTTAGCTTTCCTCTAATTTTTGGGAATGAACTCACCAGAATTTAATTCACTTAACCAACTTTTCGAAGGACTAAGTGAAGAACAATTAGCTGAACGATTAGGAGTGGCACCAGCAACACTTCAAGAATTAAGAGAAAAACCTGATTTTAAGCAATGGAGTCAGGATAAAGACCCAGAATCAGTTTCCTGGCGATATCAGAAGGATAAGCAACGCTATATAATTAACTTATCCTTTGGATGATTGTGGTTTACCTTGTGATTTTTTTTTGATTAATCGTAGTTTCGTTGAATGTACCAGTGAGGCTATTCAATACTAAAACTGCTTCAAAAAGCGCAAATCACTGTTATACAATCGACGAATATCATCAATCTGGTGCAGCACCATGGCAAAACGTTCTACTCCAAAACCAGCAGCGAAACCTGTATAAATTTCAGGATCATAGCCGACAGCCTTGAGTACATTGGGGTCAACCATACCGCAACCCATCACTTCTAACCATTTTCCCTTCCACTGCACATCCACCTCTGCTGAAGGTTCAGTGAAAGGAAAATAACTGGCACGGAAACGTACTTCTAACTCTTCCCCAAACATTGCTTCCAAAAATTCCTTAAGGGTTCCTTTGAGGTCGGTAAAGGTTATCCCTTCATCCACTGCCAACAGTTCTATCTGATGGAACACTGCCGAGTGGGTAGCATCTACCGTATCCCGTCGATAAACTCGACCAGGTGCCACAATCCGAATCGGTGGCTCATGGTTTTCCATGTACCGAATCTGTACCGAAGAGGTATGGGTACGCAGCAAATTACCATCCGGCAAGTAGAAGGTATCTTGCATATCCCGAGCTGGATGGTCAGGGGGAGTATTAAGGGACTCAAAGTTATAGTAATCTGTCTCCATCTCTGGGCCAGTAGCAATGGTGTAGCCTAAACCAACAAAAATATCTAAGGCCCGATCAATGGTGCTATTGAGGGGGTGAATTCGACCTTGGGGACGATATACCCCTGGCATAGTCACATCCAGGGTTTCTGATCGCAATTTTTCCTCAATTTCAGCTGCTTTCAGGTCTTGCAGCCTCTGCTCTAGGTTCTGCTGGAGGGTTTCTTTGACAACATTTGCGATCGCACCAATCTGAGGTCGGTCTGCTGGTGCTAACTTACCCATTCCCCGCAATATCTGAGACAGTTGCCCTTTCTTGCCTAGGTAATTAATGCGCAACTGTTCCAATTGTTCCAAGGTATCAGCAGAAGCGATCGCAATGGTTGCTTCTTCTTTGAGTGTAGCTAGTTGGGTCTCAATCTCGTTGAGGCTTGTCATCAGTAATTTTAGGTTAATAAGAGAAGAACCGGAAACCCCTGTCATTTATGCAGGACTGTTTCATTTTACTGAAAAAATGGTCAGGTGAGTGGGGTAGATGGTCTTAGAATATATCAATTTCAGATTAGAATCGAACAGCGACTTTTATCTTTAGCTGTAGCCTCATATCCTATGAAATTGCTGATCAGCAACGATGATGGTATCTTCGCCCTTGGTGTACGTACCCTTGCCAACACCCTCGCTGAAGCGGGGCACAATGTTACCGTAGTATGTCCTGACCGAGAGCGCTCAGCAACTGGTCACGGTTTGACCCTTCATGAGCCCATCCGTGCTGAAGTTATAGATAACATTTTCCATCCCAAGGTTACTGCTTGGTCTTGTTCTGGAACCCCTTCAGACTGTGTAAAGCTGGCTTTGTGGGCATTAATGGATAGCGCACCAGATTTAGTGCTTTCTGGGATTAACCACGGCTCTAACCTGGGTACTGATGTCCTCTACTCTGGCACTGTCTCAGCCGCTATGGAAGGGTTAATCAGAGGGATTCCCAGCATTGCCTTCAGTTTAGCCACCTACACCTCAAAGGAGTTTCAAGTAGCGGCTTCATTTGCGAAAACTCTCCTAAATCAGCTGTCCGAACAAACTTTACCAAAAACAACATTACTCAATGTCAACGTGCCACCTGTGAAGCTCTCAGACATAGCTGGGATTGCCATAACGCGTCAAGGGGTTCGTCGTTATATCGAGAATTTCGAGAAACGAGTTGATCCCCGAGGCAAAATCTATTACTGGTTAGCTGGTGAAGTTATTGAGGATGTTGAACAACCCGATCATATTCACTTACCTCAAGATATCCCTACTGATGTTCAGGCAATTCGCGACAACTACATTACCATCACCCCTTTACAATATAACCTCACTGATACTGCTAGGGTGTATCACTTGCAGCAGTTGAAACTGGGTCAAGATGAAGAATGTTCGCCCTAGGCTTTCTTTGTAGGGTATAATCAAGGGTTAAAAATAAAAGATGAAGGATAAAGTTTTGCAAAATTAACCTGAATTTATATTTAAAAATGAGGATATTTACTGCTTTTATACAAAAATAAAAGTGACCGTTTAATCCTCAAAAATAAGGTAAAAAGCATCCATGGTGCGACAACTTTAGTCAGCGAATTTCTCTAACCATTGAAGCAGGCATTGATGAGATACTTCGTAATTGTAAGACCCGTTGGCGATAGCTGAAGAAAGAAAAAGGTGAAACCAACTAGTCAACTATTTTTTTTGTTCAACTTTATACCTTTAACTTTATACCTTTAACTATATACCTTCAGCCACCGCCTGGATAGTACAGTACAAAGATCGGATGAGCACAACGTCTGAACACCCGTCACGCAGATACCAAGATATCGTATGCCG
>NZ_JAAHHS010000621.1 GCF_010692395.1 Moorena sp. SIO3H5
TTTTCTGAATAAGTGTGTCCTCGGTTTTGGTGGTCGTTGCGTTACGCCCCGCGATGCAAACGCACCCTACTGGCGTGGCAAGCCTTAAATGTTGCATTAGAAACAGATGGGGGAGTGTGGGGGGTGTGGGGAGTGTGGGGAGTGTGGGAAGATGGGTACCAAAAATCTATTGCACTATTTTAGCTGTGCCACGCCACTACAAGATCGGCGATCGCACTCCATATTGCTCGGCGGTTAGTGATGATTCACACCCCTCGTTATGGCCGTTGGCTCCATGTGGCGGAAACTGAGTTGTGTGTTCTGTCTTTTCTTGATCATTTCATACGCCATGGGATAGCCGAAGATCTTCTTTTGGATATTTTTTCTCGGCCGCAGGTGCGGAACAATTGCTTCCAACATTAGTATCTTTTTTGTTAACTGTTTTTTCTCTTGTCCTTCTCATATTTTTGATTCCCTCTATCTTTGTTTATGGAGCCTATTTTTAGGTCTTTTTCTCATTTGTTTTTTCTCGGTCACCCTCTCGTATTGTTCGGCGCTCCTTTTTTTTTATACTTTTTTTTCATTTTATTAGTGATGAGTTAGGTGGTCAATCTTAAGGTCGCACCCCTGGGTTTAGATTACCCACAAATCAAATAGCCTTTTCCTACTTATCCCTCCCTGAACTGCCTAGGGTTTGCAATTTTTATCCCATGCCATATTTTTTCATTACTTTATTCATCCCTTTCATCATTTCTTTCGTGACTTTGGTGAGTTGGGCCAGCTCCTCCTTTTCTAGGGGGACTGCATCTCCTGTATTTTTCTTTACCGGGATTTTCGTAATTTTCGTGTGGTTTATTGCTGCGATCAATGGGATACTCCAATCTGAATGGTGACATAAGTAATAGTTGGGGTCTTTGCTTTTTTTTGCATTGATGGCGAATCGCTCAAAAAACTCTTGCTTGCTTAATTGATTTACTGTATAGATTGCCCAGTCCTTTTTCTCTAAGGCATTTATTATTAGTATTTCCACTCCTTCTATGATGCTGGCCAATTTTGGTGCTGCTTCAGCCATATCATCTCCAGCCTTGAGGTCAGCAATCGCTTTCAGTTTCTCTCCAACCTGATCTAGCCATTTTTTTGCTTCCTGTTTTAGTTTGTCGGATTTTTCTGTGGCATTTAGATATTCTTCTGGGTTTAATGCTATGTATAATAGTGCTTGTTTTTCGTTCTCGTCAGTTGCCCCCCTAACCGATTCTGCGCTCGTTGCTCCCGCAACTATTCCTGCTTCGATGAGCGCCTTGTTGATCAGCATCACAAAGTTTTTTGTCGTATTTTCATCGTATTCATCTTCGTCCACTAGGACTTCTAGAGCTTCGATCAGGGTATTCCTATCTGTTATATCATTCTTTGTATCTTCGGGCAGGAGATAAAATATATCGTTTTCTTTGGCTTTTCCTTGTGTTAGAATTTCTAAGTTATCCCAAAATTCATCCATTTTTTCACTTTTGAATTCTGGGATCTGCTTTGTTATCTCGTCTAATTTGTCGCTCTTTATCCTTTGGATTACACTCCGGTTCAGTTCGGTCTTGGTCTCAACTCTCTGCTCTTTTGGCTTGTCCTGAGCTGACTGTCCTGAATTTTGCTGCACCACGTGTGTTAACTCATGTGCGATCGTCTCCTGCCCTCCTCTACTGCTGGGGACATATTCTCCCCGCCTAAAGAAAATGTCTTTTTCTGTAGTAAAAGCCTTCGCTTGAATTGCTCGATTTAACTTATCCGACTGCCCATCAGTATGAACCCTCACTCCACTAAAATCTACACCACCAAATGCCTTCTCCATTGGTTCTCTAATCCCTTCTGAAAGTGGTTGCCCACTACCTCGCGATCGCGCGATCGAAGATTCCAGTTCTGGGGTTGCGGTCATCCCTTCCCGATCACCCTTAAGCTGAAGCCTTGGTTTTCGTTGCAGTTCCTCGTCTACTTCTCGGTTTCGAAGTCTTTGAAGGGTTTGCCTTGGTTGGAGTTTCCCAGACTGTGAGCCATGAAGCTGTTGCACCACTTGCTTTGCCACCCGATCAGCTTCCTGTTCGTACTTATCACCAGCTGGCCCAATCTTTAACTTAGCTTGGACTGGCATAGCAGTATGATTGCTGACAGGTATCTCCATCAAGTCCAGTTGAATACCTGAGCGATCGCCCGCTGCAGTTTCTGTTTGGGGTGTCAAAGTTTTTGCTGGTAGCTCACGCACCGCACTCCGTTGCAGTATCCAGTTGTCGGTGTCCTTCTGGGGGGACTGGTTGCTTTCGCGTACATATTGACGAGTCATTTTTTTGATTTTCCTTTTCTCTGTTCTTCCTAATAAATACTAAGCGATCGCACGGTCTATGATAAATAGTTCTTTGTCGCTTGTTCGCGTCCGCACTCGAACAATGGATTTTTCAATTCTGTGATTTCCTACTCTTTATTTTTGATTTTAATTGGTCCGATTTTGTTGATATGTTTATTTTGAGTTGGATGGAAGTTTGCCATTGTCACTTCGATATGGTCAGCGAAAGCGGGTAAATGCGCCTTCTGCAAGTTTGCTGGCATATTGGGAAAATCACTCTTTGCTGCTTTTTTCGAGCTCACATTTACTTGGTATTCAACATACTCATTGGCTTTGACATCACTTTTTAGGTGTTTCTCGATTTGTTTTTCATGGTCGTGATTAGCCGTTTTACCCAATGGGGTTAAATTCCGCAAATCATTTCCGGGACCTCCAACTTTTTCATTAAGCAGATGTCCTCGTACTATATGCTTTGTCCAATAGGGTTCCGTACCTGGCTTCGGCCACCATTTAGGGGCTACCGATGGACTAGAACCTTTCAGGTTGTCGTTGGGATCGACCACGCCATGGGCCGAGGTTCCACCTTCATATTTATCTAGCGGTCCAAAATCCATTGTTGTCTTGATCGCTCGTTGGTCGTTAAATGCCAGCTTCCCTTTTTTATTGGGTGGTCCGGAAATTACAGCAGTTGAACCTCGCTTTCTCGAATCAATCTTAGTTCTTTGAATTGTTCGGTTCGTCTGTGCTGGTAACTTCCCTGCATTTCCTGTTGATTTGTGCTTTACTCGTTCATCTTGGCTCTTATTGGGAATTGTTTGGACGAGGGGCTGCTTTCTTTGA
>NZ_JAAHHS010000622.1 GCF_010692395.1 Moorena sp. SIO3H5
TCTCTTTGACCTGATCAACGACTTCTTGGAGTAAGTTACTAACTTTTTGTCTATCGGTTTCTGTACTATCATAAGTAACTATACATAATGCTTCTTTACATTTTCTAATCACAGAGGCATTTCCTTCATCACCCACATGAGCTAAACCCGGAAGATCCATGATTCGCACTTTGGTTTTTTCAGGCAAATCAAGCAGGTTAGGATCGGCTACAAGGCGGAAAGGGTAATATATCGTTGCTTGTGGACAAGCAACACTGGTTTGTCCATCTCGATTAGCTTGAAGATAGGACTTCATGACTTGGTCTAAACGGTCATAAATGTCTTCGTCGGTAAGATTGCGCCATTCTCCACATTCCCAAAGTGCCCCTGGGGTTTGATCAATTTTCAGAGATTTCGTTTCACTGTATTCTACAATCACAACCCCTGCACTCATTTCTTGTACGGCAACTGGGAGAATTTCGGTGCCACACAAGAAGTTGACCAGGGTACTTTTACCACTGCTAGTTGTCCCTGTTGTCGCTAAGGTAAGAACCGGTTCACTAAGTTCTTTAACTAATTCACGTACCGCCACCTGGAATTGGCTGTTTAAATCTTCGAGTTCACTGTAGTATTCTGCGGGTAGCTGTTCACGAATCTGCTCCTGAAAACTACCCCATTCCTGGTAAACATTCCCGATTGATTCTTCAACAGCTTCAAACGTCTTTTTAATGTTGCTTCTCATTATTATCAAAGCCTTTAGTGTTGAGTTGGAACGATGGTAGAGCACCCTAGAGGTCGTATTTATTTTTCCTTAAGCCTTTAGTCAACTTTTAAATACCTCTTTCTATAAAGAATAGCTTAAATAACACAAAAACGTCAAAGTAACTGGAAAATTGAAATATTTCTTAATCTAGGCAAGGAGAATGAAAAAATCACTAGTGGATTATTGCTGAAGATCGAGTATAGAGTTTATAAATGAGATGTAAATATAGAATGTCATTTTTTATTGTTAAACAAAACTTTACCCAGGCGTAGCCTCTCTCAGGAAGGGTTACGCCTGGGTTTCTTTTGCATGAATGCCTATTGCCTTTTGCCTTTTTAAGCAATACCTATGTTTACAACCGACATCCAAACCTGCTGATTATGTCTGTGATGGACTCGGAGTTTCAGAGTCTAAGGGAGTATCTGAGGTAGATTTCTTGGTAACCCAAGCGGTAATAATATGAGAAAGTAGTCCCATTGGTCCTGCAAATAAGCACAGAATTAGGGAGTGAATAGTCCAAGTACCAGTCTGTTGCCCCTGCCAATAAATCCAACGCCCTACAAATAAGTCGAAGACTAGGTAGTGTATCCAGCCAGTAGCAGCAACGGTTTCATCACTAAAGAAACGGGCAATATCGGCTAACTGAGGATTGGATAAGGCTTGGGCGGATTCTGGTGTAATGCTATTAATGAATAGGTAAATATATAAAGCTGCTAGAGCGACGAAGGGAAGATAGGATTCCATTACTCGTCTGGTAATACCCCAATTTGGCAAGAAAATCATTAAAATCCAAAAGGGCAAAACGAAGACATTGGCAATATTAAACAGTTGAGCGATAACCATATTTCTGAGTTGAAAATTTCAACTATTTAATATAGCATTTATCTAGAATTTATCAATTCGGTGAGGTGCAAAATTATTGGTTTTAGGGAACAGGTAATAGGGAGCAGGGATTAGGGAGTAGCGGATAATCGGAACAGGGAAAAAATCTTGTGTACCTCATAGGTATGATAACTGCTATCAGTGTTAGCCAGAGCATTGGAGATGATGGGTTCGCATTAATCTGTTGTGTTAACAAAACTCGCGGAATTCCCCACCGTGAAACACGGTGGGGATGGATAGCTAGACGATAGCTTATATTGAAAAGCCTAAGACTTGATGTATTAATGCAAAATACATATAATATTAACAGAGGTCGATAACAGAGGTAAACGCAGTGAAACATAAAGCCGTCAAAGTCAGGATTTATCCCACTCAAGAGCAAATTCAGATCCTTGCTCAACATTTTGGGTGTGCTCGTTGGTGGTGGAATTACGCGCTGAATCAGTGCATAGAAACTTACAAGGAAACTGGCAAAGGGCTAAAACAATCTGCGCTTAACTCTATGCTTCCAAAGCTCAAAAAGGAAAAAGAGACTGAATGGCTAAAAGACTGTTACTCTCAGGTTTTACAATCTGTGAGTCTTAACCTTAGTCGCGCATATCAAAACTTTTTTGAGGGCAGAGCCAAATATCCTAGATTCAAGTCATATCATCATCGCCAGTCAATTCAGTACCCTCAAAAAGTCAAACTAGTGGGCGATTGTCTTAAATTTCCTGGAAAGCTAGGGGTTGTAAAGGCAGTAATTCATCGCCCACTGGACGGGGATATCAAGACTGTTACAGTCAGTAAGACTCCCTCTGGAAAATACTACGCCTCTGTGCTAATGGAATATGATTATAGTAGCTCAAAGGTATCCAAAGATGGGAAAGTGATTGGCATTGATCTGGGTATCAAGGATTTTGCGATTACCTACGACGGCGAAAAGACCTCTAAATTTGGGAATCCTAAGCATCTAGCCAAGTACGAAAAGAAACTAGCGAAAAAGCAGCGTATCGCCGCCCGAAAGAAAAAAGGTAGTAACAGACGCAAAAAGGCCAGAAAAATTGTAGCTAAGGTATACGAACGGATTGGAAATGTCCGCCAAGACTATCTACATAAGCTATCCAGAAAGATAGTTGACAACAATCAAGTAGTGGTAGTCGAAAATCTAAACGTCAAGGGCATGGTAAGCGCTACGCGCACGCTACGCGAACGTAACCATAAATTAGCTAAAGCAATATCTGATCTAGGTTGGGGAACCTTTGTTAATTTCCTTTCTTATAAGTGCGAAAAAGAAGGAAAGGTATTGGTGGAGATAAACCGGTGGTTCCCCAGTTCTAAGACCTGCTCTAATTGTCATTACCAAATCAAAGAGCTGTCACTTGATGTAAGAACTTGGACTTGTCCGAGTTGCGGAACTCATCACGACAGAGATGGTAATGCAGCAAAAAATATTAGAGCAGAAGGGATCAGAATGCTATCCTCCTCTGGGACGGGGGAGGTCAACGCCATTGGAGAAGAAGTAAGACCAAGGCGTGGA
>NZ_JAAHHS010000623.1 GCF_010692395.1 Moorena sp. SIO3H5
CTGGTCATACTGCCCAACAGATTCTGCCTCAAATTATCAAGCAGTTAAAGGAAAGTGATTTGCAGCCGTTAACGGTAGAAGTGCCCATACCGGATTCCGCAACAGAGCAAGAACAGGATAAAAGCACCAAGGGAAATGTCGGAAATGGTTTGATGGAGCTAGTGTTAGGATTACCCGATCGATGCCATCGCAGACGTGCAGACTGGGTAAAGGTAGCGACTAATGGACGAATTGTGCGATCGCATGAATTGGAACAAACCATGATCACAGCATTAGCTCGAACCTTGCCTCGCGACCGCTATCCCATTTGTTTCCTGCACCTGCGGATTTGTCCGAGTCAAATCGACTGGAATCGTCATCCAGCCAAGACCGAAATTTACTTACACTCCGTATCTTACTGGCAAGAGCAAGTTGCTGAAGCTATCGAGCACGCTTTGCGAATCACTCCAGCCACTCTGCCAGAAGCGATTCACTCTAACAGGGTAAAACAGTTACTCAAAACATCGGAAGCTAGAGGAGGTTACATCACCAGTCGTTCAATTCAAGGGATAGCAGCCACTCAAGAAATTACTGACAAAACTGATAGCAAAACCGATGATATTGGGCTAATCCAACTGCGAGCCGTGGCTCAGCTTCATAATATGTATATCGTAGCAGAGCATCCCACCGGTATTTGGTTAATTGAACAACACATTGCCCACGAACGGGTGTTGTATGAAGAATTATGCGATCGCTGGCAGTTAGTCCCCTTAGAACCTCCCATCATTCTCCAGCAGTTATCCCCTAAGCAGGTTGAACAACTACAGCGCATTGGTTTCGAAGTTGACCCCTTTGGAGAAGAATTGTGGGCAGTACGGAATGCACCAGAACTGTTGCGCGAGCGAGACGATTGTGCCAAAGCCCTATTAGAGCTGAGTTTAGGAGGAGACTTACAAACCGCTCAAGTAGCAACTGCCTGCCGCAGTGCAATTCGCAATGGTATCCCCCTGAGCTTGTCAGAAATGCAGCAGTTATTAGATCAGTGGAAAAAGACTAGAAATCCTCGCACTTGTCCCCACGGGCGTCCCATTTATTTATCCTTAAAAGAGTCTTCTCTTTCTCGTTTTTTCCGCCGTCATTGGGTAATTGGAAAAAGTCATGGGATATAAGGAAGGGTTGGTAAGTTATCAAGTTGAACGCGCACGCGTGGCCTTTTGGCCAAGGTTAGCCAGTTATCAAGTTATAGTAATCCCTGTAGTAATTGTGAGAATTGTTCTTCCCTACTCCCTACTCCCATTAATCGATTAACTGTTGTCCATTTCTAGATACTTTTCTACTAACTCTAAAATCTTTTCCTCCTGGAATCCTTCGGCTAAATCTTTGAGTTTTTTAGCAAAGGGGATATATTTTGTATTCAGTTCTTCAAGATAAGTAGCTCGTTGACGAATCTTTTTCATACTGCCGAGCATGGCTAATTCGTAGAGCACTTCCATTTCTGCTGGTGGCGGAATCACTAACGGTTGCTCAATTCTAGCTGCTGCTATGGTCTGTGGAGACTCTTCTTCATAAATCCACTCTAGTTGTAAATACTCTCCCAACAATTTCAGCAACTGTTGCTCATCCACAGGTTTGGACAAAAAGCCTTGACAGCCGACAAGCTTACTTTTCTCAATGTCTGTGTCTAAAACGTTAGCGGACACCACAATAATTGGTATATCCTGCATTTGAGGTAGGTTTCTCAGTTCTGCGATCGCTTCAAAGCCAGTTTTGACCGGCATGACTAAGTCGGTCAATATCACGTCAGGTTGCAGCTGTTGAGCTAGTTCGATTTCCTCCTGGCCATTTTCTGCCATCACAATTTCAAAGCCCAACGGCTCCAGCATGTTCTGCAACACAGCTCGATTTGCTGCTTTATCTTCCGCTATTAATACCTTGCGCCGAGAGCCAATATAACCAACAATTTGCCCCAGCTTTTGTTGCTGCTGTGGTTGGTATGTTTCTACTAATGGGAAGGTAACATCAAACCAGAAGGTAGAGCCATAACCAAATTCGCTTGTGACTTGTAGCTTTGCTCCCATTAGCTCTACTAACTGCTTGGTGATGGCTAAACCTAAACCAGTGCCAGCAGCACGCCTTTGGGTATCTCCTACTTGTTCAAAGGGTTGGAAAATTTTCTGTAACTGTTCGTCGGTCATACCAACACCGGTATCAATTACTTGAAAACGGATAATTGAAGTCGTTTGTTGTTGGTCAATTAAGCTAACTTGCAAGGTTACTTCACCAGAGTCGGTGAATTTAACAGCATTACCTAATAAATTCAGCAATACCTGTCGCAGTCGTTTCTCGTCAGCTTTAATGCCATGAGGTAAGTTATTTTCAGGGTTATATTGGAATACAATATCTTTTTCTAATGCTCTCATCCGGATAATTCCGACCACAGTTCCGATGAAACTTTCGAGGTGTAAATCTCTGGGGTAGAGTTCCATTTTGCGAGCTTCAATTTTAGATAAGTCTAAAATATCATTGATCAGAGTTAACAAATGGTTGCCGCTTTGCTCAATAATCGTCAAACCATCGATTTCCCTGGTGCCGAGGTCTCGGTTCCGCTTCAGGATTTGAGCATAGCCAAGAATGCCATTGAGAGGAGTACGCAATTCATGGCTCATATTGGAGAGAAAATCGCTTTTAGCTTGGTTAGCCGCATCCGCTTTTTGTTTAGCAGCTTTGAGTTGTTGATTAGACTCCGCTAGTTGTTGATTAGACTCCGCTAGTTGAACGGTGCGTTCTTCTACTTTTTGTTCTAGGGTGTGCGAATAGTCTTCTAATTGGCCATACAATAGGGAATTTTCTAGAGAAATTGCGGCTTGGGATGTGAGCAGATTTAAAACTTCTAATCGGTCTGGTGTAAAGGCTCCAGTGGTGAGATAATTTTCTAGATAAAGTAAGCCAATTAGTTGACCTTGATTGATGATGGGACTACACATCAGACTCCGGGGTTGCTGACGGATAAAATAGGGGTCAGCAGCTAAGATAGTCTCAACGGTAATATCATTGATAACTAAGGTTTCCAATTTCCGCTTAACATAATTGATCGCACTTTGGGGAATATCTGGGCTTTCTTCTACTGGCATA
>NZ_JAAHHS010000624.1 GCF_010692395.1 Moorena sp. SIO3H5
CTAGTGCAGTAGTCTGATTATATCGATGTAATTAGACGCTTTGCTAAAATCTCCATATGTCAATGCATTCGTATACTCATTATAAGTCACCCTCAAATCCCTATCCAGGGATCCCACGCTACCCATGTCAATGAATACGACTTTGCTCCGACGCAAGAAAATAATATTGCCTGGATGTAGATCTCCATGGTACAAGTTATCTTCAAATACTTGTCGAAGTAATGAAATAAATATCTTTTCACCTACTTTTTCAGCATCAAAGTCATTTTCATCCTCCCATTGAGAGGCTCTGACGGGATCCCTATTCGATACTTTAATATAATCAGAGGCAAGAACCCCATCGATATATTCCATAACTAAAACTCGACGTTTAGAATATTTATCATAAATCTTAGGAACATATATTTTATGCGGCTTTAGTGTTTTTCTCATATTACGAGTATTAGATGCTTCATAGCGATAATCTAATTCCTCATTAAATATTTTATCTAACTCCGATACTGCTTCATCTAAACGTAGGTAACTCATAAAATTCAAAGAAATAAACAGGTTGGCAACGACTTTAATTAAATCCAAATCTCGCTTGAATGCTTCTGCTAAATTTGGACGTTGAATTTTAACGATTACCGGTTTTCTTTTACTTCGCAACGTTGCTCTATGAACCTGACCAATTGATGCAGCTGCCAAAGGAGTCTCATCAAAATCTTTAAATATTTTTTCCATGGGTGCTCCTAGCTCTGACTCAATTGTTGATCTAACTAAAGCCATAGGGAATCCAATCGCTTCATACTGAAGACGTATTAACTGCTCACAAATCTCATCTGGAAAAAGATCGGTTCGCAATGCTAACAACTGACCAGTTTTTACCCAGAAGCCTCCCAAATCTTCAAATATCTGACGTAGCTCGTTCGCATTCTTTTGTATATCTGGCTTATTTGTAATTCGGCGACGTTGTATACCTAAAAAGTAAATAATAAATCGTCGGATAATGTAGAGAGTAGAAAAACGACGATCTTCCAAATTTTCAGCTATTTTAACTTTCTTTCGTTGTTTGTTATCAATAATAGGGGTAGGGATATCTTCTTTCTTGATCATATTATAAGCAGCCAAAAATAAATTTCAATAATAATCATTAATCTATCGTAGTTACGATATCATAAAATCCTGAATGTAGTTTTATCAAAAACTAGCTAGTTTT
Source organism: Moorena sp. SIO3H5 (assembly GCF_010692395.1). Taxonomy (GTDB): domain Bacteria; phylum Cyanobacteriota; class Cyanobacteriia; order Cyanobacteriales; family Coleofasciculaceae; genus Moorena. Next base: position 1,199 of record NZ_JAAHHS010000624.1, read on the forward strand.
TGAGACTCCACGATAGTTTCGCTACTGAAACTGTTACTTTTTAAAAAGTACTGCAGTGCAGGTTGTGGGATGAGTTTGTGGTATTAGCAGACATAAGTAGAGAAACAGATCAACATCAAAATCATAAATGTTGAATCGATAAACAAAACTTTACATATTTTCATGAATTAACCCTATAAAGTACTATTTGACTTTAACTAAATTAGTTTTATAAACCAATGTACATAGGTAATTTATTGAGACATATATGATTGAAACGAATGTTATATAATGGTGTTTTTCCAAAATCTTTCACGTCACAGATATTTTTATTAGCTGTAATCTTAAATAAGTGATTAAATAGCTATAAATCTGAATAATGAATAACTATTAACCCTACGTCTGAACGGCAAATGTCCAAGCCACAAAATAATTTAATTTGATGAGATCCTTGGCTCCATAATAGTTAATTTTTTAAAGTACAAATAGTTTAACTATCGGCAGTATGCTACGATTCGCTAACGGTAATAAATTTCGGGCTTCAAATTGATTTTTTTTTTGATTGAGTTGCCTTTTCAATTGATAAATTACTTTTTGAATATTTTTTTTATCTTATTAACCGGTTTATCAAAGTTAGATATCGTTCTATTTTTTTAATATTTAACCGTTTCAATAAATTTCCCATACTGATCACACTCTTATCCATTACATACTCCAACTAACAAGATACAAATAAAAAGGTACTGAGAGATAGATAATCTTTTTTTTGTAACGCTTCCAAAATATATTTTATGATTTTTGGAAAACTTATTTAAATCATACTTAACGAGTATGAATTTTATAGCTTTGATGATTTTATCATATTGAAAAAATTTTTTGACACTTTTTTTTGACATTCAACACTTCTGCATCAAAATAATTACCAAACACATGATAATATCCTAAGGGGGTGACATGCAAGCTAAAATTCCAGGGTAACCCCAGGTATTTTGTATAAATTGTACTTGACGAAACACAGGTTGGCACCAAAGTTGGCTTTGGTTCAATTGAGACTAGACAATCTCTCCAGAATCCAGGAAATTGGATAGAGATTAAATTAGTCTGTTCACATGCTCATCGGCCCTGATGTCCCTTGGCTTTGGTGCTCCCACTCCATCGCCCCTTTCAGCAAAGGATGAAACAGCTCATTCATAGCGTGATTTATCAGTTTGAGGCATTGGATGACCCGAGAGTCAAACCGGAACCCAATTGATGGGTTTAACTGCTCGGGGTTCCTACGATCGCTAAAAGCAATCTCATTGCCTTACACACGGTGAGTGCCTGGGCGAGTGAACATCATCTGGTGTTAGCTCAACAACGGGCCTTTGAGCAAGTCCAATGATATCACAGGCATTCCCGTGCTATGGAAGGAGAAGACCCGTGTCGTGATGACGATACGAAGTTCCCCCTTACCCTCTCAATAATAATACCTAATCTGCCAACTCTTCATGACGGTTTCATGAGCCGAAGAAGGCATTAAGGTATGATTTAAAACTGTCCTAGGTTTTTGATACCCAGTTGACAAATTTAAATGGGATTACCCTGCTATCGTTAGGATAGGCAGCAGTCTGAAATAATCCGGGAAATGTCTGAAGCAACCCGCTCCCAACCATAATACTTGTCACCCAGATGGCGTCCGTATCGACCCATTTTTTCAGCTAACTCTTTATTGGACAATAAAGAGTTAATTGGTTCTGCAAAGGCATCGGGATTCTCATAGTCACTAATCAAGAGACCATTCATACCTGGGATGACTACTTCTGCGTTTCCTCCTCGCATTGTGGTAACCATAGGAAGACCTGTTGCCATTGCTTCATAATGAACTCGTGCTAAAGGTTCTTGCCATTGAGATGCACAAACAAATATATCACCCATGAGGAAGTACTTCTGGACAGATCGGACAAGCGT
>NZ_JAAHHS010000625.1 GCF_010692395.1 Moorena sp. SIO3H5
TTTGCTCCGCTCGGCGGCGGCTTTCTTCTCGGGATCGCCGGCGACCATGATCTCTACGCAGCTTTAATCACAAAAATTCCTCGCCATCCCCGCTGGTAACACTGTTCAAGTTGGTCAAGGGTTGCCACAGATTCATCCAATGCGATCGCAGTGGAATAGTTGTGGCTCATCTCCAACATCACATCGAACTGCTCTGGAGGTAGGGGCTGTTCGATAAACTCAACTGCTCCCATAGTTTCACATACCATCAGCCACTGCTCAGCTTCTTGTTTAGTCAATCCCCCATTGGCATCCAAACGCAATTGGCCAGAAGCAGGTATTGCTTTAACCAACTCCTGAACTATCTTGACTTCATCCTCAATCGGAGCAATACCAATTTTCCATTTAAAGGTTCGGTATCCCTGATTCCAGGGGGCTTCCCAGGACTGTTTGGCTGCGTCATAACTCGGCAACAAGTAACTGTAGTGTTGTTTGCTTTGTTCAAAGTCCTTTGTAGAAAGTCCTTTGCCCATCACTAGCTCCCAAGCCGATTCAAACCCAAATTGACAGCAGGGGAGTTCAGCAGGAATGGCGAAAATCTCCTCTGTACTAATCTCCTGAGGTAATTGCTCGCAAAAATTAAAGGCTTGTTCCAGAGTTTCCGAACCAAACCAAGGGATAGGAGCAATTTCACCCCAGCCAATGTTCCCTATTTCATCACTAAGGCTAAGAATGATACCTTCTCTGACTGTCCATTGGCCATGACTAGTAGACAACGGATGTTTAAAGGGACGCTGGTATGGGTGAAACTTGAACTGATAGTTGGTCATTGATTAATTGCTAATTGCTATTTTTAATTGCTATTGCGCTGCATCCCTATATAAGCACTCAGCTATCAGCTATCAGCTATCAGCTTTCAGTGATCAACTTATGGGTTATCATAGCGTCGAAGCCTGTAGGGTTATTCACAGCCTCGTTCGCACAGCGTGGCCAAAGGCCAAAGCCTGTGCCACGCAGATGGTGCTTTTGAATAAAATAAGCTGACCGCTGACCACTGACCGCTGACCGCTTACATCCCGATTCCCGATTCCCGATTCCCTATTCCCGATTCCCGATTCCCGATTCCCTATTCAACACTTCTAGGTTTATTTAATACCAATACTCCTAAGGTTCCACCAACAATCGGGTAGTGAGTTGCACGAAAGCCTACTTGCTGTGCTAAAGATTCTTGCTCCGGACCACGGGGGAATCGCTGTACACTCGGCCAGATATAGGCATACTCTTCCTCAAGTCCTTGCTGACTGGCTAGGGGAACAACAATAGTTTCCAGATACCACTGTTCAAACTGCCGAAACAGAGGCTGAGACGGTAAGTGAAAGTCAAGAATTGCTGCTTTAGCCCCTGGTTTAAGAATACGGTAAATTTCCTTTAGGCTCTTGGGGATATCTACGACATTACGTAATCCATATCCCATAGTTGCTCCATCAAAGGTATTGTCAGCAAATGGTAAATCTAAAACATCCGCCTCTTGCCAGTGAATCTGTGGTTCAGAGGTTTTTTGTTTTGCGATCGCTAACATCTGGGGAGCAAAATCGACTCCATACACCTTTCCTAGACTGCCTACTCTTTCGGCTAATAGTCGAGTCAAGTCTCCACTGCCACAACACAGGTCAACAAAGGTATCTCCTGACTTAGGCTCAGCCCATTTAACCGTCATCAACTTCCAAATTCGATGCTGACCCCAACTGATCGAGTCATTAAGCTGGTCATAGTTAGAAGAGATATTATCAAAAATTCCCTGAATCGCCTGGGATTGGTCTGACATGATTCGTTCAATTAAGGTTAATTACGAAACCGACACCCAACAAGAGTCCACTCCAAAAATGTAGCGCTACGGCAATAAACTTACAATTACTTACCTTTTGCGGTTGGTTGTGATGAGCGTTAACATGGCGGCAAAGCTTGATCGCAAAAGGTAATCCCACCAAATTGAGTAACGTCGATAGGGGGAATAGCCCCATGATCACAAACCCAGCAGTAGCAGAGAATAGGATACCACAAATCCAGGGCAACAGTTGAGCACCCCGTTTGGTGCCAAGGCGAACAATAGGCGATCGCTTCCCAGCTGCTATATCATCCTTTACTTGGTGAAAATGGGAGCAAAATAGAATTAACGTAGTCCCAAGACCCACAATTATCGATGCCGCCAGGTTAGTCACAGACCAACTCTGGGTTTGACTGTAGTAGGCAGCGGACATACCTAACGGACCAAAGCTCAAAAAAGCCAGAATCTCTCCTAGACCTTGGTAGCCTAGGCGAAACGGAGGTCCTTGGTAGATATAGCCAAGGCTGCAGCATAGCAATAGTAATCCCATCACCGTTAAGTCTTGCTGCCACCAGCAGATCAGTAGCATGCCAAGGATACCCAGTCCTAAACACAGGTTCCCTAGCCAAAAAATCAAGGATTTGTTTGCCGTCAGGTTCACTATCGAGTGAGCTTTGTTTTTATCAATTCCAGTCTCAGAGTCAAACACATCGTTACTAAGATTCTCCCAAGCCAGAATCAGAATCGAAGCACTGACAAATGTCAAAAATATCGTCCAATTGAGGTGATTAGTCTCAAACCATGCCACAGCTGCTGCCACCCAAACATAGATAATTGCCACGCTATACATGGGAGGCTTGATAGCTGCTAGCCACAATTTCCGTTTGGAGCTCGGAGCATTAATTGTGTTTGTTGTCAAAATAGTCACGGAATTATGAATGGAAGTCGTGCTAGGCTAACCGTCAAACCATAAACCAATACTGCTGGGACTGTTCAAGCTTTGGGTCAACGGTCTTCAACGGTGTTAAGGGGCTGACTAGCAGAATACCATTAATCCCAATCAAGGTCGTGAATTGATTATACGTTAATATTTTGTATTAAATTTTTGTAAATTTTTTTTAAAAAATATTAACTAAAGTTGTAAAATAACAACTATTACTATAAGACTTACGCAAAATTGAATCCTAAACTCTAAAAGTAGTAGGGTGCGTTAATAACGCACCCTGTAAGTCTTGTAAGCAATCCTAAACAGTATGACTAAAAAGTATGACCAGTAATGTAAAAGTGCTAGAAAGGGGAACG
>NZ_JAAHHS010000626.1 GCF_010692395.1 Moorena sp. SIO3H5
GCACGCTTCGCGAACAGCTATCAGCGAACAGCGATTAGCGAACGCTGCGCGAATATGTTTTTAATAAAACAGATAAGCATTGGAATAATGCTGAGTGACCTCAGCTGACGGCGGACCACTGACCGCTGAGGGCTGACCGCTTAATGCTAACAAGACTTCTGAGCCACACCCTTATACATATAACCCAGAATCTTAGGAAATTTTGGTTCATAAAACTCTTCTAACGTCAGAATCTGGAAATGGTTTTCAACCAGCTGCTTGATATTACGATTAAGATGGCAGCCATCCCCGATAATCTTTTGTACAGGGGTCAAGCGATTTTGCCAAACCTGAACCTTAGGCTCATCACTGATTCCATGCTCAATAAAAAAGAACTTTCCCCCTGGTTTTAGCACCCGATAAATTTCCTGTATAGCCTGATTTATTTTAGTAATACTGCACAAAGTCCAGGTGCTAACTACACTATCAAAGCTATGGTCAGCCATGGGTAAACTTTCGCCATTCAGTACCCTAAAATCAACAGTAATTTCCGAGTCATGAATACGTTTTTTTGCTAAAGATTCCATCCCATGATTAACATCAATAGTAGTAATTTTTTGCAGGTTATTGGGGTAATAACTTAAATTTAATCCTGTGCCAAAGCCAATTTCAAAGACTTCCCCAGACACCTGAGATAAAACCTCTTGACGATACTTGCTTAAGACCGAGTCAGACATAGCCCAGTCCATCAATCGGGGGAAAACCAACTCTGAATATAAACTCATGATCAAATTACATTAGGGTAACCTTGAATTGGCACTCATTATTAATTATATATATAGCAAGTCTTAATTAGTTAAGTTACAAAGTACTGGTTTTTAGGGAGTAGGGAGTAGGGAGTAGGGAAAAAATCCTGTGTACCTGATTACTATCAGAAACCCTATATAAATTATATAGCACTACCCATTTAGATGTTTGACATTCCTAAACTCCGAAACGTAAGTAATCCCTTACTTCTGACTTCTGACTTCTAACTTCTAACTTCTAACTTGCGCGTAGCGCTATAGTAGTAAACATATATATGAGCGTGCAGGCTACCGGGTGAAGTATGACAAGTATATTTGATTGGATTAATCAATTCCGAAATGCTTGGGGTGACAACTTCCAGGCGGTGGGTGATTTGGTTCTTTACGCCTGGATTATAAGTTTTGTTAATTTAGTCTTATGCGGGGGAGCACTGAACGAAAAATTTGGTATCCAACCCCGCAGCTGGCTTGGGCTAGTTGGTATTTTGTTTTCACCCTTCTTGCACAAAGACTGGAAACACTTGATCGGAAACACTATTCCGTTTGCGCTCCTTGGCTGTTGGGTATTGTTACGAGGAACCGATGATTTCTGGGTAGTGACCTTGGCGATAGTCTTGGTTGGTGGTTTGGCTGAATGGCTACTTGGTTCACCTAACACGGTCTCTTATGGCGCAAGTGGTCTAGTTTTTGGGTATGTAGCTTTTCTGATCGCACAGGGGTATTTAGAAGGTAACTCCCTGTTAGTCATAGGTTCTATCGCGATTGGTGGTGTCTATGGTTTTACACTCAGAGGTTTATTGCCTGGTGAAACAGGAATTTCCTGGCAAGGACATTTATTTGGCTTCCTGGCAGGTATGCTTGCAGCCAGCAATCTGGACACGTTTCGGAATATGTTTTTGTAAGCAAACATGGGGCTAAAGGTTAGACCACTAGAGTCAGCTTACCCTTGACTGGTTGAATGAGTAATATCAAGTCTGGTTGAATACCCATAATATCAGGGGAGTGGGGGAGATGGGGAAATGGGGAGATAGGGGAGGTTTTGATTAAGCGATGCAGCGCCTTCATGCGGGGGTTTCCCCCATGAGCGACTGCATCAAGACAGGGTAATTATCCTGAGATGATATAAGCACTCAGAGTATGTCTGGCTGGCAAACGGTGGATACCACGAGAATCACCATCACTTCCGCTTCATTCTAGTTGGAGCCAGAGGCTTACTGGTCAAGTACAGAACTTACGCACACAATCCATGGGTAGGGTGCCACCCTACAGGTAGCTAGTCGGAGCCAGAGGCTTACTGGTCAAGTAGTCTGGCTCCTAGCCGTAGTTCCGGTAAAAAAAATCCCCGCTAGCGGCCAGACTAACGGGGTGTGCTTTTCTCTTTGTGTTCTCAATTATTATTATTGGCCAATCAAGTATGATTTGGTGTTGGTGTAATGTCAATTTTTGGTGTGATTTCATATAAATTTTTATAAACTTGCTTATTTTGGTCGATCTAGTCAATCTGAGCATCAGGTGATCTCGATCAAAAAACTCCACTAGCCTGATACTAGTGGAGGCAGGGTGTGTTATTCGTCAACTTCATCGTAGATATCCGATGTTTGTGATCTGGTTCGCTTAATGTATGGTTTTGTGTTCGATTTAGTTGTTGCTCAGCAGGATCTGGAGTATAGTTTTTATTCATATTATTCTACCATAGCATTAAAATACTGTGGCTGTCAAGGGCAAAAAATCTCGAATATCAGTAAGTTATAGTAATAGTTGCCTAAACTTGAGTATAATTCTCTATGATACAAATAGCCTTTTGTGCAGCGCTTTCTGGTGAGGGATAACAGACCAACTTGAAAGATTAGAGGTATATAAGGGACAAAAAAAATACCGAAAAGTCCAGAAGTGTCGAGCCATTAAAACATTGACAACTTATAGAATCTTGATTCGGGAATCCTGACTGGGGAATCCTGACTTATAGATAAAGTTAGTTATGTCCAAATTAGGTTATTTATACTGGTATTTTTACTGTTAAGCACCACGATTATATTGTCATTACCCATTACGGATTACCCATTACCGGTAGCAAAAACCGTAACTAATGGAACTGAATTATCCTGAAATGGTCATAGTAGAACAGGGTATTAGCAACGGAGACGATCTGATGAACCATCAAATGCTTAGTCGTATAGCCACTGTTATGGCAGTCAGCATCCTGCTTACAGGTATATTGGGGTGTGTGTCGGAAAAAACCAATGCCCTTGACCCTCTGCCTAACTCCGAACCAACCAAAGAATA
>NZ_JAAHHS010000627.1 GCF_010692395.1 Moorena sp. SIO3H5
TCCGTCTTTAGCCAATTATGAATCACCTAAGATTCGCCAACTCCTCCGGGAATTCTTTGTGTCTGAGTTGCACCATGACCGTTTGATCGAGAAATCCTTGAAGAGTGTGGGAATTTCTGGTCAGCAACTACAACGGATGCTGCCATTACCCATGACCTTTGCGGTCTGTTCAAGTCTGGCAGTTTTTGCGAAGCAGCATCCCCTTAGCTTCAAGGCAGCATTATTAATGTTTGAAGAACACAGTGAGGAGTTCCACCAGTTATTCAAACAGCGGTGTCAAGATTTAGATTTGCCTTGTGAGTTTTATCAACCAATCTTGCTCCATGCCAAAATTAATGACGATGGAGCACATGAAGACATTACCGAGGTTTTGTTAGCAGACGTAGCTTATGTTTCACCAGAAGACCAATTAGTGGTTAAGAAGAACATGACTGCCCTAATGGAATCTATGGTGCTACGGACTCACGAGATTTTGGATTATTATGGCAATCCACAGAACCGAATTCCTCGCTGTTTTGATATCATAGGGGGTTAAGCATTAAGCCAAAAGCGGTCAGTGGTCAGTGGTCAGTGGTCAGTGGTCAGCCCTCAGCGGTTAGCGGTCAGCCCTCAGCCCTCAGCTCTCAGCTCTCAGCGGTTAGCTCTCAGCGGTTAGCCCTCAGCGGTTAGCTGATCGCTGATATAGCAGTCGCCAGGGCAGTTAGGACATGACAAAAGTCTCAAACCTAAGTAAGCGCAAGAGTTTGACTTCTGACTTCTGACTTCTGACTTCTGACTTCTGCTATAGCTGATTGCTGAACGCTAGTTTTATTAGTACTCAAAGGGTCCTAACGGCTCATCTTCTTCTTCAGACAGGTTGATGGGTTTGTAATCCACATAATCGCTTTGGTCTGAGTAGTTAGAGGATGTTTCCTCCCTTGGGGGGGTACGACGCTTTCTTTCCCTTGAGGCTATCTGTGAGTCATAGTTTTCTGAGTCATAGTTTTCTATAGATTCACCACGGGAACGGTTACGGCGAACGGGTCTGTCTTCTCTATCCCTGTCTAGATCTCTGTCTAGATCCCGATCTAACTTAGCCTCCCAAGTGTCTACGGATCGTTCTACAGGTCGTTCGACAGATTGTTCTGAAGGACGAGAACGTCTACTACGAGATGGTTTTTCTTCCCAATCACTATCTAACTGAGCCTGCCAGGTCTCTCTAGGTCGTTCTGAAAACTGACCATTAGAACGAGGGCGGCGTTTACGCGATCGCTCTTCTAGCCTGGATTCCTCTAAACTCCCTCGACTCCTTGAACGGCGGGTTTCTACTTCATAACGCTCTGTGCGCCTTTCCCTCGAATCTGGTGTGGGCCGCAAGCGAGGGTTGGAGTATCGCTCCTCTACGGGCTCTAGTTCATCGTATTCATCATAAACATTAGCCTCTTGTGGTTCTTCGCGGTAATAGTTACGGCTAACTGGTCGCTGACGGTCTTCAAACCCAGCATCTTCCCGGGCTTTTTTAGTGGCAACGCCCCGTAACCGCAGACTTTCCACACCAAAAAATATTGCTGTACCGCTCAACAACAGCTGACTCAACTGCAAAATTGGATCGAGTCGCCATCCCTGAGTCACGAGAATAAAGCCACAAACTACCCCGACCACAGTGAAAAAGATATCATGGTCTCTGGCTAGTTCTGGACGGACCGAGCGCAGGAAATAGAGTCCTGCTCCGGCAAGCATCAAGAATATGCCCAAAAGGCTAGCTGAATTAAACCCAAAATTTACCATTGCTACTCTCCTATGGCCAGTCTTATGGTAGCGAGTTATTGGTCTTACACTCTACTGTAACTGGAGAACAACCATTTTACTGCTGGATCAGGAGAGATTGTGAATACAAAAATTGAGCGGGTTCACAACCCACTCAATTTCCGGAAGCTCTAAGCTCCGCCTTATTTCCTTTAAGCCATAGATAGTAGGGATTTCGTTATGATCGTTTGATCTTATCGCTCTGGCTAAAGATGAGTAGTGCTATAGTGGCAGGAATAACCACAATGGCAGTACCCAAAAGTAAACTCCACAAAAAGTTGGCTAATGAAGGTGTCATAAAAACTCCTAGTTAATTTGTAAATCTTGTTTGTGATTCTCCTACACTTCCCAATCGGGTAAGTGTTAGACATGATTGCTTTCTCCCATGCCACTGCCGCTTCCCTATCGGATGGTGAGGCTTGGTGAGGGATGAACCAAGAACATGATACTATTATTGAGAAACTTTACGGAACTGCTCCAGGCTGAAAGCCCCGTGTTTTCAAACCGGGGATGAAAGCCAGGTAGCGACTTTAGTCGCCTAGATACAACTTTGCCAAAAAGGCTGACACTTTCCTAGCGCTAGAGTAATATATAGATATGGGTACAGGCTGAAAATCCGAGGCACAACCGGGAGAGAGACCCGCAATTGTTTGACCTTAAAGTAGAAATGCCCGGAGGGCAGGGAAAATCCTCCTTTCTTGATGCAGTCGCTCATGGGGGAAACCCCCAAGACCGCGCTGCATCGCTAAAAACCCAATCATCAACCAACAATTGGTGTGTGAACCCAGCCAGATCACAACTTGAAAAAAATGGTACGGCGGGGCACGCCGGAACCGAGTGAAACAGGAAAGCAACGGACTTTATAAGGCACTTTTCAAAAAGTAACTAAACGCCTAAGGAGACTAGCCCGCTGGGTCTTTCGTGAACTGAACTAGATTCTTTGTCTTGACGGGATAATGGTTTAGATATTGCCATTTGGACACGGAGGTTTAAGGCCGGTTGTAGATCTAGGAATCCCCGTCTTTTTAAAGCGGGGAGTGTCAAGTTAAATTAACTAGAATCACAAGGACACTCGTAAGCCACCTACCGACCTTAGGCGGCAGCTAAGCATATGCGCTACGCGCCTACGCTAACAGCTAGGGCTCACAGGCTTCTAGCCTGTGCCACTTTAATTGAGGTGCTTTTGACTAAAATAAGCTGACCACTGACCACTGACCGCTGAGAGCTGACCACTGACCACTGACCGCTGATGGTGGCACCGGCAATACATTTGTGATTATT
>NZ_JAAHHS010000628.1 GCF_010692395.1 Moorena sp. SIO3H5
GATGTCTGCTAGGCTGTCTTCTTTGTTTGTTTCTAGATGCTGTTGATAATCTTTGATTAGTTCTGTGAGGGCTGGTGGTGTTTTGGCTGATAAGCTTAATATGTGTAGTGGACGTTCTGGGATATCTTCTGTTTTGAGTTGTGATTTTTGAGATGTTACTTGAGCTGGGGCTTCTTCTAATATGACATGGGCATTTATTCCACTTAGCCCAAAAGAACTTACTCCTGCAATGCGGGGTTTTTCTCCGCTTTTCCATTCTCGCTTCTTATCGGGGACAACCACAGGTAAATTATTCCATGAAATCTTTGGATTTAGCTGTTTCAAATGAAGGTGAGGGGAAATTTTCTCATGCCACAATGCCAAAACTGTCTTAATTACTCCAGCGACACCTGCTGCTCCTTCAGTATGACCAATATTAGTTTTAACAGAACTAATTACCAAAGGATTTTCCTGAGATCGGTTTTTACAGAATACATTTGCCAGTGTTTCCACTTCTATAGGATCTCCAAGAGAAGTTCCTGTTCCATGACACTCCACATAGTCAACCTGGGATGGTTGTACTTGAGCATTGCTCAAAGCCTGAAGAATTAATTCTTCTTGAGCAGGACCATAGGGAACTGTTAGTCCACTACTAGGACCATCATGGTTAATAGCAGAACCACGAATTAAAGCTAGAATTTTGTCCTCATCTGCTTTAGCATCGGACAAACGTTTGAGAACAATTACTCCACATCCTTCCCCACGTCCATATCCATCCGCAGCAGCATCAAAGGTTTTACAGCGACCATCTGGAGAATTCATACGACCTTGAGCAAATTCAACAAATGTATCAGGAGCAAGAATCAAATTAACACCACAAGCCAATGCTAAATTACAGTCTTTATTTCGCAAACTTTGACAGGCAAGATGGATAGCTACTAAGGATGATGAACAAGCAGTATCAACTGTCAAAGTTGGTCCTTGCAAACCCAAAAAGTAAGCAAGTCTACCAGCAGCAACACTGATACCGTTTCCAGTTATCTTGTAGGAATCAGCTTTACCTAGATTGCTAGCCAGTAATGAATAATCCTGGGTCATCATTCCCACAAATACTCCTGTTAGAGTTCTTTTTAACTTAGTTGGGTCAATTCCAGCATGTTCAAGACCTTGCCAACTTACTTCTAAAAGCAGCCTATGTTGAGGGTCCATAGCAATGGCCTCTCGGGGAGATATGCCAAAAAACTCAGGGTCAAATCGATCTGGTTGCTCCAGCAGGCTAGCAAAGCGAGTATACATCTTGCCGGGAGTCGCAGGATTTGGATCGTAGTAATCATCTATATTCCAGCGATTTTTCGGTATTTCTACTGCTGCATCAATTCCATTTTCTAATACTTTCCAGAATGCTTCTGGTCCATCACCACCACCAGGAAACTGACAGCCTAGCCCAATAACAGCAATTGGTTCGTGTTTAGCATTCTCGATTTCTTCTAGTTTCATCCGAGCTTGTTGAAGGGCTAGAATGAGCTGTTTAGTTGTGGATAAATTGGCCTCTTTAGAGTTTTCTTTTTTCATAATGTCTATACTATAAAAATTTTTTAATTTCTGCAAGCTCTTGGGCAGCACTTAATTCTATTTCTTCTTCTGAGTCTAAAGATGTATTGAAATCGCTAAATTTTTCATCTGTATCTACAACTTTATATGTAGATTCTGACTCTTCTTCTTGCTGTTCAAGATTAAGTACTTTGTAAAACAGATAATCTACAATTTCCTCAACAGTTGGATAGTTAAAAACTACTGTTTGGGATATATAAATTTGAAAAATTCTTTGAAAATTGTTGGTTAGTTCCACTGCCATTAATGAGTCCATTCCCAGATCAAAAAAGCCATCTTGGTTATTGATTGCTTCTGGCGTGTCTAAGCCTAGAACTTGAGAAATTTGTTTTTTTACAAAACCCATCAAGAGTTCTCGACGCTCCTGTGCTGGAGTTGCTTCAAGCTGACGCAAAAAATTTGATTGAGTGGCTGTTGTTTGGACTTCGCTTCTGAATATTTGCAGGTATTGCAGATCTATCCCAGCTACAGAATTTGCTAGGAACTGAGGCCATTGAATGGATGCTACTCCTACCTGAGCTATGGGCTTTGCCAGTACCTGACCTAGTGCTTGAAGACCTTTTTTTGAATCAATAGTACCAATACCTTGGCTCTTAAAACGGTTTTGATGCTGACTTCCTAGACGAGCGGCCATACCTCCTCGATCCCAAGGTCCCCAGTTAATACTCAATCCTGGTAGTCCCATAGCTCGACGATAGTAGGCAAAGGCATCCATAAAGGCATTAGCAGCAGCATAATTTCCTTGACCTGGTGAACCCAGCAAGGAAGCCATAGATGAAAAACAGACAAAGAAATCCAATGACAGATGCTGGGTAAATTTATGCAAATTCCAAGTTCCTGCCACCTTTGATGCCATCACTTGCAGAAACGGCTCCCACTTCACATTTTGCAGTAGCCCATCATTTAAGGTTCCAGCGCCATGAATCACACCTTTGAGTGGAAATAATGATGCCTGAATCTGCTCAAAAATCTCAGCTACATCTTCTTCACATGATATATCTCCTGATAATACAGAAATTTGGGTTCCTACTTGTTCTAACTTCTGGATTGTTTCCATTGCTGCTTCTGATGGCACGCGACGCCCAGTTAATATCAAATGTTTAGCTCCTTGGTACACCAACCACTGGGCTACTTCCAGTCCCAAAGCCCCTAAACCACCAGTAATTAGGTAACTAGCTTCTGAATCAATAGACAGTTGAGTACGTGTCTGTTCTCCTATTTGGGGTTGCCATCGTCTCAGCCGAGCCACATAACGCTGTCCCTGACGATAGGCTATTTGGTCTTCATCATCACTAAATAAAAGTTCTTCAACCAAGGTGGAAACAGTTTCAGAGAAATGGAGTTTTGCATCTAGGTCAACTTTGCGACATTTTAGCTCAGGGTGCTCAAGTGCAATAACTCGTCCTAGTCCCCATAAAGATCCCTGTTGTGGCTGTATCACATCTGTTTCAGATAATACACTTTGAGTTCCTTG
>NZ_JAAHHS010000629.1 GCF_010692395.1 Moorena sp. SIO3H5
TAACTAACAGGCATTTATAAAACTTTTAACTTCTAAATAAAAACTCCTAACTCCTAACTCCTAACTCCTAACTTTCAACTCCCAACTTTTAACTTTCAACTTTAAAATTCCTACTCCCTACTCCCTACTCCCAAATGAACAAAATAATTGCCTGGTATCGATGGGCGATGCAAACAGGACAGCTACCATTTGCGATAATTTTAACTCTCACCATCTACCAACCCTTTGAAGACTTTTTTCTCAACTGGCTACCCTTACCATCACCGTTAATTTCATTAATACGTTTTGTTCCCGAAATCACCCTTTACGTCCTAATGGTCAGGGTAATTTATCTGCGGCTATCCTCTGGTAAAGGTATACGAAAAACCCCCCTAGATATTCTAATTATTGCCTTTTTTATTGGTAGCATGATTTCCATTGTTGTTAATCATGCTGGAATTGCAGGTAGCATTAAAAACTTACGCACTAATTTTAGGTATATCTCAGTTTACTATACTGTTGTTAATATTGATATTTCTATCGAACAGCTTTCCCTATTATTAAAAAGTATTAGACTAGCCAGTTTAATCCAGGCAGGTATAGCCTCCATCCAATACTTCTTACCGGCCAGCATCACTCAGAAACTCTTCACCAGGCAAGTCATCCACTCGGCAACAATGGCTGCCAAAAATGCTAGCATTGGCACCTTTGGCGACAGTGCCATCCTTTCAGGATTCCTGATGTTAGCGATTTCAGTATTTATTAGCCATGTCTACACCCACTCTAGTCATCTTATTCCCACCTTCAAAGACTCCGGTAGTATTTTAGTGCTCTATTTCGCCAACTTTGCTTCCAAAAAGCGAGCTGCACTGATGATATCCCTACTAATTCCTATTCTAGTGTTAGTTCATCTTAACAGAAAAAGAGATACTGCCCTCATCCTCTGGTTTTCTACAGCACTTTTGATAACTGTAGTATTGATTTCTCCATTATTGAATCTTCAAACATCAGCTGCTTCAGTGTCTGAAGACGGTGAAATACCTGATCTGACTTCTTATTTCTTCTCGATTTTTTCTCCAGATTACTGGCAACACAACTTAGAAGCTCAGCGGGGTTGGGCAGCCAAGACTATTGTTAATGGTTTAATGAATTCAGGAGGCTGGTTTGGC
Organism: Moorena sp. SIO3H5; assembly: GCF_010692395.1. Taxonomy (GTDB): domain Bacteria; phylum Cyanobacteriota; class Cyanobacteriia; order Cyanobacteriales; family Coleofasciculaceae; genus Moorena. The sequence goes on from NZ_JAAHHS010000629.1 coordinate 1,149, forward strand.
TTTGGTCCAGAGCCTGGTGCCTTACAAAGAGGAATAGAAAATTCCGTGATTCTCTCCCCAGATGAACAACGGCATTTATCCTGGCATGTGGAACTCCTGGAAGATGCCTACTGGTTTGCCTTCCTCGGATATTTTGGAATTGTTGGTTTGGGGATTTTTTGGATTATATTACTACGGCTTTACCAAACCTCTCAATCTCTGATTAAATCCTCTTCATCCCTGGAATACAAATCCCTTGGGGTGATGCTTTGTACTATACTTATTGTTTCTTTCTTTTACACCTTTGTGGAACGGACATTTAAACTGCGACCCTTTAGTTTTTATTTTTGGTTACTGGCTGGACTAGTAGTTAATTCCTGGTGTGTTCAACAAGAGAATAGGGAGTAGGGAGTAGGGAGTAGGGAGTAGGGAGTAGGGAGTAGGGAGTAGGCAAAAGGCAAGAGGCAAAAGGCAAAAGGCAAAAGGCAAGAGGCAAGAGGCAAGAGGCAAAAGGGAACAGGAGTAGGGTGCGTTAGGGGCGCGCCTTACCATCATATTCAACTTCGTAGCCAGTAGCCCCGTAACGCACCACTTTTTAAGGAAAAAGGAAAAAGGCAAAAGAGAACAATATAAAAGAAAGACAATGATTTTTTTGCTATGGTGAATCCTTACTGCTGATATACTGATCATACTGTTAGCAATTCCCCCATCACCCTATCACCCTATCAACCTATCACCCCATCAGCCCATCATGATTGATCATCAACCGAGAGTGGAACAGATATTTGTAGTGGGAAACTCCCGTAGTGGAACTACTCTGATGGGTCTAATCTTGGGATTAAATTCAGAGGTTTTCACCTTTGAGGAACTCCATTTTTTTGGGCAGTTATGGTCCGAGGAGCATCGGGACTCTTACCTGACTCAGGTAGAAGCAGAACAGCTAGCCGCTCGCCTCCTATCAATTCAGCATAGTGATGTTTTGCGTCCAGGAGATCCAAGTCACTTTAGTGAAGAAGCCAAAGCAATTATTGCCCAGTTTCCGGAGCAAAAGCTCACCTCTGGGGATGTCTTTAAGGTATTTCTGGGATACAAAGCTGCCAAAAACGGTAAGAAGATTCCTTGTGAACAAACTCCGCGCAATGTTTTATACATGGCTGAAATCCTGGAACTTTATCCCGAAAGCCGGATTATTAATATGGTTCGTGACCCCCGAGACGTACTGCTGTCACAAAAATATAAGTGGCGAATCAAATTCCTGGGTGCCAAGAATATTCCCTATCGAGAAGCCTTCCGGTCTTGGTGCAATTATCATCCCTTTACCATCTCAAAACTTTGGAATGCCTCGATTAACGCTGCTGAAAAATTTGCCAATCATCCCCGATGTCGTACGGTGAGATTTGAAGATTTGGTAACAAATCCAGAGCAGACCGTGGCAGAAATGTGCCAGTTTCTAGGTCTGGAGTTCCAATCACAAATGTTGGACGTTCCTCAAAATGAGGGCGGTGTCTCATCCCATAAGCAAATCACACCAAAACGTCGGGGAATTGACCCCAATACCACGGGAAAATGGCGGCGTGGGGGACTTTCTGTGACAGAGATTCATATTTGCCAGCAAGTAACCTATACTAACATGCTCAAGCATGGTTACTCCTATGCTTCGATGCAGCCCAACCCCTTGATGTTAGCATTCAGTTGGGCATTTTTACCGGTAAAATTGACCCTAGCTTTGTTAATGAATCTTCACCGAACCCGAAACATTGTTGAAGCGATTCGCAGACGCTTGTAAATAGACCTCTTGCATAAGTCTCATAAACCGTGGGTGTTGACAAGGCAAAAGGCAAAAGGCAAAAGGCAAAAGGCAAAAGGCATAGATTTTGTTGGTCATGGTGATACCTCTAAGAGATGTTTAATACCTTTC
>NZ_JAAHHS010000063.1 GCF_010692395.1 Moorena sp. SIO3H5
TCCACCAATTAATCTGTCTCGACCATTACCACCTTTAAGGGAGTCGTCTCCAGCACCACCGATTAAACTGTCTTGACCATTACCACCTTTGAGCAAGTCGTCTCCAGCACCACCGATTAAACCATCTTGACCATTTCCCCCAATTAAGGTGTCATTTCCTCCAAAACCAGAAAGAGTATCTCGACCATTAGCACCTTTGAGCAAGTCGTCTCCAGTACCACCAACTAAATTGTCTGAACCATTGCCGCCAATTAAGGTTTGATCATCATCAGCTTCATTAATAACTCCAATTGCATCTAAATCGAAACCTCCTCCTCCTGGTGATTGTGGAAAAGGGTCAAAAATAGGATTCTCCGTTGCATCGAGAAAAGCACCACTGCCTGGAATATCTACCAGCCGGACGAAGTTAATCTCGTTAAGATCCAACAAACCACTCTTTACTAAAGAATCTTTACTTAAATCTTCTAGATCGAAAGGAGTCCCAAACGAATCACCACTCACTTCGCCTGTAGTATTGTCTACAAAAGCATTATTGACATGCTTGCCTGCTAGATTAAAAATTTCTGTTGAGTCTACAACTCCAAACGAATCTACTGGTTCGGACGTTAGGGAAATACTAGGAAAGCGAGCAAAATTACTTCCGTCAGTAGAAACTTCGACATAAGCTAATTCAGCAAAAGTTCCTCCACCAAAATCGAAGCCGTTTTCAAATACAACAAAGTCAGCTCCCTTTCCATTACCAATTGTCACATCGAAGGTTAGTGTTATCTCACCTGGTGCGACTCCAGCATCAATTTGCTCCTGGGAAAGTTCGCCTAAAGAAACTACGTCATCAAATTTAGCAGTAACTTCTCCTAAAGCTTTATTTGGATCTGAAAAATCGGCAATCACTCCTGGAGCAGGCGAATAATCCTCTACCCCTGTAGCAAAGCCCACAAAAATTGGATTGACAAAGTTTTTTTCTGTAACTTTACCTGGTCCATCGGAACCAACAAATCCGGGTACTCCTGGATCGAAAGGATTAGTTGGGTCGAAAGTTGATTTGGAAAATTTCATGCTAGTCTTCCTCTAAGACATATCTTTAAAACCTCCTGCCCTATCCCAACTTTGGGAGAGGTACTGGGGGTGAGGAGTACATAAGTTTGTCGCTTTGTTAATAAATACAGAACTTACGCAGCAAGTCTACCTTTAGGGTCTGTTAATAACGCACCCTACAAATTATATAGCATTTCTAATGGATAACCCAATCAGATCCACGCCATCACTGAAATCGGTAATCACATCTGAAGCGGTACGAGCAGCTACAATTCAATGTTAATCACCCTTACTTTCTAGGTTTAAGGTCATTTGATTCTAAAATTTTGTCACAGTCCCGCTAAAGGGACTAAGTGCCAACCGGTTCGGGTGACTCAGTAGCTCCGTTACCTTCGGCCTCAATGAGCTCCATGTCCTCATATTTATCAAAACACTTACGCTTAGCAGCGACAGCGATATCGAGAACAATGGGTACTTCTAATTTGATCGGAACTTGGAACACACAGGGGTTATAGTATTTGTAAGGCATGGGTTTTACCTCTTGCTGCAATTACGTTTCATCAACACATTTATAAAATATCAGATATAACCCCAACTTGACGGTACCCTTGAGGGTACTTTTTCTGTTAAGAATAATTAACGTTAAGTTATTTTAACTAGTTAAGCGGTGTCTTTTTGACTTGACGGAATCCAATGCTCTAAGCCGCTACCGGAACAAATGAAGTAGAGAACAACTATTACTCAACCCTAGAGTCGGATTTTCGGTTTGAATTCACTGCTCCCTGCTCCCTACTCCCTGCTCCCTCAAAACCTAACCTAATTGAAAACGGCTCTACTACTACGGCAAATTAATCCTTCTGAGCCAAAATGTGTGTAAGAGTATGGATTATTCTGATCTGGCCACAGTTGCTGGCCTTTCTCAACTCCAATTTCTTTAACTACTTCTAACTTACCGTCATCGATCGCTTCATTAACTGCCCTATAGACGCTTTCCCATGCTCCGTAATCATCAAAAATTATCAATGCATGATTAAATCGCTTTAAACAGTTATCAATATCTTGTTTGATATACTCATATTTGTGACGTGCATCTATTAAAACCACATCAGCAGGAAAGGTTAACTGATTCCAATCAGAAGTATACACATCAAATTTTTGGAATTTTACATGGGAATTAAAAATATTGTTTAGTCTTGCTACTCTCAGATACCTATCGTTAACATCTAAACCCAGATATTGAGTGAAGTGATCCGCTAGGTGCTTTGCGGTCATGCCCTTGTAACATCCTACCTCTAATAAAGTAGATTTTTTTTTCGGAAAAAACTGTTTGACATGATCACGGAATTGTTGACTAACTGTCCAACAATCTTTTCTTTTATCTACAGGTAGGACTATATCCTGCCATGTATTCTGTATTTCAGTTAAGAGCTCAAGCATAGGTTGTAACTAGTAATAGTAATAAATCTAAGCATTCAGCCGAAGGCCTGTGGCCACGCTACGCGAACAGCTGTCAGCCGTCAGCTTATTTTATTCAAAAGTTGTTCGGAGCTCAAGTAGTGTGGCCACAGGCCTTTGGCTGAACGCGCACGCGTGCGCGTAGCGCATTAGCTGAATCCTTAATAATAAACTGACGCTCCACACCTACCACACGCCCTATTCCCCATTCCCTGCGCCCAGGGCTTTAGCAGCACCTAAGTGCTTAAGCAAGGTGGCTTGGGGAAGTGGCCCAAGCAGATGACTCCAAGGCAAGACTTGCTCTGTTGACCAGTCGGTATAGACGTAGAAGTCTAGTTCAGGTATCTGTCCTCGCAATTGTTTAAAGGCACGGCGGAAACTGCCTAGGGAATCCCCATAATGCCTGGTTAGTTCTAATAGTTGGGATAAACGACGATCCCCTCGGGAAATCAGTGCTTGAATTACTGACCAGTTGTAGCTTTCTGGTCGAAAGTCTATGGCTTGCGTCCGCAATTTTTTCTGCAACAACTTGAGGCGCTTCTGGGCTTCGGGATTGACACCAAACCACTGAAAGGGTGTATGAGCTTTGGGAACAAAGGTAGAGCAACCTAGGGTTAAGCCTAGACCGGGCGCTGCTTTCTTAATCTGTTCCATCATCGCTACAGTTTCTTCAACATCTGCTATTTCCTCTCCCGGCACTCCAACCATCCCATAGAGTTTCAGACGTTTTAATCCCCCTGCTTTAGTATTCACTGCTGCTTGGATAATTTGGTCATTGGTGAGCTTCTTATTAATAATCTCCCGCAACCGTTGTGAGCCACTTTCTACTGCAATCGTAATGGAACGGGTGTTACGTTTAGTTAGGGTTTGGGCTAGTTTTTCAGTAACTGTATTGGTTCGCACTGAGGCAATACTCAAGCGCACATGGTCGTATTGTGGCTGATTTAGGTAATCTAACAACACATCAAACTCGGGATGCTGGGTGACGGATGCTCCCAGTAAGCCAATCCGGTCTGTTACCTTTAATCCCCTTTCTATAGCTGGAATCAAGGAATCGATCGCGCTAGGAGTACGAAATGGTAAAGTCAGGTAACTGGCGAGACAGAAACGACACATTTCTGGACAACTTCGCACCACTTCTACCATGTAGATGTTTTCCCAAGCGGCTTTTTCGGTAACCACTGTGGAAGCAGATAGGGTATTGCCCCGATAGGTCTGTTTAGATACGGTGGCAGGAATCTGATCACAGACTGGTTTAATGGATGCGATCGCACTGGTTAGGTCATGGTAGGTTACCTGATATAGACTGGGTATATAAACTCCAGGTACTTGGGCCAGATGCTGGAGTTGAGTATTACGTTCAGCAGTGCGAACCTCTTGATAAGCATCAATAAAATTATCTAGCAGGATTTCCCCATCTCCGAGCAAAATCACATCAAAGAAGTCAGCAAAGGGTTCTGGATTAGCCGTTAACACGGGACCCCCACCAAACACTAGGGGATGGCTAGAGTCTCGTTGTGCTGAGTATAGGGGTATCTCCAAAAATTCCAATCCCCCTAAGATATTGACATAATCTAATTCCCATGATATAGAATATCCTAGTAATTCTGGATGTCTCGGTAATGGCTCATGGTAATCGGTGAACAAGCGGCTGACCCTTAGGTCAGGGCGCAAGGCTAAAGATGCCCACACTATCTGGTAGCCGAGACTAGTAATACCGACGTTGTATTGATTAGGAAAGGCAAAGATAGTAGGAATGGCATGGTCGTCAGCAGTGGCTGGTGTAAACAAAAGACGTTCGGAGGAAAATACCACAGGGTTTAAAGAGGACGTATTGGATTGAAAAATAGCAAAAAATAACGTTTATTTTAATATTTCCATTATGCTTTGGTCATGATTAGTCGCTCACCAAGGGCTTAACTAGTAGTGAAAAATAACCAATAATGAATGACCAATGACATCATGACTACTACGTATAAATCCGGATTTTAGGCAAGCAGAAGGAAAAAAGTTACAGATTCACTAAATTTAAAATTTTAAGCCCTAAAATAGACAACAAGTTATACGACAACATGTTATGGCTGCTTTTGTATTGCTAAGGAGTTGATGTGTCAATATTTTCCCCGAAGCCCCAAGATCGGCATAGCCACAACTCTGAGAATCTCTCAAAGAAACTGGCGAAAAAATCGGATTTGAATCAAAGTGTTGAGTCTAATGATGGCAAGCACCCCTCACCAAAGCCAAGACGGCGGAAGCGACCGAGGGTAGTTGCCCAAACTCTCAACGGAATTAAGCGTGTATCTAGTACGGTTATCAAACCGCTAATTGGACCAAAAGCAATCTATCGTCGCTCCTGGTTTTGGCTCGGACTAGGGGTGGGTGGCAGTGCGATCGCATTGGGTTGGGGTTGGCAAAAGCTAGAAAGCTCTCTGCCAGATTCTACTAAGGATGTCTTGACCTATGTTCGAGATGGCACGATCACGATTAAAGCTGCCGACAGCACTATTATCCAGCAAATTGGGCCAGCTAGCCATGAGACCCTCAAGATTTGGGAAATACCCGAAACCCTGATGGAAGCGTTCATTGCCATTGAAGACCAACGCTTTAAAGAGCATAAAGGGGTAGATTCCCAGGGTATTCTTCGTGCTACTGTGGCTAACCTCAAAGCTGGGGGAGTAGTAGAAGGTGGTAGCACGATTACTCAGCAACTCGCTAGAATTGTTTTCTTTGATCACGAACGCAGCATCGTACGGAAACTCAAAGAAATGCGCATGGCGCAGAAAATTGAGCAGGATTTGAGCAAAGATCAAATCCTGGAGCGCTATCTAAACTTAGTCTATTTGGGTTCCGGTGCTTACGGGGTTGCTGATGCCGCTTGGGTCTATTTTAGTAAACCGGTAAAAGACCTGACCTTGGGAGAAATGGCAACACTGGCGGGATTACCCCCAGCTCCTAGTGTTTACTCGCCATTGTTTGAGGGCAAAATCGATAGCTCTAGGCAAAAAGCAGCCAAAGAGCGTCGTGATGTAGTATTGCAGCGGATGTTGGAAAATGGCTACATCTCCCAGGCTGAAGCCAACAAAGCCATGGCCGAGCCCCTAACTATTAAGGCAAGCCAACCGAAGCGACTGGAGCGTAAAGCATTCTATTTCACGGAATATATTCAACAAGAATTGCCCAAATACGTTTCCAAAGAAGTACTGGCTAAGAAAGGGCTGACCATTGAAACTACAATTAATTTAGAGTGGCAAGATGCTGCTGAAATCGCTGTCCAAAAGACCATGAAAACCTATGGTCGTTACCAGCGGTTTGGACAAGCTGCACTAGTTGCCGTCGATCCCCGCAATGGTCAGATCAAAGCCATGGTTGGGGGTAAGGATTTTAATGACTTAGATAGCAATAATTACCTCAATCGGGTCACCCAAGCTCAGCGTCAGCCTGGTTCTACATTCAAGACATTCGTGTATGCCGCAGCAGTAGCAACAGGGATGTCTCCCTATAAAGGCTACATGGATGCGGGATATATAGTAGATGGTTACGAACCTAAAAACTACAGTGAGAGATTCCGGGGTTCGATCTCAGTGCGGGATGCCCTGATTTCTTCGATAAATGTAGTAGCAGTCAAAACCCTAGTGGATGTGGGCTGGGACCCAATCATCAAACTGGCTCAGAAAATGGGGATTAAATCCAAACTCCATTCCACCTACTCCCTAGCCTTAGGAGCATCTGAGGTAAACCTGTTAGAACTCACCAATTCCTATGGCACCTTAGCCGCCCAAGGTATTCACCACGATGCTCATGGAATTCGCCGCATTATTGACCAGCACGGTAAGGTGATTTATGACCACAAAGTCGAGGGTGAGCGAGCTATTGATGCAGAAACAGCAGCCATTGTGACCTGGATGCTCAGGGGTGTAGTTACCGGGGGTACTGGGACAGCGGCTCAAATTGGACGACCAGCAGTTGGAAAAACCGGTACTACTGATGATGCTCGTGACCTCTGGTTTGTGGGCTATATTCCCCAATTAGTAGCTGGGGTTTGGTTAGGTAATGATGATAACAAGCCTACCAAGGGATCTAGTGCAACTGCTGCTGCCACCTGGCGTCGGTTCATGTTGGAGGTAATCGAAGACTTAGACCGTGAGTCCTTTACTGAGCGCCCCAGGAAGTTATCAGGTCGGGAAGCTACCATTGAAGCTCAGCCGATTAAACCTAAACGAGTTGTTTACAAAAAATTTGTTCCCACTACCGTTACAGCTTCCACAACTCGGTCAAGGAGAAGAACTAGTTCAAGACGAGGTAGTTCAACCAGAAGAGCTAGTTCTACACGGCGGCGTAGTAGTCGGGTCAGGGTATCTAGGAAAAGCTCTCAACCCAAACGGTATTACCGTCGCAAAGCTACAACAACTAAACGGTCTTATCCCCGTAAAAGTACCACCAGACGCTATACTCCTAGAAACACTGCCCCGAAACGGCGGTCAGCACCAGCAAGGCGCAGACCAGCACCAGCACCAGCACGGGCAAGGCGGGCACCAGCACCGAGAGTTGCTCCCAAACCGGCGGCTCGTCCTAAGCCTCAACGCAGGCCAGCAGGAGGTCCCTTAGCTCCCCCAGCAGCTAGAAAGTAGTTGCTGTTAGCCGTCAGCGGTCAGCGGTCAGCGGTCAGCCGTGGGCTTTTGGCCCACGCTGCGCGAACAGCTTTGTGGCACAGGCTTTGGCCTTTGGCCACGCTGTGCGAACGACGCTGGGAGGTAGCCTATAAGCTGAATACTGATAGCTGAATACTGATAGCTGATAGCTGAATGCTGATAGCTTACCCTATCAAAGCCATCATGCTGGATGGTACGATAACGGAAATACGAGAAAATCTAAACTGGCTATGTATGTATTGATGGAAGCAGGCAGTTTTCCCTTGTGGTTTACCCTAGTGTATGTTGTGGGTTTTGTGGCAGCAGTTGTGATTGGCTCGATTGCCTGGTACAACTCTAAACGTCCTGCTGGTTGGGAAGGGTCAGAAAGTCCTAATTGGGTACCAAAAATCGATGATCCAGAAGATAATTCTAAGGCAGACGAAAGCTAACAGAAGTTAGTTTGGTTGGGAAAACCAGAAGATTTGACTCAAAAAGAACCGTGGCTTGAACACCGTAAGTCACGGTTCTTTTTTAGCACTACTAGGGTAATCAGGCCACTGTTCAGAATTTGTTGGTATCGTATATATAGCACTACGCATTAAGGTGTTTGACATTGATGCAAACAGCAAAAGCTGTTATAGAAAACTTTAGCATGCATGCCTGTTGCCTTTTGCCTTGCCCGTAGCGCTATATGTCTTACTAAATGACCATCATGACCGGAGCTGCTGAAACTAAGAAGAAAGGCAAGTCACTCCCGCCAACACTGATCATCAGGTTGGGAAAGTTTGTCTGGACAACTCTCTGGCAAATGATGATGTCGAAGCTGGCTCCACGGAATAATTCTGGAGAGTACATTCGCCCTGCCAGCCAGTTTAGGAATTTTATTGGGACAGAAGCAGAGAATTCTTACCAACCCGAAGCAGGACGCTACTGTCTTTATGTAGGACTCGGTTGCCCTTGGGCGCACCGCACTCTGGTGGTCAGGGCACTGAAGGGACTCCAAGAGGCAATACCGGTATTCATTGCCTCTCCTTCTTCAAATCAGGGGATTTGGGTATTTAATGATCAGCAAGAAGGGTGCGACACGCTTCCTGAGCTTTACGAGCTGGCACAAACAGGCTACAACGGTCGTTGCACAGTTCCAGTGCTGTGGGATAAACAGAGCAAAACCATTGTTAACAATGAGAGTGCAGAAATTATCGTAATCCTGAACTCACAGTTCAATGAGTTTGCTACTAATCCTACCCTAGACCTTTATCCAGAGGAACTGAAGGAAACTATTGATGGGTGGAATGAGACAATCTACCACACGGTGAATAATGGAGTCTATCGCTGTGGTTTTGCCCAGACCCAAGAGGCTTATGAGAAAGCTTGCGATCAGCTATTCACAACCTTGGATAAAATTGATCGAGCCCTGGAGACCAGTAGATACCTGTGTGGGGATAGGGTAACTCTGGCGGATGTGCGTCTATTTACCACTCTGTTCCGTTTTGATGTGGTCTATTATGGATTGTTCAAGTGCAACCGTTTCAGAATTCAGGACTACGATAACTTAGGTCCCTATCTGCGTGACTTGTATCAGCTTCCCGGAGTTGCTGATACCTGCAGCTTAGAGGATGTCAAGCGGGATTATTACGGAAATCTGTTCCCCCTCAATCCAGGTGGAATTATTCCCAGTGGCCCTGATTTGGCTAGCCTGCTTAAACCTCATGGTCGGGAATAGGGAATAGGGAGTAGGGAGTAGGGAGTAGGGAGTAGGGAGCAGGGAACAGGGAACAGGGAACAGGGAACAGGGAACAGGGAATAGGGAAACAATTTTGTTTATCTGATTACTATGAAGAAAGCTATCAGCTTATGCGCTACGCGCACGCGTGGGCGTTCAGCTATCAGCCCATGCTTAAACTATGATAACCGCTATAGTTGCAATTAGTGTAAGGGTTAACAGCTGAGTGCGATGGCCTTGGCCTTTGGGCCACGCTACGCTCCGGAAGCGAACGCGCCCCGCGTGGCCAAAGGCCTCAGCTTCCGCGCTTATGCGATTAGCCCGAAGGGCGTTGGCTAGCGATCAGCTTTGCTGCGCCAAAGGCGATCGCATTCAATTCAATCAATAGGGTACCTAAATGAATTGTAATAATTTTTGTTCCCTACTCCCTACTCCCTGCTCCCTGCTCCCTGTTCCCTTTGCGATAGATAATAATTAAACCATTAACAATTTATCTTTAATATTTAAAAGGATATAATTTTTTTACAGATTGCCGAGATAGAACAACAATCGTTAAAACTCCAACAAGTGTGCCAAATGGTCTGAACCAGCAGAGTAGGCAAGCTATCATAAATGAAAACCAATAATTCTTGCTTTTTCTGAGCATATATCCAGAGAGAATGATAGCAAAAGCAAATATTTCTCCAAGGAGGAAAAGTATGCCACCAGAAATGACTAGCAAATAGCCAGGCAAGTCCGATGAGACATTTCGTGATAACTTAAACCACTCTGATAACTCTCCTGATAAGTCTGAAGGAATTGAGTCAGTTGCACCAATCATGAACAGACCAAAAGGAATATATAACATTAGTATAAACAGGGAGTAAAATCCAAAAAATCCCCCAACCATATAGTGAGTCAATGATAAAATATTTAACTGCTTTTTAGGATTTCTCATAACTAGAAATTAGTCGAATTCCCAAACTTCCCAAACTGTCCCAAGTTAGCACACCTCCCATACTTCCCTGCAATACTCTCTAGGTGAGCAAAAGCCTGAGTGTGAACTGGTGCAGCTCGATTCAATGCCAAAAATTTTCCTAGTTTAACTCCCTTCGTCATCACAGAAAACTCAAGAACTGTTTTACCTTCACCATCTTTCTTAGCTCGACGCTCTGGCTCAGGAGATTTTTCTAGTGCGATGCTCCTTGGCCTTTGGGCCACGCTACGCGAATGGAGCCGCTAAGCGATTGACATTTGGTCACGCTACGCGATCGCTTTTGTAGCTTTTGTAGGGTGGGCATTGCTTGAAACCAACTCTCAAACCTGCCGGGATTTACCAGAGCAATGCCCACCAACGAGGGTACTATTTGGTTAAAGGTTATTTGGTTAAAGGTTAAAGGTTATTTGGTTGTTCGCGTAGCGTGGCCATTCGCGTAGCGTGGCCAAAGGCCTTTGGCCAAGGTCAAGGCCAAGGTTAAAGGTTATTTGGTTGAAGCTTTTGTAGGGTGGGCATTGCCGGTTTGCAATTCTCAACTCTGCCCAAATTTCCCTAAGCAATGCCCACCAACCAGGGTACCCATTGCTGGTTTCTAACCCCCAATCCTATCCGAATTCACCTGAGCAATGCCCACCCAAAGATTTTTGGGTATTGGTGGGCATTGACCATGTCATTGCTCGGCCTTCAATCATGATTAAGATTGGCCAAAAGGCCACGCTACGCGATCAGCAATGCCCACCCTACGATTGTCTAGATTGGTGGGCATTGCCCATGTGATTGATCGCTGTTCAAATGATCTCAATCAGCAATGCCCACCCTACGATTCTAAATTATTCATTCTAAATTCTAAATTCTTTAGAGCTTATTCACCCGAGATTGGGTTAACCCTTGAGCTTTTTTAGCAAATTTCTGATCAAACGTGTAAAACTCTGAACAATGCTGACTCAGGGCTAAATGAAAGGCATCAGCAAAATCTAAACCATTTTCATGCCATTGGATAACTTGAGCCATCAAGCTAGGGTTGGCAAGATGAACATTGGGTAAACCAAAAAGATTTCTCAACCCTTGACAGATAGCGGCGGGTTTGAACTTATAAGCAAAACGCAAAACCCATTCCGTTTCTAGAATTACCGTATCTGCAATAAAAACCTCTTGATTCCTGAAAATCTCTACACTCTTGTTGAACTGTAACTGATCATCCTGAGTCAATAGCCGAACAACCATATTCGTATCAACAGCGATCATGCCATAACTCCTCTATCCCTTGCCGAATCGCCTCATCCATATCCTCAAGACTTTTAGGAGTGCCGTCATACTTTAAACAACCAGCCACTTCATTTAATAATGTTTCTGGAAAAGGGTTTTTCGGTTTTAAAAGAATCCCATCTCCCGTATCAATCGCGATTAACTCAAGACCTGCTTCCCAGTGATGAGCATCTCGTAGAGACTTAGGAATAATAACTTGACCTTGACTCAACAATTTTGTCGTTTCCATAACCTAATCATTCAGGGGTCAGCTGTCAGCCGTTAGGCTTGGCTCACGCTACACCGAACAGCTTAACATAAACCTCTTTCCCATAGCGTGGCTTTTGGCCTTGGCTAACGGCTTAATGGTTACAGTGCGATTGACATGCATGTCAAGCTACGCGTACGCATTTTCCAGTGCTTGTCCGGTGGACATTGCCTGTTTCCAACAGCAGGAAATTGCGTTCGCAAATACCTCTAGTTTAAGTTTGGTTAGAAGAAGAGCGATTGACCTTTGGTCACGCTACGCGATCGCATTTTTTTAGGTGGGTATTGGTGGGCATTGCCCATTTAATTGATCGGGGTTCAATCATGATTAAGATTGGCCAAAAGGCCACGCTACGCGATCAGCAATGCCCACCCTACGATTATCTACTCCCGACTCCCGATTCCCGATTCCCGATTCCCGATTCTACGATTCAACTACTACTTCCGATGGCTGAGTGTTGTTTTCCCCTGTATCAGTTCCTTCGCCTAAGGTTTCTTCGAGTACTTGAATTGCGCCACTTATCCGAAGTAAAGTTTCTCGTAGGTTGGCTTGTTTGGCTTCTAGTTCGGCTAGCATTTTTTGACCAGCTTCATATTCGGATTTCAGGGATTGTAAGCGTTGTTCGAGTTTTTCTTTCATGGTTTAATTTAATCAGTAAAAAAAATTTTTTCAATATCTTGGGCATTGGTGGGCATTGGGCATTTAATTTATCGGGGTTAAATTTTTATCTTTCGATAGCTTTGCCCACCCTACAATTATACTTATGAAGTATAGAATATTTTCCGGAATCACATCACTAGGGCTTGATCAATAAACAATGATTAACCCAGCCCAAAAGCCACAAAATTAAAGCTACCATCCTCCTTCTCGGCATTATTATTGGGGCTAGCGTCAGTCATATAAAATATTGCACTACTAGATGAGACTTTAATATTTATTAAATTGTCATCTGCCTCGTCACTGCAATTTGCAACGACAACAGGAGTAGAGGAAAAGGCTGGAGAGAATGTAACTGTATATGTTCCTTTGCCTGTGCGTGTGCTACTGAACCCACTTCCTGAGGCTTTAGTCCCATTTGAATTCACCCTACCAGCAATTACTCGCTGAAAGTTAGTACCGCCTGAACCTAATTGTACTTTTCCATTAAGAAAGGTATTACCTTCTACTTTTAATTTGTATGAACCTGGATCTGTTGTGCCGATACCAAGATTACCTGCAAAGTAGTTATCTCTAGTACCTCCAAACCATGCAGAATTGTGTTGACTGCCAGTCCATCCATCATGCTCTACAAATAAACGAACTGCTTCCCCTGAGCTTCTGACTTGGAAGATCGGCTCACCAGCATTGGGATTTTCTTCTACTCGATAGACTAAGCCGGTTGCCCCTTGAGTACCATCGTCACCGCGATGATTGCCATCGTTGGGAGCTTCCATGAGCAGAGTACGCTCACCAGAGACGTTGCTGCTAGCACTAAAGCTGCCAGTGACAGTTAAATTACCATTGAGAGTGGTTCCACCTGTAACAGTTAAAGCCCCAGCTACACTAAGATTACTATTGAGAGTGGTATCACCAGTAACAGTTAAAGTGCCACCTACACTAAGATCACCAGAAAAGCTGGAAGTGTGATCATCACCACCTCGCAATACAGTAGCTTCATTACTTCCCCCTAAATGTAGGTAGCCATAATCATTACTGGCCACATGCAATTTTATCAAGCTGGTCTTATCGTTTGCACTAATCCTCAATCCTTGACCTGCTGCGGAGTTAATGTGCAATGGTTCTTCAGCCGGATTAATGCCAATACCAACCTTGCCTGCGAAATAGTTATCTCTAGTACCTCCAAACCATGCAGAATTGTGTTGACTGCCAGTCCATCCATCATGCTCTACAAATAAACGAACTGCTTCTCCTGAGCTTCTGACTTGGAAGATCGGCTCACCCTCAGAGGGATTTTCTTCTACTCGATAGACTAAGCCGGTTGCCCCTTGAGTACCACCGTCACCACGATGATTGCCATCCTTGGGAGGTTCCATGAGCAGAGTACGCTCACCAGAGACGTTGCTGCTAGCACTCAAGCTGCCAGTAACAGTTAAATTCCCTTGTACTTTTAATTTCGATGAACCTGGATCGGCTGTGCCAATGCCAACATTACCATCTTTAATCACCATCTGGACTGTGCCACTACTACCAGCATTCAGTTCGTTATCGTGATGAGAGCCACCTTTGTACCAGGCAAAGTTTGTAGCGGTGCGAAAATACTGTGTATGACTCTGAATACCGATGCCATAGCTTTGATTCCACAAATTAATCATCTGCCGCGTGTTGTTCTGGAAACTGAGGGTTGCAGAGTCGTCGATGGTCAAATTATTGAGAGTGGTTCCACCAGTAACAGTTAAAGTACCACCTACACTAAGATCACCAGAGAAGCTGGAAGTGTGATCATCACCACCTCGCAATACAGTATCTCCATTACTTCCCTCTAAACATAGGAAGCCATAATCACCACTCGCCACATGCAATTTTATGATGCTAGTTTTATCGGCTGCAGCAATTTTCAATCCTTGACCTGCTGCCGAGTGAATGTGTAATGGTTCTTCAGCCGGATTAATGCCAATACCAACATTACCTGCGAAGTAGTTAGCTCTGTCAGTACCTCCAAACCATGCAGAATTGTGTTGACTGCCAGTCCATCCATCATGCTCTACAAATAAACGAACTGCTTCCCCTGAGCTTCTGACTTGGAAGATAGGCTCACCAGCATTGGGATTGGTTTGGACTCGATAGACTAAGCCGGTTGCCTCTTGAGTACCGTCACCGCGATGATTGTTGCTGTTGGGAGCTTCCATTAACAGAGGTCGCTCACCAGAGACGTTGCTGCTGAAGCTTAAACTTCCATTTACTGTGGTATCACCAGTAACATTCAAATCACCTTCAATAACAACCAAACTACTAGCACTATTACCACCAGAACGCAGGGTCGGTCCAGTGATTGCACCACTATCCAAATTACCACTAGGCAAACGCACTCCAGAATACTGGCGTACACTGAGATCAGGAGTCACAGTACCGTTTCCATCAATTGCCAGCTTTGCCAGAATAATCGAGTCCTCAGGCAAATTTTCCAAAGTAGCAACTTGGATATTGGGGTTTTCGTGCCAGCGCCTGGCACCACTGCTACCTAAACTGCCATCAGTTGTCTGATCCGATTGTTCCTCTTGATAGGAAATAACTAAGTAAACTTCATTATTGTTGTGCGCACTAAGATCGATTGGTGGAGAGTTTGTACTCAGAATAATCTGCCGACCTTGAGTGTCAAGAGCCGTACCAGGTTTGACAATCACCTGATTAGTAGCAGTATCAAGGGTAAAACCATCACAAATTCCCGAAACCCGGAGGAATTGGTCTAGGCGGCGCTGTCGGTCAATATGATACTTTTGTTCATCAATAAAATCCTGGTCTTTTAAAAACTCACCGTCAAAGTAGCGTACCCGCTTGTCAATGTAAGGGTACTGAGTATAATCTGCCATTTTAATTTTCCTAGTTATTGTTTGTTTATAGTGGTTTGCGACTTTATTAGGTACATATTTTTGGGTTTTTAGAGAATCGTAGGGTGGGCATTGCTCTCGAAAGCTCTTTGATCAGTTCCGCGATCTAAATGGGCAATGCCCACCAATTCCTCTAGGAGGGAACAGGGAACAGGGAATAGGCAAGAGGCAAGAGGCAAGAGGAACCCCCCTAACCCCTCCCAGGAGGGAATCAGGAACAGGCAAGAGGCAAGAGGCAAAAGGCAAAAGTGAAAAAATATTGTTTACCTGATTTAGACTAGAAACCGCTATACTTTCCTAATCTCCCTATCTCCCCATCACCCTATCTCCCCATCACCCCACACCCCACACCCCACACCCCACACCCTTAGTTACGATATCGTTGTAGTGCCCAATAGTGTAGTCTCGCCAAGGATAATGCCTGTGTTAGCACCAGTTGGCTGATTGATAATTTGCATGCTGGGTATTAACACCCGCAAAGCATAAAAGGTGTGAGCTGGTTTCTCCTGATTGACAATTGCTTTCGCAATTTCTTCCTGACGTTGGAGCAGTTGAGGGTCTCGCTCATTCAAGGTGATTGTCACCTGGAAGTAGTGAGGGGGTTGTTCAAATTCGTAGATTTTAACGTCTTCTTGAGTGTAAAGTTCTAGCATTTGCTTCACTCCCGCCTTAGTGCCCCGTTGGCGATAGAGAGGAACAATATTGCTAATAAATCGGCGTTTAGTTTCCTCACTCCAATCCTCTCGCAAACTTAAAGCCACCCAACTGGCCAGCCAAGGTATAAACTCAGTTGGTGCTATCTCTGACTCTACTGATAGATCAGGATGATTATAGGGATTGAAGTAAGTATGGATACGGTCAATGTACTCTTCTAGAGCCAACTGATCAGGATTGGGATCCTCAGTATCCCTGGGTAAAAAACCACTCATTACCCGCTCCAATGCTAACAAGAACCGACCAACAAAAGGGTCTTCCTGAAAGTTAGCTGGTAGATAGTTTAGATAGCTACTTGGGTTGTTGGACATAAGTCAAGGGAATAGGGAATAGGGAATAGGGAATAGGGAATAGTGGGGAGATGGGGAGATGGGGAGATGGGGAGATGGGGAGATGGGAACCCACCCCTAACCCCTCCCAGGAGGGGAATATGGGGAGATGGGGAGATGGGGAGATGGGGAGTTTGGTGTTATTGTTGCTAATCCCGATTCCCTGTTCCCTGTTCCCTGTTCCCTGTTCCCTGTTCCCTACTCCCTACTCCCTTACTAGCTGCTTAATTGCCATTGATCCCCTATGTATTCCATGATTACTAAATTCAACTGTAGGTTGAAGTCTACTAACTCATAGTTTCTCAGTTTAACTCTGATCAGCTCTTTTTCGATAAACTGGTAGGTTTCTTTCGGTTTACTGCGTTCCTGCCGCCAGGTTCCTAACTGAAGCACCTTTGTCCCTGTGGTTGGAGTTTGGCTTAGAGCTTGTTTTAGGGTAATTTTATTGCTGGAATAATCAACAGTGTCAATTTCTATATTTTCGGCATTGCTATTAGTAAAAATGATCGCAACCGTATCTCCCGCTGCCAATCCCGTTACTTGATTAACCTTGAACTCAAGAGGGTTAGAGCTATCTTCAGTAATCTCAAAAGTAAGGGGACGGACAACCATTGTTCCCAGTCCATAAGCTTTATTTAAAGCTGAAGACAAGGTCAATTGTTTTAGTCCTTCCTCAATACTACTAATCGTATAGTACTCCTGATTACTACTGCTCGGGTCGAGTTGAATAGTATCCCCTAGATTAAAACTGGTGGTGTCTTGAACCGTAATCTGAGTCTGGGATCTTGGGCTTGCCTGAGTTAAAACAGTAGTGGTTAGATCATGAGTATGAACCATGACATCCTCAACATAGTCCACTCCAGGGATGCGATCGAGTAATTGATATAGCTCCGAAACGTAAATACTCCTACCAAAAGGCCAACCCTGACCATCCCAATAAGACCGGGAATTAACTGGGTGGAAGAAAGCTTTGGCCTCGTGGTTTGCCTGGTTTTGAACCTGCTCGGCATTGCCCCCTGCAACTAGATAGAGTCGCGCCCAAACTCGCAAGGGTAGGTAGTCTGGGATAACTACATGATGGCGTACAGTCAGCAAGCGCCGTTCATCCAAGAAAGACCATAAGCCTTGCAACAGGTTAGCTGTGATATTGGGTTGATACCAACTGGCTCCTTGGATAGTTCCATGATTTCGCTTAGGAGTCTGATCATGAGCAATAGTACCAGAGTCTCGATCCAAATTCCAATAACCAACTAATCTCTTTTCTGTACCTTTAAGAAAGTTATTCATCTCCTGTTTAATATCTGCCTGCAAGCGGACTTCCCCCCAAACCCGCAATTGAGTTATTGTGCCTTGAAAATAATGGCTTTGGTTACCTTGACAGCCAAGATAAAGGGATGAAGTATTAATAGTATTATCTATAGTATTATCTGAATTTATATCTTCAATAAAGCCTTCTAATTCTCCATCAATATATAAGTACAGTATTGAACTATCTTTGACAAAAGCAACGTGATGAAACTTGTCATCATTAATCGCTTTGGTAGAACTAATGGTAGCAAAGTTAGTACCGTCACTTCTAATTACCTGTAATTTACCCGATTGGTTGTCATATCTAATCCCATAAGGAAAACCGCCAGAACCACTACCTTTTTCTAAGATACTATTATAGGTTTCTTGGGTTCTAGCTTGGACTTTTTCAGCTCTGATCCAAACTTCAATGGCAAAATCGTGATCGTTAGCAAAATTAAGTTGGTCTGAGTGAGGGATTTCCAGATAATCATCTTCCCCATCGAAGGAGAGCAAACTATAGTTATCAGCCAACGTTTGAGGAACCACCAGCAAGCTAATGTGTCCTGGGGCAGGTTCTTCTTTGTCAGTTGGTTCACTCAAAGCCAGATTCTGCTGAGAAAGGCATCGTGCCCTAGCAACTACACCAAAAAGACCAAGAGCCTTAGCTGTTGGTGTTTCGTGCCAGTCTTGTAGTACCAGTTGTTCAAAATCCTCACTACTGACTGCCCGGTAGCGTTGCCGCAAATCCACAATAGTTTGCTGCACTGCTGTCTCCAAATCCCCTTCCAGCTGCCACTTAGACCCATTCAGCAGCTTCAAAAACATTTTTGTGTTTTCATCTGGGATCTGATTAGTCCGGTAAATCACCATCTCCGTCAACCAAGCCAACATCTCGATCAGGATGATGCCAGGGTCAGTAGGATTGTGGTCAGTCCAATCAGGATACTCTTTCGGTATTAGAGCAATAGCCTCTTCCAAGAGGTCAGCATAATTACGGTCATCTAGGTTAGGTAGTGGTAGGGGCATTATGTTGAAGGTTTAAGGTTGGTTGAAGGTTGAAGGTTAGTTGGTTGAAGGTTAGTTGGTTGAAGGTTAGTTGGTTGAAGGTTAGTTGGTTAGTTGGTTGAAGGTTATTTGGTTGAAGGTTGAAGGTTGAAGGTTGAAGGTTGAAGGTTGAAGGTTAGTTGGTTGAAGGTTGGTGGGTTGAAGGTTGAAGGTTAGTTGGTGGGTTGAAGATTCCCGATTCCCGATTCCCGATTCCCGATTCCCGATTCCCTACTCCCTACTCCCTCAAAAATCCAAAGTAATCTGATGGTCACCGGAATAGATTAGAAATCGGTTCTTTTGTTCCTCAGGTATTTCGGCGAGGTCAATGGAGAGATAGTTAACATAATTCACACCTGGAACGGATTCGATTAACCGATACAGGTCTGATTTATGGGGCTGACGACCAAAAGGCCAGCCTTGACCTTCTACTCCACCAGTCAGGGGATGTAAAAAGTGGTTCAGGGCATCGTTGACCGCAATTACAACTGTTTCGGCAAGGTCTAAGGAGAGGGGTACAACCTCAGCTGTGACTGTAACTTCTACCCAATAGGGTCCCGTCACTCGCAGGTCTAGGGTGGGGGCACAGCGAGCCAGGATGTATTCCTCTACTAAGTTAAGCAAACCAAGACTGGGAGTAGGTTGGGGTGCTGAAGAATCCGGTAGAATAATCAGTTCTACTTGACCGATATCTCCTCTGTTTAGATAAGGGCTATTGTCAGCATGGTTACTTGTGCTCTTGGGGGGTAGGTTGAAATTTCCTGTCAGAGAACCATCAGGGTACTCGATGGTGACATCACCGCTAATGTTAACATCGCCCAAGTTGACCATAGTCACGTACCATTCCCTTCCAAGACTGAATTGGCTGGGTGTGACTGGGTAAATCAGTTCCCGTCCGCTAGATTGGTCAGAGGTAAAGATTTTTTCGTCATAGGCTATCGTCTGTCCTGGACCATTAATCTTGACCTGCAGCTGATAGCTGGTTGGGGGATCATTACCCTGGGACCATAAACTGACCGTGATCGTCCCTGATTGCTCCAACGGCAGGTAGTAGTTTGGCAACCACTGTAAGTCTTTTGGGTTAAATTCAGGAGTCATTGCCCATGCCCTGGCTACATCAGTGGATGCTTGGTAGACCAAATCTTCAATGTCTTCGGCAGTTACAGCTTTGTACCGATGGCGCAATGTCTTCGGTCCTTGTTCCTTAACCCACTCTAGAGACTCCTGATCGGCTCCACCACTAGCAGCTTCTACGTTAGTGACACTATCTACATAAGGCACTGTGGTCTTTAGCTCAGTGATGGTGTGAGCTGGTTTGTTACCCTGTTTACCACCACCTGTGCGGTAGTAAACCATACGGATATTGTTGCTACCTAGGGCAGGTATCTTTCCCTGTTGGTCGTTGCCAAAGCTTACTTCTCCCGTCAGGTGATTGAAAATATAGTGACGGTCTTCTGGTCCGGAACCATAGAAATCTGATACTTGTTGCCAAACTACCCACACCTCCTCTTGTAGATCCGTTTCTTCCTCTTCCCGGACCTCTAGTTGTTGACCCTCTAATACAGGAAATTCCAGGGTGGAAAAGGTCTGATGGGGATTCCCATTACTTGAACCGAGGATTTCATTCTCAATGGTGGTTGCCTGGGTTGCCCAAGTTGTATTCAGCAGCAACCGCCGTAGTCGGGGTGGCACTCTAAAATCACCCCCTTGCCAGGGAAGTCGCAGCCAATATAAGTCATTACCAAATTCTGATTGCTTTGTCAAGTCAGTTGGTCCAATAAATCGGACTAAACCTGGTTGACTCATGGCAGCGGTCTCATCAGCTTCAATACCCAAGCGCACCCAACGGTCAAGGCTGGAATATTCTGCTACTATCACTGCTGGCTGAGTTATGGTAGGACTTGTGGCCAATTCCCCTGGTGCTGGGGGTTCTACCTGGGCATAGATCGTGGTGGAGCGGTTGGCGAAGGGGGCATCAAAGCCTAGGTAAAGGGTGGGTCTCAGGTCTTGAGTGGGAGTAAAAGCCTCAAAGGGCGAGCCATCCTGGTTAGCTTGAGTGGTGCAATCTACATAGGTGAAATCATTGTAGGTCAAGCAAGCTGAGAGAGGGGAATCACCAGAGTTGTAGCTATAGCTTAGGGTGAGGGATTTTACCACTGGTGGCGCTAAAGCTGAGGCTGGTAGGAGTACTACACTCGTTTCCACTGGATGAGATTGAGTGAGGTTGCTCGTCAGGGTGAGGGTATTCTGGTTGAAATTGATACTAGCAATCTCCAAGTCTTCTTGCTTGTCAGTACCTGGATCAATCCGGATGCGATCGCTAGGCAAAAAACCTCTGACACTATCTACCTTGATGGTGTTGATACCACTGCTAACCTCTTGTTCAAAAAGTTCGACTGTTGCTCCACTAGCATGGTCGGAATAGATAGTATTGGTCAGAGTTAGGGTATTAGAGCTAATACTACTAATTTCCGCATATTCCGGTTGACTAGTTTCTGCCCCAATCACAATAGAGTCATTAGATTGAAAGCCACTAGCGCTACTGACCCGTAGCGTATTGTCTCCACTGCTAACAGCTTGAGTGAGTGTGGTGCTAGCGGCACGAGATGGGTGGAGTGTGGTACTGGTCTGTTCTGCGGTAGCTTCCTCAGTACCATAATTACCCCTGATCATCCGAGCACGAAGCCAATAATTACTTTCCCCATTCACTGGCTGCGGTTCCATTTGGTCAGGGAGGGTGAAAGTAAATGCACCGCCAATAGTGAAGTTGGCAGCAGAGTCCCCAGAAGTATTATGTTTAACTATCTGCCAAGTACTACCATTCCAGACTTCCCAGCGGACTTCCACACCTCCAGTGTTATTAACCGGTGGAGCATCACTACTTAAAACCAAATTAATGGTAACTTCGGCTCCAGGTTTAGATAAAACTTCCTGACTAGCCAGATAAAAGGTATCGTTGAAACCAGGTTCCTCACCAAAGGGGTAGAAATCTTTGCTCAGATCCAGTTCATAGGTATCGAAAAAGCACAACTCTGGTACTACATCACTGCCATTAATTTCGACACTGGCACTAATCTGATTGATCCCAGGCAATGACTGAGGTGGAGGTAATGGAGTATTGGTAAGCTGAGCTTTAAGCCAGGCAGCATTGATTCCATTAATACTATCCTGACTGGGGACTGGCAGATTCTCCATCGACACCTGCCACTGACTGTTACCTGAATTAGTCAAGCTTGGGAACGACTTGCTAATTTGGTTCTGGTCGTCAATGTCTAGACGGGCCAAACGGATATGAGTATTGGCTGGTTTGCTAGTATCCGTCTCCTCAATCAGTTCCACTACTGGTTCTGAGTCACTGTAGGAAATTACTACTAGCCTAGTTTGACTAGAATTAGGACTCCAAGGCAAGGAGTATATCTGATTGAGATTAATCTCTTGACCTTGATAATCTATCGCCTTTCCTGGTTGGACGATAACTTCACCAGAGCCAATTTGAACCTCTAAGCCCTCAATAATTCCTAGTATTGGTTTCCAGACCTCACCATTCCAGTAAAACCAAGTAATTGGTATTGCTGCTAACCCAACTGCATTAGGAGAGTCAATAGTTACCGTCAGAGTTTTCGATTCAGGTAAGGTCAGCAGGTGGTCACAAGCCAAATAGAGGGAATGTTCAATGGGCTGATCTCCTGCAAAGGTTAGAAAAGCAGCATCTTCTTGACCCGTCCCTGGCTTAGTGCGATCGCTATAGCGGTCTTGTTCCGGTTCCCGCACAAACACTGCTTGCAGCTGCACATTGGTCAAGACTAAATCACGCTCAGTCTCGAAAATAACCTCTTCTTCCTCTCCTTCTGTGGGCGGTGCTGCCACCTCTGTCTGAGCAGGAACTAAGGCTTCTGTACTACCAGTTGCCAAATAAAACGTCAAGGGTACTCGTGCTGGTCGGGGTGGTCCAATGCTAGTGCCAATCAAATCCAGAAAGGCGAGGAAGTTTTGATCCGGGACTTGATTAAGGCGATCGCCGACTATCGTTGCCAGATGACTAAAAATACGAATTAGTGACCGACCAGCATCCGGCTTGTTATCTGGCAAAGGACGCCAGTCTGTGAACGCCTTAGCGCACACCTCCGTATAGGCAACGATGTCTTTATAGCTACGTTCATCAATCTTTGGAGCTTGCATAAGAAAGTAGGGAGTAGGGAGATGGGGAGATGGGGAGATGGGGAGATGGGGAGATAGTAGATGTAGGGTGGGCAGTGCTTGAGACTGATTAATTTGAATGGGATTAGCTTGGTAGGCACTGCCCACCATCGGATTAATCTGGTTGCGTACGGGTTTTGTAGAAGTAGGGTGGGCAGTGGAGCAGAGTGATTAATTTGAATGGGATCAGCTTGGTAGGCACTGCCCCCCATCGGGTTAATCTGGGTGGGTTTTGCCTCAATGCACCCAACCTCCCGTCGGGATCCCCCTCCCGTCCCCCGCGCGGAAGGGGGAAGCCAGAGGAGTAGAACTGCCCACCTTACGATTGCGTTCGCGAAGCGGTTCCAAAGGAACATCGCATTCTGTGGCACTGCCCACCATCGGATTAATCACTGGGTGGGTTTTTGATCAATCCACTAATCCCCCGTTGGGATCCCCCTCCCGTCCCCCTTAATAAGGGGGAAGCTAGAGCAGTTGTTGATGTAGGGTGGGCAGTGGATCACAGTGATTAATTTGCTTGCGTTCGCGAAGCGGTTCCAAAGGAACATCGCGTTTTGTGGCACTGCCCACCATCGGATTAATCACTGGGTGGGTTTTGGATCAATCTACTAATCCCCCGTTGGGATCCCCCTCCCGTCCCCCTTAATAAGAGGGAAGCTAGAGCAGTTGTTGATGTAGGGTGGGCAGTGGATCACAGTGATTAATTTGATTGCGTTCGCGTTTTATGGCACTGCCCACCATTGGATTAACCGATTGATTAATTTGATTGCGTTCGCGAAGCGGTTCCAAAGGAACATCGCGTTTTGTTTTTGCGTTTTGTTTTTGCCTTTTGCCTTTTGCCTTTTGCCTTTTGCCTTTTGCCTTACACCCCACATCCCAAATTAATAGTCTAAATAGAATGGATAAACTAAGTTAAAGCGATTATTAGTACGTCGCACCTGGTAGTTTATTTCTATCAGGAGACGATTAAATTGGGTTTCATCGGGGTAGACACCTACATCTAGAACCTCAATGCGCGGTTCCCACTGGGTCAAGGATTGGCGTACCTCCACTGTTAACTGTCCAGCTGTCCCAGCGCTGTTGCTGGCAAATACTAAATTATGAATACCGCAGCCAAAATCCGGGCGCATCAGCCGTTCTCCTGGAGCAGTACTCAGAATCATCCAAATCGACTGGCGGACACTATCCTCATATTCCGCCATTTCGATTTGTTTATTTGGGTCGAGTACTACGGGGAAACTCCATCCCACTCCGAGAAAATCAGTAGTCGTCATGGTTCCATCTCCTTATCAACCGCCAATAAATACCGTCGTCGGCTTACCAGGCCCAGGAGATACCGTGCCGTGGGGAGGGGGTAATTCACTACAGGTCTTAACTGGGTCACCAATGCGCGCCACTGGTTTACCCTCAATTTTCACAGAGGAACTACCCTTGGTAATCTCAGCTGTTTTGTTAGGTTCCTTGACAAACTTAATCGGTGACGTTCCTGGTGGCGGTATCGGTGGGTGTGCTTGGGTTTTACCCTGGCTCCCCTCTAAGGCCACAAGTTTACCACCAATTTTGACCTTTTTACTCAACTTTTGATCGAACTTTCCTTGGAAAGGAATTGGCATTGGCGCTACAATTGGCGACGCAGGAGCAGGTGGTTGACCCTGGACTTGGTGCGTACAAGATGTCACTATTAAATCCCCTTCTCTGGCTACTGGTTGACCCATGATTTTTCCTATTCCATAAAACTTACATTAAGGTTAATTAATCAGTACCTCACTTCCTTTAATTTTAACTTCTTTACTAGCTTCAAAGTGCATCTCATTCTTAGTTTGAATTTTGCTACCATTAGCATTAACTTTAAATGACTCATCTGTCTTCATATCCAGGTTTTTTTTAGCAGTTATTTTAATACCTTCCTCGGAAATAATTTCGATACCATTACCACCGAGCTTAAGCTTACCTTCTTTAGATTCAATTGTAATCGAATTATCTTTAGTATTAATAATGATGCTGTTTTTGCCAGTTTTGTCAATTACTTCAATTTTTTCCTTATCCTTAGTATCATCTAAGCGAATAGTGTGACCACTTTGAGCAATTACTTCGATTTTGGCTTTGTCCTTAGTATCATCTAAACGGATAGT
Organism: Moorena sp. SIO3H5; assembly: GCF_010692395.1. Classification (GTDB taxonomy): domain Bacteria; phylum Cyanobacteriota; class Cyanobacteriia; order Cyanobacteriales; family Coleofasciculaceae; genus Moorena. The sequence goes on from NZ_JAAHHS010000063.1 coordinate 24,585, forward strand.
ATGTTGATTATGGGAAATCACCTCAACTTTTTCTTCATCCTTAGTATCATCTAAGCGAATAATATGACCACTAATTGATTTTATTGTACGCTTGTTAATCGTCTTTTTATTACTATCTTGCTTATCTGTTTCAGGAGACTCAGGTGGTTTATCTTTGCCATTCCATACTCCCCCTAGGATATAGGGAAAATTGATATCACCTTGTTCAAACGCTACCAGCACTTCATCATTCACTTCCGGCAAAAAATAAATACCACGGTCATTACCAGCCATGGGAGTTAATACCCTAGCCCAATAGCTTTCATCATCATCTGAGAGCCAAGGAAACTTGACCTTGACTCGCCCCAAGTTTTCCTCATCACTATTGTTAGTCACTACTCCCACCGTAACCCCATAGAAACGACCTCTTATTTCAGGGGAACCTAGCAAATTAGTTAGTAAATCTATGCTTGTCATAATTGATATAGGGGTTTGCGACTTTTTAAGTACATATTTTTAGGGAACAGGGAGCAGGGAGCAGGGAGCAGGGAATAGGCAAGAGACAAGAGGAACCCACCCCTAACCCCTCCCAGGAGGGGTAGGCAAGAGGCAAGAGGCAAGAGGCAAGAGGCAAGAGGCAAGAGGCAAGAGGCAAGAGGGAAAACAATCCTGTATACCTGATAGTTATCCAAACCGCCGTACTGTATAGTATTTCCCCATCTCCCCATATTCCCCTCCTGGGAGGGGTTAGGGGTGGGTTCCCATCTCCCCATCTCCCCATCTCCCCATCTCCCTATAAAAGCTCATGACGTCCCATTCCTCCTCACCTTAAATGCTGTGCGATACCCTCGTTTATGGGAATAGGTATGGATGGTGGATGTCACATAGTAGTCACCACTAAACTGTTTACCCACCCCTTGGATAGTAATAACGGTACCTGCTCGCAAGTCAGGGCGTCCGACACACAAACCCTCCCCACTGATGTATTCTAGACCCATGTTCTTAAATCTCCCGTGAGCGATTTGCTCAGCTTCCGCTAGACTGAACACAGGGCGATACAAACGTTCGGTGGTTTTTTTCCCACTACCTAAAGCCTGATCTACAGCCTTAGCACCACTGTTGTTACTACTAGAACTAGGGTTGGTTCGCCCAATGAAGGCTTTCTTGTCCTTCGGGTTCCAACCGTGTACCTCCACCTGTCCCACCTGGGTCAAGCTGGTCAGTCGGGACGAAAAACTGAGCAAATCCTTTCTTTGAACTAGAGTCAACACTGACTTGGATTTATCCTGATGGGGCTGAAAATATAGTGTTTTATCTTGAACCACTACCTCATAACCCAGTCGTTGAGCACGGCTCTGAAGAAATTCCATGTCTGTTTGATTATGCTGTAGTACATAGTCCAAAGCCACCTTTGTGGTTACTCCCCCATACTTGAGACCGGCTTGTTTGGCAATATCTTTAGCAATATCGCTGTCTTTCTTTTTAGTAAACGAGCGAGTGTTGTAACCCCGAAGCAATCGATGACTGTAGTCGTAGCCGCGCACTGTCAACAGAGGAATTTCCTTATGGGCAAATTGTGGTTCCAGACCGGTGATCTGAGCGATCATCAATTTTTGCAGTTTCCCTGCACTACCCCCGTAGCCCATAAAAATCTCTACCTCACTGCCTAGTTTAAACAGTTGCTCATCCATCCACTCTTGGTTTTCTTGGTCCCAGTTAGCAAGCTTGATGGTAAACATAGTGGGAGTACTAACGTTTTCATCCACAATTACTGCCATCACATCAGACCGCAACTGTTGTCCGCTGATCACAATTCTGAAGCTAGGGACTGAGGTAGCGGTACTATTGCTACTGGTTTGAGGAGCTGTCGAGACCATGGTTAATTTGAGGTTAGATTAAGTACCGGGATGGTCAGAACTTGACCTGGTGTCAGGTTACGGGGATTAGTAATCCCATTAGCCTTGGCAATCTCTCGCCAGACGCTGGGGTCATTATATTCAACACCCGCAATGCTGCTCAGGGTTTCTCCACGTCGGACAACGTGGATTGGGTCGTCATCCCGTGCTAGAGAACTGCCCTTTCCCCGTTCCTCGTCCTCTTCAGGGATGAACTGATGGAAGGTACAGTTGAGGGCGGCTCTGACTGGCATCCCATTAGGCGTAAACATAGTAAAGCGCTGGGTTAGTTGTCCGAGATACCCCTTAAAAATCCGGTTAAATGCCCCCCACCAGAGTTCACATACAGGGGGACGTTTTAAATCAGAATCAATCAGAGTCAACTCAAAAATCTTATTGGTATACTCTCGAACATCTACAGCATTGGGTGTTGATAATCCATACACACCAGTTAAAGACGAAGCCGCTGTTGCCGTTCCCGATGCAACTCGTTTGAGGGCAGAACTGCCGCCCCCGGATGTACTTTCCGGTAGTCCCTCGTAGGTGTCAAAAAATAGTTCAAGAGTCAGGGTTGCTGGATCCCCACCAATAAATTTAGTATCACCGCGATCGCGGTTTTTGATAGTTTCATTACGCCATTTGGTTGTCTTGGTAATTTTAATTTCATTAGGATTGAATAGAGGCATTGGTTTGTTTTCTGGAAAAACCACCTGCCATTTTTTTCCTGGTTGCTCCTTGAGGATAGTTAATTTATCTAACTCTGCTGTTTTTTGGGCTAGATTATTAAACCCTGTTAATGCCATTGTGTTAATCCCCTCCGCTCACTTTCTATGGTGAGATGCTGCATCAGTTTATGGTGTACTTTGTCTACTAGTTCATCAACATCAATGTGCTCGACAGACTGATTATTTGTGGTAGCGCCTGAAGTATTTTCTGATGCTTTCTGAATCACGGTATTTGCCTGTAAGCTAGTAGTTGATACAGATGTTGATACTGATG
>NZ_JAAHHS010000630.1 GCF_010692395.1 Moorena sp. SIO3H5
TCCAAGGGGAGTGCTATCAAATAGCCACCGACTCCCCAGACAATCCAGTTGCTGCGCCACTTGAAGCTAAACCAATCCTCTGGCAGGGGCAAAAAGGGCTTAATGGAAAGATACATCACTAACAAGCCCCCAAATGCCATGATTAGGTAAGTTAGCAACACATAAAAAGCACTCATCTGTACCGTAAAATTAGCTGGGTTAATTCCAACAATCCCCAGTGACAGACCAATTAAAAGCGGTAACAGCAGTTGACCGATAGCGAAAAAACCAAAAATCAGCACTTGCCAAATAATTTCCCCATCCCAAGCTGTTTTCCATGGCACATTATGATTGGTTGCTATCAGGGATTGCTTACCTTGAAACAACAACTGACCAACCAAGCACACTAAGATTACTAAACCCAATAGGGTATTAAATCCTGGGATGACAGCGATAACGAATAATTTGACAATTGCTTGTTCAGCCGTTTCTTGTTCTTGGGTTTGGAGTGACAATAGGTCACTTTGGCGCTGCTGCACTTGATACAGCTGACTCAACGCGCGATAGCGGAACCAATTATCTAAGTTTTGTTCAATTTTTTGCTCAGCATCTGGTAGTACCAGGGATGGCTCACTCCATAGACCCATTAATACCCCAGCAGTTTCTAATGAGCCATTAGGGTATGTCTGTGCATCCCAGGTTTCAATAGCAGCATCGGTTTTTCCTTGTTGAGCTTGGAGAATTCCAATACGCAAATCCAGCCGAGCAATCAGCTGTTCGATGTCAGACAATGACTCTTGCAATTGCTGCTGCTCGGAGGGATAGGAGTTTTGGGTCAGGGGAGTGGCTGGTGATTGTGATTGCGACCTATCGTTCGGTGTAGTTACCTTCCCTATGGAAAATTTTTGGAGTTTGGTCAGAACATTTGACTGATTGGTCTGAGCCAATTGACGGGCTGTTTCATACTGTTTTTGAGCAGATTGAAACGGCTCAGCACCAATCAAAGCATTTCGAGCCACAGTCCAATCTACCTTAGACTCCTGATTAGACTGCTCAGATGCAGCAGAATCAGGGTTTGTATTTTTCCACTCCCAGCCATGGAGTACTAGATTGGTTTGGCGAAGTTCCAGATTAGTTTGAATCTGGGGCTGACCCCAGCTTTCTACCAGAGAAAGCCCAATTCTAGCGATCGCAAAAATCGTCAGTACAATTAAAACCAACCGTTTTATAGTCATCGAACCCCCCAACACACAAGCATTTTGCTCATTAGTTACTAGTTATTTTTTGCTGCTCAATGGACTACTAACCAATAACTAGTCACCAACTTTACACTGCCAGTTTAGGGATGATCTAGCTAGGTTACAATTACCTTGATGATTCGGAATCATCTCAGTAGACCCAGTATACATTTGTCACCCTAGCTGACCCGGCTGAACCACATACCTGCTCATGGAGGAATAAGAGATTGGCTACCCGCGTCGTTATTGTCCGTCACGGTCAAAGTACTTACAACATTCAGCAGATCATTCAAGGACGCAGTGATCAGTCAGTCTTGACCGAGAAAGGTCGTGCTGATGCCCAAAAAGTTGGTACTGCCCTCAGTAGCCTCAGCTTTGATGCTATCTACTGCTCCCCTTTACAACGGGCAAAGCAAACTGCAGAGACTATCCTATCCTATTTGCCAAACGCTCCCCAGTTACAGCTATCAGATCAGCTGATGGAAATCGATTTACCCCTTTGGCAAAATCTGCAAAAGAACGAAGTTAAGGAAAAATTCCCAGAAGACTACCAGCGCTGGAAAGAACGCCCCCATGAATTTTCCATGGTGATTCCCAAAGCGGTCGGGTCAAAAGAACATTTTCCTGTGCTTGAACTATACAAACAAGCAGAGCAGTTTTGGCAAGAGGTTATCCGCCTCTATCAAGGAGGTACGATTTTAATCGTAGCCCATAATGGTATTAATCGCTGCTTAATTAGCAGTGCCATTGGGGTAACTCCTGCTCGTTACCATAGTATCAGGCAATCCAATTGTGCCATCAATGTACTAAATTTCACTGGTGGTTGGGGAGAAACCGTACAATTGGAATCCCTCAATCAAACCTCCCACTTGGGGGAAAAATTGCCAAAAAGGGGAGATATTGACCAAGGGTTGCGTCTGTTGTTGGTGCGCCACGGTGAAACCGATTGGAATCGTGCCTCTCGCTTCCAGGGACAGATTGATGTTCCTTTAAATGACAATGGTCGTAAACAAGGACAGCTTGCGGGTGAGTTTCTAAAAGATATCCCCATTGATTTTGCAGTCAGTAGCCCCATGCTGCGTCCCAAGGAAACTGCTGAAATTATTCTCCAGTCTCACCCCAATGTCAATTTACAAGTTGATGATGGACTCCGGGAAATCAGTCATGGCTTATGGGAGGGTAAATTAGAATCAGAGATTTCCCAAGAGTATGGTGAATTGCTCAATCAGTGGAAAGTTGCCCCAGAAACGGTACAAATGCCAGAAGGAGAGAACTTACAGGATGTTTTGGAAAGGGCAATGCCATCCTGGAATGGGATAGTTAAATCAGCTACGGCATCTGGTTCAGGATTTCAGACTGGCTTAGTGGTGGCTCATGATGCTATCAATAAAGTAGTACTTTGTGACATTCTTGGCTTGAGTCCAGCATTAATTTGGAATATCAAGCAGGGAAATGGGGCTGTGAGCGTAATTGATTATCCCCAAGGCTTAGACAAGGCCCCAGTATTGCAAGCGATGAATATCACCACACACCTATCTGGAGGTGTATTGGATAAAACAGCCGCTGGTGCGCTGTAGCTAAACAATACGATCAACTTCCATGCTTTGGAGTAACTATGTTGAAGGTTGGCTGAAGGTTGACCCTAAGCCCAAGTTTTACAGTCAACCTCGCCTCTTTTGGTACGCGTTCACGCTTGTCAGGAAACTCGACCGGGGTCGCACCACTACTTTGGACGCCTAGGGCGAACAACCTTCAACATTAACTTGATGTAGTCAACAGCAAACTGCTAAATGCAAAACTCATCAACACCACACAAGCAAATCCGCAC
>NZ_JAAHHS010000631.1 GCF_010692395.1 Moorena sp. SIO3H5
GGTGGAACATTATTTGCCCATGGCGGTGCTGGTGAGCGGTTTGGTGTGCGCAATTCTAAAGGCTATGCTGTTATTGAGGCAGCTGGTGATCACTGCTGTGAATACATGACCGGTGGTGTAATTGTAGTCTTAGGGAAAGTGGGACGCAATGTCGGTGCTGGTATGACTGGTGGTTTAGCCTACTTCCTAGATCAAGAGGAGAGTTTTCCGGCCAAAGTGAACCAGGATGTCAAGATTCAACGGGTGATTTCAGCGGCTGGAGAGCAGCAGTTGAAAGGCTTAATTCAAGACCATGCCACTCGGACTGGTAGCCCGAAAGCCAACATGATTCTGGACAACTGGTCTGAATATCTGCCCAAATTCTGGCAAGTGGTACCACCTTCTGAGGCGGATACTCCTCAAGCCAATCCTGATGTGGCAGAAGAAAGGGAGTTAGTTTCTTCCACAGTAGGCTAAAGCAGTTGAAGGTTAAAGGTTCCAGGTTGGATTGGGTTACAAGTTGCAGGTTAAAAGATTAAAGGTTGGTTTGATCACCTTTAACTTTCTAACCTGTCAAGATTCAATTCAGCGTTTACTACTAAATTATTCCATATGGTTTTTAACCAAATTTAGATATGGAGCAGTGCAAAAGCATCTAATTTTTTACAAATGACCAAGATATGTATTGAATATTTAACAGGGGATACGTTGTCTAAATAAGTAGTGATATCCAAATAGCTTATTAGTCATAATCATTAATTATAATCAAGACTAACAACTATTCATTAGTCTTGATTATAATTTTAATTATATATATGTAAAAATGATGTAAAACTAAAAATGACATATAGCAAGTCTTATACCCATGAGGTACAAATTTTTAGGTTTTAGGTTTTAGGTTTTAGGGAACAGGGAACAGGGAACAGGGAACAGGGAACAGGGAACAGGGAACAGGGAAAAAATAATTTGTATCTCATAGCTATGAGAAAGGCTATATGCATATTATTTATATAAATAATCATTTTAAAAAATACCCAATAACCCAATAATTTCTAGGTAAATTTTTATAAAAAAATATAGTTTTACCAGGTAATAGTTATTACTATATCAGTGGGTTTTGTTGGATTAAAATACTGAGCCGATGTTGAGGTAATCTCCTGTCAATAGGAATCAACTTCTTCTTCTTCTGTCTGAATGTCAATTTTTGTTAATTTATTCAAGATTTCTCAGAGGAGTGTATACAATGTCTATCGGGGTGAAAGCTATAGGGCGCTGCGCCGCAGTGGCTAAGGGATTCCAGCGCTAGTAGCTTCACACTTATCTCCGTTGAAGACGGGAGGTTCAAGGACTTCCTTCTCCCTAGCATTTCTCTGGATAACCAATAGATGTTTAACTACTCAGCGTCAAAATTGCCTGGAATTCAATCGTTGTGGGATGAATCTATTGGCGATTCGCGCGTATGTGTAGCCGTTCTTGACGGATCAGTTGATCTATCTCATCCCAGCTTTCAAGGGGCCCAGCTAACCAAGCTGCCTACACTGGTTTCAGATGCTCCTGTGGGGAAGATGGCTAGTCATGGTACTCACATTGCCAGCGTAATTTTTGGGCAGCATGGTAGTCCAGTTCAGGGAATTGCCCCCGGTTGTCGTGGGCTGATTGTGCCAGTATTCTCTGATCGTCAGAATCGTTCACTGTTGCAAATAGACCTAGCTCGAGCCATTAATCAGGCAGTTGAACAAGGAGCTAATGTCATAAATATCAGTGGAGGCGAACTCAGTGAATCTGGTGCAGCAGACCCGATTTTAGAAAAGGCTGTCCGTCACTGTCATGAGAATGGTGTTTTAATCGTTGCAGCAGCGGGAAATAATGCCTGTGAATGTCTTCATGTTCCGGCAGCTTTGCCCTCGGTGCTGGCTGTGGGTGCAATGAATCACCAGGGATTGCCAATCGATTTTAGTAATTGGGGTCAGGCTTACCAAAACCAGGGAATCTTGGCTCCTGGTGAAAACATCTTGGGAGCCATGCTTGGTGGAGGTACCACCCTAAAATTTGGGACTAGCTTTGCAACTCCAATTGTATCTGGGCTGGTAGCACTGTTAATGAGCATCCAGCTCAACCGAGGAGAAAAACCCGATCCTCACTTCATCCGTCAGGCACTGCTTGAAAGTGCCTTACCTTGCCACCCAGATACAGTTCCAGATGCTCGTCGTTGTCTGGCAGGTCGTCTCAACATTCCTGGAGCATATGAGTTAATTACTAAAGGGGAAACACCAGAAATGTCCAATCAGAATTGGGAGGTAGAAAGAATGCAACCCAGTGAAGCCAGTAATTTGGGTTCGGCTGAATCGGCTTATCAGCAGCAAGTCTACGAAACGACGGTTGTGCCCAGTGCTACTTCTGGACAAATGACTGTAGAAGCTACTGCACAGACTGCACCAGTTCAGCAAGCCATGCCAGTTCATCATGGGCAGATGGGAGTGGTTCCTGCTGCTCACACTGCACCGGTTCAGCAAGCCATGCCCGTTAATCCGGTTCATTATCAGCAGATGGGAGTGGTTTCCGCTGGCTATAATCAACCGGTTCAGCAAGGAATGCCGGTTCAACAGGGAATGCCGGTTCATTATCAGCAGATGGGAGTGGTTCCCGCTGGCTATAATCAACCGGTTCAGCAAGCCATGCCCGTTCATCCAGTTCATTATCAGCAGATGGGAGTAGTTCCCGCTGCTCACACTCCACCTATTCAGCAAGCCATGCCCGTTCATCCAGTTCATCATGGGCAGATGGGAGTAGTTCCCGCTGCTCACACTCCACCGGTTCAGCAAGCCATGCCCGTTCATTCAGTTCATTATCAGCAGATGGGAGTGGTTCCCGCTGGCTATAATCAACCGGTTCAGCACGCCACGCCGGTTCAACAGGGAATGCCAGTTCATTATCAGCAGATGGGAGTGGTTCCCGCTGGCTATAATCAACCGGTTCAGCAAGGAATGCCGGTTCAACAGGGAATGCCGGTTCATTATCAGCAGATGGGAGTGGTTCCCGCTGGCTATAATCAACCGG
>NZ_JAAHHS010000632.1 GCF_010692395.1 Moorena sp. SIO3H5
TTGCAAACCAACCCAACCAAACTATCTGTACTCGGAAAACTCCCAATTGCCCTGATTGTCCCTGGAAATCTTACTGTCAGGCTTACAATCATGGTATTCAATCTGAAATACCTATGCGTGAACCATCTTCTCCCCTACCCACAAAAAATATCGGTGTCGCTGTGATCTGGAACGACCAGGGACAAATTCTAATCGACCGCCGACCTGCAAAAGGCTTATTGGGTGGTCTTTGGGAGTTTCCTGGTGGCAAAATTGAGCTTGGTGAAACTGTTCCGGAATGTATTAAACGCGAAATTCAGGAAGAATTGGGCATTGAGATTGAGGTTGGGGAACACCTGATCACAATCAATCACGCCTACAGCCACTTTCGTGTTGTGCTAAGTGTACACCACTGTCGCCATCTCAGTGGTGTTCCCCAACCTATTGAATGTGATGAGATTCGCTGGGTCACCTTAGATGAAGTAGATCAGTTTCCCTTCCCCAAAGCCAATACTCAGATTATTGCGGCTTTGCGCTCTCAAGAGGGGAGAAACAATGAAGTATGAAGTGTCACTGCTAGTTGTGGGTAAAGTTTCAGCTAAGGTGTCTTGCATTTAACTTTTGGAATTCTGGGGCTGAATCCCTAGTAGCTTAGCTCCCTTGTCATAATTATTACATTGAGCAACAGCGCGATTACCTGATCGGTTCAACTAATAAAGCGCTTTCAACCTTAAACCTTTTATCTTCAAACCCATTTCCTATCGATAAATCGGTAAGGTGAAGTGAAAACAGCTGCCACCCTTGATCGGTGAATCCACCCAAATGCGACCATAGTGGGCACGGATAATCTTTTGACATAGGGCTAAGCCCAAGCCATAGCCTTCTATAGCTTCGTCTCGCTTAAGGCGGAAATGGTCTTCAAAAATGCGATCGCGATTTTCTTGTGGTATACCAGGACCATCATCGCAAACGCTGACTTGAATTTTCTGGGTAGTACGGTGGATGCTAGACACAGTAATTTTCCCCCCTTTGGGAGTATATTTAATGGCATTATCCAGCAGGTTAATTAGCACCTGACGCACCAATTCTTCATCGCCGTAGACAGGAGGCAAGTCTTGTGGGATGTCGGTTTGCAGAACCTGAGCCTTGAGCTGAAACTGTTCGTGCATCTGAACTAGAACATCTTGGCAAAGTCTGCCCAAATTCAGTTTATGAGGTCGGATGTTGAATTCAGCATTACTTCCCTTCCTAGCTTGCAGCAGATCCACCACCATCCGGTTGATAGTGCGCAATTGATTACGAGCTTGCTCAAACAGCCGTTCCTTTAGCTGTGGCGTCAGTCCACGTTTTCTACCATTCTGGGCGACTGGTTGTTCTAGCTGTAGGGTTTCCAAGGCAATGGATACTGCTGTCAAAGGACTACGCAAGTCGTGAGCTAACATTGATATGACTTGGTCTTTAAATTGCAGCTGCTCAAGCAATTCTTCTCTATCTTTCTTGAGGCGAAAGACTTCGTCAGAGAGTCGAATCAGTTCCAAGGCACAAGCTAGGGAACCAGCTGTCTCTGGTGATGTATCAGCGGAAGAGTTAGATGAGCGAACAGTTGGTTGTAAAGGGAATCCTTGGGTAAGTTGGGTTTGGTTTTCTTCTAGAGAGCGTTGCCAGCGGGGCCACCAGCTCTTCAGCTGGGCAACTAGATTACTACCTGCAAGGGTTTGTTTGGGTTTCGGATTAATCTTAATCAGTGCTGGGGTTGCTACTAGCTTAAAGTGTTCAGCTAGATAGGGTTGTTCCCCAACATCCACAACCTTTAGTTCAAAGGGATACTCTGTCTTAAGAGTTTCCAGATAATGGTGGATAGACTGGAGCTGTTTACGGGAACCGGGACGTTCATCGACAAACAGCAGCAGTTGTAGAAAGGTTGGGGAGTTCGTGTGTGTTTGTGTAGCTGCCTGCATGCAATTTGGTGTTAGCACTCTTAACCAATAAGGCTGGAATAAGACTAAGATTTGTTATTTTTTGTTGGTGATGTGTGCTTCCTTACAATTTAATGTCTATTTTATTATTTTATAGTCTCGTTACTAACCAGCCCTTTTCTGGCACAATCCCTGTCTATTTGAGACTAAAATCTTAAAATAATGTAACATTATCGCGGATTGCGTCAATTCTCCTTTAACAATCTATCCACGGCTGCTACTTGATCATGGCTATTGGCTACCTTGCTCTTGTCCTTCACGCCCATTTACCGTTTGTTAGGCATCCAGAAAGTGATTATGTTCTAGAAGAAGAGTGGCTATTTGAAGCCATTACTGAAACCTATATTCCCCTACTACATGTTTTTGAGGGATTAAAGCGGGATGGGATTGACTTCAAAATAACCATGAGTATGACACCACCTTTGGTGTCGATGCTACGGGATCCACTTCTACAAGAACGTTATGAGCGCCATCTGTCACTGCTCGAAGAACTAGCCAACAAGGAGGTTGAGCATAATCAGCATAATGGTCATATCCGTTACCTAGCCCAACATTATGTTCAAGAGTTCAGCGCCATTCGCCAAACATGGTTACACTATGAAAGGGATTTAGTCAAGGCATTTAAAAAATTTTTAGACAGTAATAACCTGGAAATTATCACCTGCGGTGCTACCCATGGCTATTTTCCTCTGATGAAGATGTATCCCCAAGCAGTTTGGGCTCAAATTTGCGTCGCTTGTGAACATTATGAGCAAAACTTTGGCTGTCGCCCCAAGGGCATCTGGTTACCGGAATGTGCTTACTACGAAGGGATGGAGGAGATGCTAGCAGATGCTGGTTTGCGCTATTTTCTCATGGATAGTCATGGTATTCTCTACGCTCGTCCCCGACCACGGTTTGGTACCTATGCCCCCATTTATACTGAGACAGGAGTTGCTGCCTTTGGTCGTGACCATGAGTCATCCCAGCAGGTGTGGTCTTCGGAAGTCGGGTATCCAGGGGATCCAGTATATCGGGAATTTTACAAGGATTTAGGCTGGGAAGCTGATTATGATTACATTAAACA
>NZ_JAAHHS010000633.1 GCF_010692395.1 Moorena sp. SIO3H5
TTAAAGACAATTATTATTGATGCAGGATTCTTGAAGAATCCTGCATCAATAATAATTGTCTTTAATCACCAAGCTCAGATAGCTTAGCCACAAGTCTCAAGACTCTCCAGCTGTTTCCACCGGCTCAGATGGCTCTTGAAAGACCAACCGCAACAAAGGCGGAGCGACAAAAGTCGTTAAGATAACCATCATGATAATCGCTGCTTCAGTGGATTCTGAGAGAGCACCACTTGCTGAACCAACACCAGCAAAGACTAGCCCCACTTCACCTCTGGGAATCATGCCAACCCCAATAGCCAGACGGTTAATTCCTGATTGACCAAAGACTGTCAATCCTGTGATCACCTTACCAAGAATTGCCACCACAATCAGGAAAGTTGCCAATATCAAACCCTCGCGATTACTGGGAACTGCTGGGTTAAGCACACTCAAATCAGTTTTGGCTCCTACTGTAACAAAGAAGATGGGCACAAGTATATCTGCCACTGGTAGGACCTGTTCTTCCAATTCTCGACGCTTATCCGTCTCTGCCAAGACTAGCCCAGCAGCAAAGGCTCCTAAAATGGCTTCTAATTGGATAGCTGTGGCAATATAGGACAAGACAAAGGCAAAAATGAGTGCTGTCAGTAATACCTGACCTCGGGTTTTCATTTCCTTGACCAAGGCAACGAAATACGGACCGAGGAAGCGACCGATTAGAATTGCTCCAACTAGGAAGACACCAGCACTAATAATCAAATAGATCACATTCGTGATCACGACTTCTCCAGTTTTTGCCAGACTAGCCACCACAGCCAGGACGATAATTCCTAGGACATCATCAAGTACGGCAGCACCAATGATAATTTGCCCTTCTTTAGAACTCAGCTGTCCAATTTCTGCTAGGACTTTAGCGGTAATCCCGATACTAGTGGCAGTTAGGGCAGCACCAGCAAAAATAGCAGGAACAGCAGAAATATGAAATAGGTAAGCTAAACCAGCAGTACCAGCAGCAAAGGGAACAACCACCCCAACTACAGCTACCACAGCGGCCTGCGGACCTACACGGATCAGTTCTTTGAGGTCAGACTCTAGTCCAATTTCAAATAACAGGATGATCACGCCGAGTTCCGCTAAGACGGAAATCACCTCGCTAGTAGACTCAAATACTGAGTTGGTAGCTTCTGGGGTGAGACCAGCGGTAGTTTGGATAAAGCTCATCATTAAAGAATTGCTAGCCGCACTGCCCCCTTCTGGGAAAACTAGCAGATTTAGAGCAGAAACCCCGACAACTACACCACCGACCAATTCCCCTAATACCGGTGGTAAGTTAATCCGAGCACAAATTTCGCCTCCGAGTTTACTGGCGAAGTAGATCACCACTAGACTCAATAGCACTCCGGCAAGCACCAGTGAACCGTTTTCTGCTTCATTAGCAGTGGCTTCAGTTGCTGTTGCCAATAGGGATGGGAGAGGGTGTTCAGGGGGTAGCAATGGTAAGGGGGTGAGGAGATTCACCCAGCCAGTTATATCAGCCATGTAGTTGCGAATAAATCATTCATTATACTTTACAAAAATTATGGCAATCCTTGAGCCTCTAAGGTCTAGTCAGGGGCTCAAACTAAGCTACTATTCTGTCAATTTAGTTTTGAGGGTTAGGTGTTAGGTGTTAGGTATTAGGTGTCAGGTGTTAGGTCTGAGGTGTTAGATGTTGGGTTAACTTCTGATATGTAATGCCTAAGGTAAGCGTGCCTAAGGGTATCGTGGGATCATGCCTAATCAAGCCCGTGGGAAATAACCAGTGTGTCTAGGATAAGAACAACCCAATGGCTTGGTTAAAATAGCTCATGGGGAAAATCATCACATCTTAACCTTTCGTATTCTTTGAGAGCCCACTGATTGTCTTCAGTGTATTTGGTTACCAGCTTAATGCATTGCTGTCTACGTTGATCCTGCTCCTGAGCCTTTTGTTGTGCTTTTTCTCTGGCTATGCGTGTTTGCTCTTGCTGGGCTTGTCGTCTGAGTCGTTGAGCCTCTTGTTGAGCTTGTCGTCTGACTCGTGTTTGCTCTTGCTGGGCTTCTATGGTAGAAATTTTCGCATCTGCCCTGTCTATAATTGGTTCAAGTTGCTTTTGCCAATAGCCAGTAGTCACCCTCCTAGCGTTTTGCTTAGCCTGTTGCCATTTACCTGCCTCCAGGGCTTGAAGTGCTTGTGTGCGAATCGATGCATTCACAGCCCACTCTTGTTTCCATTGGGCAATGGTCTCCGGTAATTTTTGACGAATTAGATTAGTTTCAGGAATGACCTGAGTTAGAGCAATGGCTTCATTGAGCTTCCCTTGTTCCTGATACAGCTTGGTCGCTTTCTGAAATAGGCTGAATGACCACTGATTAATTAACTGTTGTGCGTCTTGGTAAGGAGCACTATCTGGGGTTAGTTTATTGGCCTCGATAATTGCGTCTTTATATTGGTTCGCTGCAGCTAGTATCTTAGCTTTGCCAAATAGTTTCTCGGCGCACTCATTGAAAATTACCTGAGTCTGTTGATATATAGGGGACTTTTCAGGAATAGTTGTGGCTTTATTGATGCATTCTTCATATTCCCGTTGTGATCGGTGCTTCTGAATCTCTTCTAAGCGTAATACTAGATTTCGATAACTTTGCCATTCTTGATATGACCAACCTAGCCCTGCACCAATGACAGCAACTGCTAGCCACATTCCTACCATTCGCAGCCATTGGTTGGTTGGGGGAGAAGACACAGGTGGAATTGAAGGTGGAAGAGATGACACAGGATTTCCTCCTGAGAGTGGATGCTGTGGAATAGTAACTATACTATTTTGAACACATCTATCTGTTTTGTGCTATTGCTGCGGTTGAGTAATGAGACCACTACCCCAAACCCCAAACCCCAAACCCAAAACCCCAAACCCCGTCAGGAATTGTGCATTGTCCCAAAAGTGTCCACTCCCAGACCCTCTAGAACAGAATCCCAACAAAATTAATTCGTCTTTCAGA
>NZ_JAAHHS010000634.1 GCF_010692395.1 Moorena sp. SIO3H5
CCATCTCCCCATCTCCCCAGCTCCCCAACTCCCCATCTCCCCATCTCCCCAGCTCCCCAACTCCCCATCGCCCCAGCTCCCCAACTCCCCAGCTCCGGATTAATCTTGGCGTACCTGGCATACTGAAAGAAGGGGGCAAGTAGCAACTACTCCCAGGAAATCTTGACCCAGAAAATACTAAACGTTAATTACGTTAATTCAATCCAATGAAACGTGAATCCAACAGTTCTAATGGGATACCTGAAATTAATTACACAACCTTAGCGATTCTTGGTGGGGTTTTTGTCTTGGGACTGGGAGTTGGTATTGCTTTTAGCTCTGGTGCCACTCTCAACCCAGAAAACGTTGCCTCCCGTGAAGTGATTGACCGCAGCGCACCAAACCCAGAGCTTTGTATTCAGTATGGTGCCAGTGCGATGGTGACAGATATGCAAGTTTTCGTGACTCTCAATCCCTTTAATGTGTATGTGACCCAGCCCAAGATGCGACCTGGGTGTGTTTTACGTCGGAATAACTGGTCAATTCTCGAACAGAGGAGACTGATCTCATCGGAACAGGTACGAGAATGCAAAAATCGGATGAATACTTTTGGTTTCACTGGTGTGCTTGAAGGTACACCAGAAATTCGCTGTATCTATCAAAACGATGCCACCGGTAACTTATTCCTTAATCAAGGCGGTGCTAGCGGACCACGAGAAACCGATCAGTTTTGATCTGAGATCTTGAAGCAAGTTTAAAATTTATCTGTAAAAGTAGGGAACAGGGAACGGGGAACAGGGAACAGTGATAAAAGATTACTCTTTCTTGATCCAAAGCGCGATTGGGGTAAACCCGCTTTGGCTGACTGCATGGCTTTCAGTAATGAAATTGATTTTTATCACTTCTGTTATTAAGTTTTTCTGTACTGGTGTAAGATATCAACGCAGCATTAGTATTTTTATCATACCGTTTGCGTTAATTATTATTCCCTGCTCCCGATTCCCGATTCCCGATTCCCGATTCTCTATTCCCTGTTCCCTGTTCCCTGTTCCCTGTTCCCTAAGTTATAGATAAGGAAATCAAAAAATTTCCTTATCTCGGTTTCATAGGCCTTTAATAAGGAGAAGACCAAGAGCGAACTTCGCCTAAAGTCACAGGAATTAAATCACTAACATCAATGGTAAAGCGGAAGACTTTCTTAGCTCGACGGTTGTTTTCTGGGTCAAAGAATTTTAACTGCACATCCCAACAATCACTATCCATCCGACAGAAAGGACTGCGCTGAACTACAATACTATCTAATTCCATTCCCGCTGCTACTGCTTCAGAGAACGCTTGAGCTGCTTGGAAAGCGTTTGTTGCCGCAAAATTCAGGGCTCGGTCTTGAGACGTTTGTCCTAAGTTACGGAGATCATAGTAAACCCGGTTGAGGAAACTGCTGAGGCTTCTCCGCATTTGCTCATCATCTGCCTCTGCCTGTTGACCCCGCACGGCTTCCAAAGCAGAAGCAACCATGGTATTCACTCTCCAACCGTAGATGCCACGAGGACTTACCGGTTCAACCACTGGAACAACTTGCCCAGAGAACAGTTTTACCGTTCTTCCCGTTAAGCGTCCAGGGATACTGACCCGTTCAATGTATTCCTCAGAATTTTCTGCTTGTACTTCCCCAGAGAGCAATTCCTGAAATGCAGCATAGACATCTCTGGCAAAGGAGCCCGAAGGTTCGAGGGCGTAAATCGGAGTCAACTCCATATTCAGCGTCCAAATTAAGGACTTGGCTTCCGAGAGATTTGCCTGCAGATAGTCCACCATCTGACGGGCATCATAGGGATTTGCTGGTACCTGAGTCCCTTCAATCTGATAAGGTGGCATCAACTGTTTGAAAGAGTCGCGCCTTGCTTCGCCTCCAAAGTCGTAACCGAGGGTTCCGATCACATAAATTATATCGCCACCACTGGCTTGAACGGGCTGGCTGGGGGTAATTGCATTTGCAGTAGTGTTGGACATTGCAGAGATCTGGTGATTTGATGTGGATACAGAAGTCGCGGTGACCGGGGCTTGTGTAGAGTGAGGTTCAGAAGCAATAACAGCAACCTCAGTCGGTTGGGCAGGGGCTACCGCTGTCTCAGTTGAGGAGGCCGCAACGGCAGGTTTAGCTTCTGTGGGATCAACGGCTGAAGTTACCTCAGCATTCAGTGCTACTTGGGGGCTGGTTAAGAGTGTTCCGTCACAGCCACAGCCTGATGCTTCAACGGTTGAGAGTTCTTCAGATTCAGACATGGTTTCTCCTGTTAAATCAGTAAACGCCCCAGCAACATTAACCTCTCCCACCAAACAACGAGGACGCTGATCGTTTTCTGGTAGGTTACAGGGTAGGGCTGTTTTTAGCAAGGCAGTACGAACTTTTTGGGGGTCAGGTTCTTCACCCCGTTGCCGTTGCAGACTCAGCAAAAGTGCCGCAACTCCACTGATAATGGGGGTGGCAAAGCTGGTGCCACTGAGTCTGACTGTACCACCTCCGGGTTTAGCTCCCAGAATATTCTCTCCCGGAGCCAGAATCCCTTGGTTTTGATAGGTTTGACCCCAATTACTGAGTTCTAGGGGTTGTCCCTGGCCATCCGTGGCTCCAACTGCTAGGACAGCCGGAAGGGCAGCGGGAACGTGTAAACACTCACACCCGTCATTGCCCGCAGCCGCAACAATTAATACATTATTGTCTCGGCACAGACGAACAGCCTGTTGGAGCCAGTCCTCTGCTTCACCATAGTCAGTCAGTTGTCCGCCGCTGATATTGATAATATGCGCTCCGGCATTAACGGCCTGTTCAATGGCACGAGACAAATCCAATTGGGAGAGGCGGCGACCTTCATCGGCGAACACAGGTATGACTAACCCCTGGCAGTTCGGGGCAATCCCCTGCACGGGAGAACCATGCTGACCCAAAATCAGACTGGCAACATGAGTCCAGA
>NZ_JAAHHS010000635.1 GCF_010692395.1 Moorena sp. SIO3H5
TCTCTTGGTGGAACTGGCATCTTGCCAGTTTCAATATATTTTCGGGCGGGCAGGATGCCCACTCTACTCCTATTCAAAAGAAGACTGACGCAACGCCGGTAAATCAAGTCTTGAGGTTCCAATTGGGACTCTTAAAAATATATGGCGACAAGCTCAAATAGAGGAGGACAAAATTTAATGCGCTATGCAGTTGTTATTGAAAAGCGATGCAGCGCGGTCTTGGGAAGGCAGCGCGGTCTTGGGGGTCTCCCCCATGAGCGACTGCCGTGGTTCCCCCCATGAGCGACTGCATCAAGACAAGGAAAAAATAGCTACGGTGCTTATGTTCGAGATCTTCCTGGGTGTGTTGCGGTGGCAGAAACATTAGAAGAAGTTAAACAATTAATTACTGAGGCAGTGATTTTTCATTTGGAAGGATTGAAAGAAGATGGATTAAGTGCTCCTGAATCAGTGTCATTCTGTGAATATATTGAGGTGGCTTAGGGCGCACCCATCACACTCAACCAGAAACGATACCGTGCGGTATTCAGATTAGAATAGTCATTTATGATGTGAAACAGGAGGTAATTGTTCAATGGCTGTAGAGCAATATCGCCAGTATATTCGACATCTTCTTTCCGAACGTGCTCAACGGGCTTCACGGCAAACAATTGCACCAGAATACGAGGTTCAGACTGTCTTTGATACAGAGCAAGATCACTACCAACTGCTCTATGTTGGTTGGCGTGGGAATAAACGTGATTTTGGCTGTATTTTACATATTGATATCAAGGGTGGAAAAATTTGGATTCAGCATGACGGCACGGAAGAGGGACTTGCCAACCGATTAGTAGAAATGGGAGTGCCTAAACACGATATTGTTTTAGCTTTTCATGAACCTGAAGTACGTGATTTTACCGGTTTTGGTATAGGTTAAGGGTTAGAATAGATTTACAGATTAATCCCGAAAATACGGCAGTTTCCATAACTATCAAGTACACAAAATTGTTTTCCTGCTCCCTGCTCCCTGCTCCCTGCTCCCTGCTCCCTAAAAACCCAGAACATGGAAACCACAAATCAAGCCTTAGATCAATGGCGTGAAACCCTAGAAAATATTTTAAAGTATTACGCCAATCTTCCTTACCGTTATGGTGATGTAACCACCTCTGTAATTATCAGTAGCGATCGCAATCATTTTATGCTGCTACATGAAGGTTGGGAAAAGCATTGCCGTGTATATGGTACTATAGCAATCCTAAATAGGTCGTGGCAATTTTGAAAACTGTGATCTTTGCTATACATGGGTTTCAAGCTTATCACCTGTCACAACTCAAATAGGATTGCTATATAGTTCATGCTGAAATCCGCGATGGTAAAATCTGGATTCACTACGATGGGATTGAGGATGGTATCACGGATGAATTGGTTGCCACAGGAGTACCGAAGGATAGGATTGTTCTTGCTTTTCATCCCCCTGATATTCGTCAACATACTGGATATGGGATTGCATAGCAAAGGGAACAGTCCAGTAAGGTGATAATGATGTTTTTTTGGTTAAGATGCTGAATCCGATCAAGCAAAGCCAGTGGTTGTTAAGCCAATTTCCCGACTATAGTCAGTAATTTCTTGGAATCGCTATTTAGTAGCAACCCTTCTCTGTCTTCAACATCTGAAAGGTCTTCCAGCATTTCTACTAAATAACCGTTTGGTTCTGCTACACACCAACAATAGGGATTAATTTTGTCCGGATGTCCTTCTGGTAAATCTGTTGCCACCAGAGTTTGATAATGCCTAGCCAGAAGCTTCGCTAACCACAAATAGTCTTTCCCTAGTGAAACTTCCTTTGTATAGGAAATAGTTATATCCATAGGAAAACCTATTTCATAGTCGTTTATCATTACAAATGCTTCGGCTTGACTATCAGGATAGTTTAAGGTTTCACATCTTAAATCGAGGGTTTGAGATACAAATTGAATCAACTCATATTCATCTACTACTTTATTTAGGTAAAATTGCATGTCTGTGGACAACATAAATTACGGCGGTTTGCATAACCATCAGGTACACAGAACGGGCTAAGATAGGATGACATTGTCTTATGAAGGTTTTTGATATGACAAGTTTATTACAGTATGTCACGAATGAACAGGGAGAACGAGTTGGGGTTTTATTGGATTGGAACACCTATTCTCGACTCGCTAATCCATTAGGGTTGGATGAGGAGTGTTTACTTGGTTTGAGTGTAGATGAGTTAGAAGCACTGGCAAGTTGTAAATTGGCTGTGGCATATCAAACTCGTTTGGATGATTTAGTGGCGAGAAATGTAGAATCATTGCTATGCACTGATGAGGTGGCTGAGTTAGATGACTTGTTGGGAAAGGCGGATCAATTGACCATTCTCAAAACTCGCGCCAGATATACACTTAAGTGCTTAGAAAATGGGACAACGGCAGCGTGAGTGTTTACATTCGGATTCAGTTACAGCGACAAATTCGTAATCGCTTTAGTTATTCTATTTATCAACAATTTTGATTCTTATTTTTCAGACGTTGAGCAAGTAAACAATCCTCAAAGCTCAATGCTTCTTCGTCTAGGAAGTTGGAAATTGCCATTTCAATGGTAGCTTCCAGGGAACATTCCAATTCCGTAGACTTTTCCTGGAGTGCAACTTTGATGTAGTCAGGCAAATACTTGACAAGCTGAGCGATCGCATCTGGGGAAAGGTGTTGGGTGGTGAAGGTTTGAGTCATAAGACTAGGGTTGGTTAAACCAGTGGTTATTTTTCCATTTCTCTTTATCCTAGTCTGCCTTAGTAAGCTGTTGTACATTTAAACTGTATATTATTACTCCCGGTTCGCCCATTTTAAATCGAGTTAGAAAAAGCTGAAGGATTGAATCAGAGGTCTCGAGTATGGTACAAATGCACTGAGCAGACGGGCTGGGATTTTCCGGCGTCGGAACTGCACAAAGGG
>NZ_JAAHHS010000636.1 GCF_010692395.1 Moorena sp. SIO3H5
GAAGGAAAGCAATTAGCACTGTTGAGAGGACATCAATCGTCGGTATATAGTGTAAGTTTTAGTCCAGATGGTAAGAGGCTGGCTACCGCCTCAGATGACAATACGGTCAGACTCTGGGCCGTGGAAGATTTAGGTGAGATGCTAGCTAGGGGTTGTAAGTTGCTTGAAGATTACTTTGTGGAGAATTTTGAAGCTTTAGAAAGCTTAACCACATGCCAAGATTCCGTAGACAAAGTAGCAGTAGCTCCCGGTCTTGTTAAACAAGGTGAGACGTTAGCGAAAGAGGGGGATATTGAGGGTGCTATTGCTAAGTTTGAAAAAGCCAAAGAATGGAATCCGGAGCTAGAATTACAGCCAGAGATAAAAGCCAAACAGCTAGCAGCACCCACTAAAATTAAACAAGGTGAGGAGTTAGCAATACAGGGTAAATTAACCAAAGCCCTATCTCTCTATAAAAAAGCACAACAACTAGATCCAAACCTAGAAATTTCTGCTTATAATTGGAACGAAATCTGTTGGTTTGGTAGCCTCCATGGATATGCTGCTGACGTGATGAATGCCTGTGAAAAAGCAGTAGCCAAAGCACCTGAAGATGGAGATATTCTGGATAGTCGTGGTTTGGCTAGGGCTCTGACTAGGGATACTGCAGGAGCGATATCAGATTTTCAGGCATTTGTAGACTGGATCGATGATGATGAGTTGAAAGCACAACGACAAAAATGGATAGATGAGCTCCGGGCTGCTAAGAATCCTTTTACGGAAGAGGTGTTGAAGAGTTTACTTGAGGAGTAAGGGTAGGGAAGGCAAAAGGCAATAGGCAATAGGCAATAGGCAATAGGCAATAGGCAATAGGCAATAGGCAATAGGCTGTGGAACTGGCATCTTGCCAGTGTCATGCTTATTCTCGGGCGGGCATCTAGCTGTGGAACTGGCATCTTGCCAGTATCATGCTTATTGTCGGGCAGGCATCTAGCTGTAGAACTGGCATCTTGCCAGTGTCATGCTTATTCTCGGGCGGGCAGGATGCCCACTCTACTGATATTGATTAGGCAAGAGGCAAGAGGCAAGAGGCAAGAGGCAATAGTTTCCCTGCTCCCGATTCCCGATTCCCAAACAGTTTTTTACAAAAGTTTTCAAAATATGTTATAATTAAATAATTTTGTGTTATAGTATAAGAGTGGGCGCTGAGACGCCCAGAGTCAAGAGCTAGCCCGGCGAAAGTCCAAAATCTACGGGCTAGCTCTGGCTCCCCAATCACAAGGAGATACTTTAATGATGACCTATTCTGAACGCCTTCATCCATGGGTGGTCATGCGGCTGTTACCGAAAATGCAGCGAGTTGTTGTTGCTCGCTTCCGCAATCGCTCGGATGCGGAAGGACATTTGTGGGCTCTGAAGCGATTAATGCCTGATGCGGAATTTATAATTATTTTTGATGTGGGGAATAATCCGATAAATAGTAGGGAATAGGGAACAGGGAACAGGGGATCAACAGAGAGATTACCTAGGAAAAGGAAGCTATGTTTTTTGATAACTGATTGTAGCGTTTATCATAGCTATGAAGTACACATTATTTGTTCCTTCTTCCCTGCTCCCTGCTCCCTGCTCCCTGCTCCCTGCTCCCTTCATCAAAGTGTTAATTTAGCATAACAAGTACGGAAGAGCCAACATCATGCTAGTCTTAAAATCTTGTGCCCTAATCTTATTCACAACTTGTTTGATAAGTTTTTCTTGGGCAGGCTTGGCTTTATTTACTCGCCCTAACGGCACTCCAAATGCTGTACAGATCCTAGGTGTCTTATGGATACCATTAATAGTTCTACAGGTCAGTACGATCGTTCTGACTGAAGAAAGCAATTTAATCCTAGGGTTAATGGGACTGAGTATCTATATCAGCTCACTAGTTTTGTTTTGGTGGGCAGTGAAAACAACGAAGGAAAAGCCTTTGTCTATTTGCTATTCTGATGATTTACCAAAGCATATCATTACCACTGGTCCCTATCAATTCATTCGTAATCCCTTTTACACATCCTATCTACTTTGTTTACTAGCTGCTGTTTTTGTTACTAATCAGCTCTGGCTACTAATCACAGTAGTAGTAATGTTTGTTCCCTACTATCAAGTTGCTCGCCAAGAAGAAGCTAAATTTTTAGCTAGTAGTTTTGCCGCTGACTATAACGTGTATAAGGAAAACACAGGAATGTTTTTGCCTAAGTTGTGGCCTCAATCACAAGGATAAAAGTTTATATATGACAATCTCACACTATAACGATCTCGGCGGTGCGATTCGTGGGGTCTGCCATGCTTGGTGTGAAGAGCAAGGCTATAGCAATCCCTTTTGTCGCAATGGGGAGTGGTGGGCGTATCCCCCTAATGGCGTCATGCCTATCCAAATCAAAACAGTGATGGGAAAAAGTTGCCAGCGCCCAGTACGAATCGGGCGATTGATTCTGTTTCTCTATCCCGATGGATCCTTAGCCCCTGAGCCTGAGTTAGCTCTCGATTTAACAATCTTAAAATAGAGTGAGGTACTCCCTATTCCCTACTCCCTATTCCCTACTCCCTTCTATTCAAAATGGCCACAACCGTTGCAGCAACCGCCAACTTTTAACCACTAGCTCTTCTATCCAAAGTATGGTTATGTCCAACCACTCCAACACTCGTTCTAAAGGATGTTTAACATATCCTTCTGGAGTTGCTTTAGTGTCAATGCAGTCTTGATTTGGCTCTACATCAATATCATTTATAGAGTTAGCGATCGCGCCATTTTCGTTTCCCTTAGGTTCTTGAACCTTGTTGTTACCCGAATTAACAACTGCTAGTGGTTGATGTTTAGATTGTTTGGGAGTCGTTTTTCCTAAATTACCCTGAAGTTGGGACAGGTCTGGTAATTTATCAGTCCTGGAATTTTTATTCTGGCTGATGGATGGTTTTGGTTTAAC
>NZ_JAAHHS010000637.1 GCF_010692395.1 Moorena sp. SIO3H5
AAAATGGAACTTTCAACTACAAATGGGGAAAACGTGACTACTCCTACATCAAATCAAAGATTATGATGTAGGCTTCTCTCTCCTCACGAATGAGACTTGCTGTTCCTCAATATCCTGTATTGATTTACCACAGCCATTGAGCGGCAGTCCAACCGCCATTAATCCACGATTTAAGATATTGATACCACTGTTCCAATCACGGTCAATTTCGACTTTACAACTGGAACAACAATGAACACGCTCACTCAAACTTTTTTCAACCCTAGAACCACAATTAAAGCACTCAATACTTGTCCCCCGTGGGTTGACGAACTGGACTAACAAGCCGCGTTTGACCGCCACTGCTTGCAATATCTCCAAAAATGCACCCCAAGCTGCATCATGTATTGATTTGGCTAACTTAGTTCGAGCAAGTCCTTTGATGTTTAAGTCTTCGTGAGCAATTAAGTCGTACTTACTGCACAACCAATGAGCAACCTGATAATGAAACTCCTTTCGACAACGGGTTAAATGAAGGTGTAATAAAGCCACTTTGTGCTTGGCTTTTTTCCAGTTTTTAGACCCCTTGACACGACGCGACATTACTCGTTGAGCTTGAGCAAGTCTGTCTTGAGCTTTCCTGTAAAACTGTGGAATAGGTATAGCTTCGCCGTCAGATGTGGTCAAAAATTTCTCTAAACCAACATCGATACCGACAGCAGATTTAACCGAATCCACAGGTAACAGCTCAGGTACGGTATCATCTTTCATCGAAATGCAACAATACCAACCATGGCCAAAAGGCCACGCTACGCGAACAGCCTTCTTGAGAATAGTACATTGCTTAAGGGTAAACCCATCGGGTAAAGGCCGGTGCATTACTACAGGCATTGACCCAATTCGACTTAGTTTTAGAACACCATCAATCAGGTGTGCCCCTGCTCTAGAATTGTTGACTCTGGGAAACACGAATGATCGGAGTTCTCCAGACTTTTTAAAACGAGGTCTACCTCCTCGTTTTCCACGCTTCACCGGTTTGCGCCATCTATCCCATGCCTTGTTAAGCCGTTGTAGGTTAACCTGCTGAGTTTCTGCGTAGATTTGTTTGTACTCAGGAAATAACAGCTTAGTTTCCTTAAGAGCTGCCTGCTGGGTGTAGTAGTTGACGGGGTGAGGAATTTCACCAATCGGCTCATAACTCACGCTACATCTATCAACCGGTGAACGAGTCCTGTTGAGCCAATCAAGCCTTTGCCCTAGAGCATAGTTCCAGTGACGGCGCAACAGTTCTAGCCATCTATCCATCGTGGCTATCTGTTCGTCACTAGGCTTGATTCTGTAGCAGTAGGTTAATATCACAATGCTATTGTACCACTTACGTTCGCACCTCAAGCAGCGTCGGCTCTGCCGAAAGCGTGGCCTCTGGCCAATCTGTTGAGAACTTCAAGACGCTGTCGGGCAATTCCCCTCCCGTTAAATCGGAGATTATAACGGGAGACCCCTTGCCCGTTTAAGTTGGGGAAAACTTTCAACAAATCTGTCAACTGGCTAACTTGTGAACTTGCCAACCCTTAGACTTGACCACCCCATATCATGAGCTACTGTCTTAATCCTAAATGCCAAAATCCTCAAAATCCCAATCAGGCCAGATTTTGTGCCTATTGTGGCTCAAGATTACGATTAGGCGATCGCTTCCGTGCTCTGAGGCTAATTAGTATTGGTGGTATGGGGCGCACCTTTCTAGGGGTAGATGAGGCAGATGCTAGCAATACTAACTGTATCATCAAACAGTTATCCTTACAACATCAAGATACCAACAATGCTCAGAAAGCGGCTGAGTCTTTCCGCCAAGAAGCTACTAGGCTACAAGTTCTGGGACAACATCCTCAAATTCCTGAACTTATGGCCTATTTTGACGCAGATCATCAATTAGGTATCGCAGGAGAACCTGCTATAGTTCACAAGTATATCGATGGGCAAAGCTTAGCCACAGAACTGGAAACAGAAGGGACGTTTAGGGAAAACCAGGTTCGGCAAGTCCTGATTGAATTGTTGCCAGTGCTGCGCTTTATCCATAGTCATCAGGTTATTCATCGGGATATCAATCCCCACAATATCATTCGTTGCCCTCCTCCTGAGTCCTCTTTGTCCAAGTTACCAACACAAAAAACCAGGAAGAGGTTTTATTCTTGGGGGGGAAGGGGGAGCGAATTTTTTCTGGTGGATTTCAGTGCTGCTAAGCTGACTACAAAAACTGTGCTAGCACGAACCGGAACTATGATTGGCTCTGCGGCTTACACGGCTTCGGAACAGTTGATGGGAAAAGCGATCGCAACCAGCGATTTGTACAGTTTAGGGGTTACCTGTATTCATCTGCTTACCAACGTTCACCCCTTTGATATGTTTAATACTCTGGAAGGGAAGTGGGTTTGGGTCGATTACCTCAGGCAACCTGTCAGTGAGCAGCTTATTCGCATCCTGAACAAAATGGTAGAAAATTTACCAGACCAACGCTACCAATCAGCCACTCAAGTCCTCGGAGCACTTGGTTTACCAGAGGATTTCGCTGCTATACCAGTAACATCTTTATCTACAAAAGTTCCCCCTAAGTTTGAGACTCCTACTTGGAAATGTTTACATACCTTTTCCGAAGAGTCTAGTGGAATTAATTCTATCGCGTTTAGCCCGAAGGGAGAAACTATAGTTAGTGGTAGTACAGATAAAACTATCACCATTTTTAACTGGCAAGCTAAAACAGTGGTGGCTAAACTTTCAGGACATTTAAATGTGATTGAGGCGGTTGGGTTTAGTCCAGATGGAGAAATTATCGCTAGTAGCAGTTGGGATCATACCATTAAACTATGGCATGGGTATACCGGAAATTTAATCCATACCCTTTGTGGACATTCTGCTTGGGTAAAGTGTCTGGCAATTAGTCACAATGGCCAATTACTAGCTA
>NZ_JAAHHS010000638.1 GCF_010692395.1 Moorena sp. SIO3H5
TGGAATGAGCCCAGACTAAATCATGGTTACCCAATACAGCATAGATGCCATGGCGACTTTCCAGGTGCTTCAATCGCCGCACTAGTAGATGAATAGGAGTTGGGCTATTGGTTACGTAGTCCCCAGTTAACACGACGAGATCAGGTTCAGCTTGATTAGCGGCTTCAATAGCGTCAGCTAAGATATTTTCTCGTAACTGCTGTCGATCATAATGTAAATCGGATAGTTGTACAAGCTTTGTACCTCGCAATGACGTAGGTAAATCAGCGATCGCAACGGTGATTTTTTCTACCCTTAAGGGTTCTGAAAATATCCAATTCATCCAGCTAATCGTGAGGGTCATTAAACACTTGCTTCCAGCATAGCTTAGCTATCAGCTATCAGCTATCAGCTATCAGTTATCGTAAGCATTCAGCATTCAGCATTCAGCATTCAGCTTTGAGCCTGTGGCGACGCTAGAGTAGCAAACCGTTAAGAATACAAGAGGTAAGCCTTGGCCTTGCCCTTTGGGCTTTTACCCAGACTTTCAATTCTCATTAATCTCGAACTATTAAATTCTCCGGTTCAAGGTTTATTTTAAGTAAGCTGACCGCTGACCGCTGACCGCTGACCGCTGACCGCTTAAAATATAATTTTTAATTACAGATAAAATCAGGATTTTTTTGGATTAATAAAAATTTTGACATTGTCTTTTGACCAAGCTTGAGGATAAATTCTATTTTGGTAAGTTATTTCCTCAGCTTGGTTCGTTTTATCAGGTTCAGGTTTAGTTGAAAAAATTGCACAAGGAATAAATTTGCTATTGCTGGAAAGTTCAGATTTACTGGCTGATATATTCTTAACGTTTATATGTTCAATCCTCACTGGTGAATCAGTCTGTTCTTGTAACAGTATCCACAATGGGTATTCCCAGTCATTGTCACCTAAATACAGTCCAATATCTGTACATTGACTACTTTTAAACACATCAATAGCACCGAGGTAACCTGATTTGATTCGAGACCTACTGTTAAAATATTGCTCAGTACGGCTAGTGTTGAAAATACTGTTAGCGCCCACAAGCGGTCTTTCTCTACCAGATAATGCCCATGGTAAAGATGTCATGATCAGAACCACTGCTATCACATTGGCAACTTGAGGTAGCTTAATTTGGGACAATACTATTCCGACTACTGCAGAAAAAAGTAAAAAAATTGGTAAATGAAGCCGACTATTCCACCATTGCCATTTCAACAGGAAACAAAATAGCATAAATATGCTACTAATTACAGCAATATAACTGATTATATAGCGTTGCTTTCGACCCTGTCGTTGGATGAAACAAGCGATGACAGAGAAAACGATTAAAACTAGATGAAGGGTATTGCTAGTGTTGTTTTCTGTAGCATTAATTCCCAGAGTTGATAATCCACCAGGAATCCCAAACTTTTTGGTATAGGTAGTGCGGGGGTCACTAATATCTACACTTAAAACGAGATGGAATAAATTAATTATCTTATTGGAGATACCATTAATAATCCCAATCGGTGTTCCCAGGTGAAGACCAATATTTCTCAAAATATTGGATACTAAGACTGAGGCTGTAAAAGTTTCATTAGTATATCGTAGTTCTTCTGACGCCGTAGCAATTGGAGTGCCATACAAGTCCAAGTTACGGATATAGTGACCAAGATTAAGTAAAATAACAATAATCCCTACCGCTAAAATTGGCTTCCACCATCGCCAACGTAGGCGCTTAATCATCATCAGTGAAAACCAGATAAATAAGGGGAATGTATAAATATAGGCTGTTGCTTTCGTAACAATAGCCATGCCCATGGTAGCACCAACCCCTACTATATTAATCCAGCTAACTCTGGATTTGAGAGTCAAAAGAATAAAGTATGCCAAACAAATCACCCAGAACGAAACCACATAATCATTCTGGGTACTTGACCCTTGTAGAATTCCCATCGGAATAGTCGCAGCGACGACAGCAGCAAAAACTTGTCCTCGTATACTCGCTCCCAGTTGTTTAGCAATCAGAGATACCCCAATCACGCTACCAATCATACTGAACCATTGGACAAGATTAGCTAAGCGATCGCTTCTACTCAGGAGTTGAAAATGCATTATCGTGAATTCAGCCCAAGGGTTTTGGTAAAGCTGTCTGGAAATATGGGTAGGATAATGAGCAACACTGTGATGCTGCATCCAATGAAGCACACGACTCATGTGGTAAGTCATGGAATCCCAGGTGTTGGGAGGCGCAACCATAGCAGTTAAGCCTACGATAGCGACCAGAAATCCTATACCTCCAAGTAAGACAAGTAAAAAACCAGAGATTTGGTCATTCCCATGTTGTGAATCCTCGGTGCGGGTGACTCGTTCTGGTTTAAAAGTCCGAAAGTAAGCAACAATCAACGTCAGACTCAGTAAACCCCAGATACCTGCTATCCAACCCCAAGTAATTAACTTAAATAAACTTAAAACTTCAGTGATAAAGGTTAACAAGACTCCCCAGGTAATAGCTGCCCACAATAGGGAACTACGCCAGCAATAATTGTAACGATAGATGAAGATAAATAAAACAGTGAAGGTAATCAGAGGGAGCAAAGCCAACATATAGCAATTTTACGACTTGTGAGGTACAAATTTCTGGTTTTTAGGGAGCAGGGAGCAGGGAGCAGGGAGCAGGGAGTTCATGTAGGGTGGGCAGTGTATCAGACAGATTCCAGAGTTTGTAATCGGGTGGCTCGGCACTGCCCACCATCGGATTATGACTAACGAAAAAGATTGTATTTTAAGATACAGAATATTGCCCTAAACCCATCCCTCCAGCCAATTTTTTTACCTTCTTCGTAAGTGCGACCATAGTAAGATATTCCTACTTCATAGATACGGCATTTCTTTTTAGCAACCTTAGCAGTAATTTCCGGTTCAAAGCCAAACCGAG
>NZ_JAAHHS010000639.1 GCF_010692395.1 Moorena sp. SIO3H5
TGGTCGCAGTAGCCAGGTTATCATCGATGCTGCCAACTTTATCGTGAATTGGGTCAATAGCACCTATGGCAGCAAAAACTCTACCGAAACAGTACCACAGCCAGACTCTATCCCCCAAACCCAACCATCGACGGAGCTACCCTTTCGTCCTCAAACCATTCGTCGAGTAGATGCCAATGACCCTCAACCAGATGCCAACCCAAATCCAGAAGGGAGAGGTTTAGAACTCTACACTCCTAAGGACATCTACCACACAGTCGAGCTGATTGGAAAGCGAGTAGTAGAGCTATTTGCCAAAAACCAAAACCATAACGCTGCTGTGTTAGTGCGGGAGAATCGACAAGGGACCTTTGTGGTGGAAC
The DNA here is from genome assembly GCF_010692395.1 of Moorena sp. SIO3H5. Taxonomy (GTDB): domain Bacteria; phylum Cyanobacteriota; class Cyanobacteriia; order Cyanobacteriales; family Coleofasciculaceae; genus Moorena. The sequence continues at coordinate 363 of NZ_JAAHHS010000639.1, forward strand.
AACTGGAGTATCTCAAACGCCAGCATGGGATTGAAGTGTATGATGTCCAAAAACGCGATCGCGAATCCCACGTTCCCAGTCAAATCCTAACACTGCTGCAATTTCTCGACCGTCCCCATTCTCCGGATTACCTAAAAGCTGCCCTAGATGTCTTGGTAAAACGTCAGTTAATTCCCACCCAAGACCTCAATGCTCTATCCACCTATCCCGAACAATTCCTCTATCCTGGTCCATTGGATCCACCCCAGACAAAAGGAGTTATCAAAGCTCGCCGCTACTGCTGTGATTTACTCCGTGCTCGTTTAGAACTCCCCAATTATCACCTAATTTCCTTCCTAGCTCAGACCTTAAACTATGACCAATCTGAGCTAGCCACAGCAGATAAATTAACCGAACGGATAGCAAAACAGACCTTTGGCAAAAGTTCTATCAGTGAAACTTTAGCAGTACTTCAGGAAATCGTTACCTCAGAACGTTTTGAACCTGTAGACCCAGACAATACAGACTCCCCTTATCTGCGTTCCCATCAACTGACTGTAATCACCATGCACAAAGCCAAAGGATTAGACTGGGACTATGTTTTCTTGCCCTTTCTCCATGAAGACACTCTTCCTGGTAATCCGTGGGTACCTACTGCTGCTCAGTTTTTGGGAGAATTTACCCTAGCAGAAGTAGCCAGAGCTCAAATTCGTGCCTACCTTCACGGTAAACCCTTACCCATGGCACCCGAGGCTTGGGAACAAGCCGCACAGCTTAAGACTGCTGAAGAATTCCGCTTGCTCTATGTAGCCATGACCCGAGCTAAACGATTGCTGTGGATGGCCGCCGCCGATTTGGGACCATTTCGGTGGAATACCTTTAGTGGTAAAGGAGATAACTTGCAGCAGAAGAAACCCTGTCCAGTATTGCCAGCATTGAAAGCTCAGTTTCCCAATTCTTTAATAGTTAATGATTAATGGTTAATGGTTAATTTCTTGATTTCTGACAATTTTAAAATTTAATTTTACCAATTAACAAAAATATACGGACTATTGTGCAACTGATTAAGCGTATTTAATATCATTTTTTTAGCCTATAATTTAGATAGTTAATATCCAAACTTATTAATGGTTATGTGTAATTGCATTAATAGGTTTTTTGTTTTTTATAGCGCTAACGCTTACCACAACTAGTAAAAAATACAATCCGAAAATTCTCGGATCATATTTTTTTTATAAGACCATAAAATTCCAATAAAAATTGCCATTTACAAAAAAAATGATTAACTTGTAAATGAAGATTGAATTTCACATCAATGAAAACCAAATATCTGATTTGCGTAGCTACTGTTTCTGTTTTAAGCAGTATTGTGGCAACTACTACTGCTGCTAAAAGTGCCACTATCGTTCAATCCGCATCAGTGCCACTGATGCCGACAAATATCACTGACGAGCCTCTGACACCTGTTATCAACCCCTTCGACACTAGTCTCGGTACCCTTGATGCCGTAACCATAGAATTTAACGGGCTAATGTCAGGAGATGCACGGAGCGAAAGCCTAGACGCACAGCCAGCAACTCTGACTTGGAATCTGGAAGGCTTATTCACATTGGTCGGACCAAATAATACAACCCTGTTCACAGAAACAGCAACCGTAAGAGATTCAGCGGAAGTCGCTGCCTATGATGGCACAACAAATTTTGAGGGTCCGTCTGCAGTTTCATTCATCGGACTAACCGGTAATGTATCTGGTGAAAAGACCTTCACAAATGATTCAGTGTTTAATGCATTCCTAGGCACTGAACCCGTAGACTTTTTATTCTCTGCGGAAACCATATCTATTGTTAACGGAACCGCTAATATCGTCAATGCGATCGCAACAAAAGCCCAAGGGGATGTTAAAGTTACTTACGACTACACACCATCAGAGCCAGAGTCAGTACCAGAACCTACGACTCCCCTTGGCTTAGGTTTAGTAGCAGGACTAAAACTGTTGTGGCAACGAAAGGAATATTGTTAATTGTTAATATCAAATTTTTGCTTTAAGTAAGTGATAGCTTTTTAAGCCACTTATTTTAAGGCTGTTTCGGTTTCCTTAGATGTGATCAAAAAATCATTGTCCCTAAATCCAGGAACGGAACCACATCCGCAGCTGATATCCTGATTCAGACAAGGGTAGACCTAAGTAAATTGGTAACCAGAATATAAAAGCTAGTACAACTACCAAGATTACGCTGACAGCAGCACTACGATACTGGTTTTTCTTACTGTGTAGCCAGCGGTCAACTAGCCAAGCCAGTGCTAATCCAGAAAACACTGAAGCTCCCATATAATGATAGAGAAACGTGCAGCGAGTCACTTTCGTCCAGGGCAATAGGTTAGCGGCGTAGTTTACGATCAAATAGAGGGTAATCCAGGTATAGGAAGTTGGTATGAGTTTCCAGCCCACCCCTTCTAAAATGCGTTGGGTTAACAGCAGCAGCAGCAACAAAATTGCTGTAGTCGAGAGCCACCATAGGAAAGGATTGCCTATGGCATGGACATCATAGATTAAATTGCTCGCACCAGCCGATAAGGGGGAGTCAGTGGCAACA
>NZ_JAAHHS010000064.1 GCF_010692395.1 Moorena sp. SIO3H5
GGGTCCTTCGTGACGGGAGGTCAGACGGGTGCGCGTCCGATCTACCATAAAGAGTATGCTGGGCTGAAGGGGGAGCGTAGGCTAAAATGGCTAACCAGCGATAGTTGTATTGTTTGCGGTAAATGTCTACAGCTTCATGGGGAACAGATTGACGAGCTAAGCCATGATAACCATCACATCCAGCTACAAAATCCGCTTGGATAATTACAGTTTTTTGACTATCTAAATCAGAACATTCAACTTCGACTTTGTCATCACTTTGAACAATCTTTTTGCCTTCATGATGAAAGAGTAAATTACCGCCATCTTTGATATATTTTTCAATCAAATCATCGTTGAGATCGCTTTGAGGATAAACATAATGAACATCTCCTCCACTTAAGCTTCCATATTCAAAAACTAGGCTTTGATCGGGATAGCGAAACTCACAAGAACCGTGAGTATAAGCATTTTTGAGCAAGGTATCCGCCAGGTCATTTTTTCTGAGGATTTCAACCGTTGTACTTTCAATAACTCCGGCTCGTCCTCTGGCATAAATTTCTTCACGATTGTATTTATCAATGATAATACAGTCTATTCCGTTTCTCAGCAAAATACTTCCGAGCACAATACCAGCAGGGCCAGAACCGAGAATACAGACCGATGTTTTTAACTTTGTATAATTGTTCATCCTAAACTCCTGATATGTGTCATTTTTTTTGAGGTCAATATGAGTTAAATACCCACCGCTCAGTTTACGTAAATCATTAAACCGTAATAAGTTGCTTGACAACTGAAGGGAAATTAATTTTTTGTCGCAGCTGTTGAGTCATTGGATGTAAGTCACGGGGTTGAGTTCTGGGGCGGAATAATCCATCTTTTTCCCATCGGTGTTCATTGAGGCTAATTGCCCAAGCATTTAACCAGGCAGACTCCGGAAAATCAGCTAATTTTTCAGGCATTGTATCTTCAAGTGCCATGCGAAAAATAACCTGGGCAAGTTCCTCAAACATTTCTAAACTAGCAATATGATCATCGATGAGTTGTTGTTCCGTTTTATTGGATTGTAAATTCCGCGATCGCAATTGTTTGATGAAATCCATTTCTAAGTAATCAATATACCCATAGGTTCCCCGATTTTGTGAGAGTTCTGCCCAGTCTATAAACAACTTTTGCATCCGGTGAGCTAACAAAAAAAATCGACCTGAACCTTGACGAATTTTTGCCCGTTTTTCAGAGTCAAGGAAAATCGAATTAAACATCAGAGGCGCACTAAATGCCCAGCCGGATAGGGTATCCCAAATTACCTTAATTGCCATCACTAAATCTTGATCAAAGCAGGAGTAAACTTTATGAATATTATCTTTTACCCCTTCGGCATAGGTGAGTAAAAAGCGATTGGCTTCCGCGACTATTTCTGAAGTAAACTTACCTTGCAAATCCGCTTCAATCATCTGAGTGACGAGAGAATTTCCAAATCCAATTAGGTCAGTACCAGGAGAATAGAAGGGATCGGGAAATACTCCAGCTTCACCAACACAAGCCCAACGATTATTTGAGAAAACTTGCTTGGAGGAATAGCTATAGTGAGGCATCTTCATAAATTTTTGAGTTGAAATCCCTTGAAGATGATTAGCTAAAGTAGGTTCATAGGTTTGGAGCCAATTAAGTGCTTTTTCCTCAGTGTTATGTTCTCCGAAAGGATGAACCGTTTCATCAGTGACAAGCCCAATACTGGTATAGTTACCGGGGAGGGGAATCATCCAAATCCAGTAGCCTTTTCCACACAAGTGATTGGTTGAATAATATCGTTGATTTCCAGGGACACGCTCATGCCAGTTTTGGTTACTTTTGGGAACAAAATCATTGACATCCACCCGTTCATTGACCCAGAACCAAACTGCACTATGTTTAGAACTATTCCGTTGAGCTAAACCCAGTTTTTTCTGCAAAAATCTACGACGACCCATCGCATCAATAACCCATTTAGCTTGAATGGTATTCTTTTGCTTCGTGTCATCTTGAGTGTAAACAATTTCATGGAAGTCTTGATTATTTTCAGATAGGATAATATCAAGAACCTTGCAATTTTCTAAAACTTCAATTCCTGCTTCGATGTTTAAGTTTCGGATATCATTTTCAAACTTACCTCGGTCAATTTGATAGGAAGAAGGGGAATGAAATTTAGATAGTCCAAGTTCAGGACGTTCTTCAAATTTACCTTGAGCATCACCTAAGAAGAAACGGAGTCCCAACTTTGGCATATGATTCATTTTGAAATAATTATCGCCAAACTCAAGTATTTCAGCAAGATAATAGGAACCGACTTCAACCGTTGATTCTCCAACTTTAAAAGCACCTTCAGGTAGAGGTCGAGTCAAACGATCCAGGACAATAATAGAAAGATCAGGCATTGTTAACTTCAACTGTCTAGCTAAAGTTGAACCCGCTAAACCACCACCGCAAATTGCTACATCATAAGTCATTGTATTCATTGTCAAATCTCCTGCTGTATTCAGAGTAAACATTATTTCAGTTAACCTTAATTCAAGAAAAAGTTAGACTAACCTAAGCAAGCCTTTAAAGTCTCAGCTAAGACCTGTACATTTGGTTGATCAAAAATTGAATAATGGTCTCCCGGTACATCGTGAATTTCTAATTTATCGCTTGTTAAATTGCCCCAGCCCTGTTCAGTATCACGAGTTCCCCAATCTGCTTCATTCGGTAAATAAAACTTGTTAAAGTTAGCAGATTTTTTAGCCCGAAATAGGGTAATTTTACCGGAATAAACTTGTGGTGAATAAGCCCACTTTGCCTGCATATTCGCGTCAGCTACGATAGCACGACTGAGATGATGAGGTAGAGGTTTTCCTAAACGTAGATAAAGCTGGCAAAGGATAGCTTGCAGTTGGCGTTGAGTAACCTCTTTGAGTTCCTCAAATAGTGACTTGGATAGTCCCAATTGGGATAAGTATTTGAAGTAGTGTTGGTTTCGGAATACAAGGCGAGGAAAAGCACTTTTATTGAAAGTGTCAAACATCACCAGCAATGCTACCTTTTCTCCTTGCTGTTGAAGTTGTTGTGCCATCTCAAAAGCAATGGTACCTCCCATAGAGTTTCCCCCGATAAAATAGGGGCCATGGGGTTGAACACTGCGAATTTCTTTAAGATAATTAGCCGCCATTGCTTCGATTGTAAAGTCAGGCATTTGTTTGCCATCTAACCCTTTAGCTTGCAATCCATAAAACGGTTGATCCGAACCTATAGATTTGGCTAATTCTCGTAAGTTCAATACATTTCCTTGTTGTCCATGAATGCAGAAGAAAGGCGGTTTAGAGCCACGAGGTTGAAGTGGAACTAATGAAGACCAAGGGAGAGAAGATTCGTTTTCAGCAAGAATTTCGGCTAGTTGTTCAATGGTTGGAGATTTTAGTAGTGTTGCCAAAGGTAAGGTTTTACCGAAGGTTTGTTCTATTTGAGTAAACAAACTCATCGCCATTAAGGACTGTCCACCTAAATCAAAGAAGTTATCTCGAATTCCAATGGATTCAATTCCTAATACTTTACTCCATAATTGAACGAGTTTGAGTTCAGTTGAATTACGGGGTGCAAGATAAGCAGGTTTAGACGAATTACTGGATGGATTGAATGTAGATTGATTGGCTCGTTTTACCTCTAATTGTTGCTGTTCAGTTACGCTCAAAGGGAGTACATCCAAGATAGACTGCTCTGGATTGATTAAAATGTTTTCCAGAATAGTACGATAATGCTCCTGCATTTGAGCAATGGTTGCTTCCTCAAATAAATCAGCATTGTATTTGAAGATAGCAGCAAAAGTATCACCTTCTTTAATCAGATAGAGATAGAGATCAAAATCCGTTGTTCCGCTATCAAGATTGAAGGTTTCGACATTTAAATCTGGTAATTGTAAGGTATGAATTGTTGTATTTTGCAGTGCAAACATCACCTTAGATAGAGGAGTTTGCAGTAAATTTAGAGCGTTAATAATTTCTTGAATGGGTAAATCTTGATAAGCGTAACCTCCGGAAACAACCTGACGAACTTGACTCAAAAACTCCCCAAACGTTTGGTTTACGTTCAACTGTGTCCGTAGAATCAGTAAGTTCGCAAAGTAACCGATTAATCCCTTTGTTTCTTTCCGACTCCGATTCGCAATTGGACTACATACAAAAAAATCCTCTTGGTCAGTGTAGCGATATAATAGCACCTTAAATGCAGCTAATAACGTTGCAAATAAGGTTGCTCCTTGTTTTCGACTGAAGCTTTTAAGTTGAGTCGTGAGTTCAACAGAAAGTAACTGTTTATTGTAGGCACTACAATGGGTAGGATTAGTCGGATAAGGATGGTCAGTTGGCAGCTTTAAGGCTTGTAAATTATCGCCAAGTTGTTGCTTCCAATAGTTTAGCAAAGTCTCTTTAAATTCACCTTGAATACATTGACGTTGCCAAACCGAAAAGTCCGCATACTGCACTGGAAGTTCTGGGAGTGGTGAAGATTGACCGAGAGAAAATGCTTCGTAGAGTGTTGCTAACTCCTGAAATAAAACTCCTTTTGACCAGGCATCGACGATAATATGGTGAACATTCAGTAACAGAAAATAATCCTGTTGATTAAGTTGAAAAAGTTTTCCTCGAAACAGAGGCAGTTGAGTCAATTCAATCGGTTGCTCAATATCTACATTCACTAATTCCATTACCTTATTTTCCCGTTGTTTTTGAGGAAATTTCTGTAAATTAATTACAGATAAACGAAAGGAAAAAGAGGAGTGAATGACTTGAGTGGGTTGACCTTCAAGTAAGCTAAAAGTCGTTCGCAAAGCCTCGTGACGTTGAATAAGTTCATTCAGGCTTTGCTCTAAAGCCAATGGATTGAGTGAGCCGGAAATGCGAAACCCAAACGGCATATTATAAGCAGCAGCTTTACTTGGTTCCAACTGTTGTAAAAACCATAACCGTTCTTGAGGAAAAGAGAGAGGAAGTGGATTTTCTCTGGAAACAGAGACTAAGGGTGGAGCTTGATTTTGTAAGCTAATGACGGTTCTCATTGCTTCCCATAGCTCCTTTTTAGCAGCCACTGATTGAGTTGAATTCTTGGCAATTCGAGAAGTTTTTTGTTGTTTTTTGTTCAATGTTTCGAGTGACATATCAGAGCCTAGATACTGTCCAGAGAGTTGGTGAGTAGGCGGCTGGAGTAAAAAATACTCGCAGCCTAGATATAATTTAAAGATTTAACAACTTTTGTTTTCTTTAATCATCTCGACAATTGTTGAGATATTTTGAAAGTTCTCAAAACTAATCTCACTCACATCTAACTCAATTTCAAAAGTCTCTTGCAAGTTAGAAATTAGAGTCATCGTGTTAATTGAATCTAGACCCAAGTTGAAGATATCTACATCGTCTTGCAAATCTTCTAGGGTCACATCGGGTATAACTTCCAAAACTAACCCTTGAACTTGTTCTTGAATTGTTCTAGTTGTCATCATGGTGTTAGGCTCCTTAAAATTTAATTATTTGGACTGTGATGATATTGGTTTAGACTAATTCCTTTCTCAGAATTTTTCCAAGTGGACTTTTGGGAATCTCTGGGCGGAATTCAATGATTTTTGGAACTTTAAACTCTGCTAGACGCTGCTTACAAAATGAAAGAATCTCTTGGTCGTCACAAGTTTTACGACTTTTTTTGACAATTACAGCTTTAACTAACTCGCCAGCATAAGACCCTTTTACACCGACCACCACAGCTTCTTTAACCTGAGGATGATTCATCAAAATATCCTCTACTTCTATTGGGTCAACTTTGCGACCTCCGGTATCAATGAGCAGCTTCTTGCGACCGGTAATATACACTCTACCCAACTCATCTTTTTTACCTAAATCACCTGTATAGAAACATCCCTCCTTAAAGGCTTGTTGATTGAGTTCTGGCTGATTAATATAACCTTGGGTTAGAGAACGACTTTTTATCACAACTTCTCCACTCATTCCCATGGGTTGTTCATTCCCACTTTCATTGACAATTTTGAGTTCAACATTATTGAGCGGAAATCCAACAGAGTGATAAATTTTGTTGATGTCTTCCTCTAAATTAATTGCCACAGAGCCAGCCTCAGTACAGCCATAAAGCTGTCGAACAGGAATCCTAAATCGCTGCCAAAACTTATCGAAAATGTCTTTGGACAAGAAGTTTCCGGCTGAAAAGCATAATCTCAAACTAGATAGGTTTACCGATGTTTTTGTTCGAGTTTCTGCTAAAGCCTTGAAGATATAAGGCACTGCTGGGAAGATTGTAATCTTCTCTGTTTCAATCAGTTCAAAAACTCGGGGACACCGGAAGACAAAGGGAACTTCAACAGGTGTACCATCCTTCTGCAAAACCTGTTCTAAAATAACTAAGGTTGCACCATTACAAGTGGCTGCGAGGAGACAATTTCCTAACCCATGGGCATGATACATCGGAACTGCACAAAGAATCTTATCTGAGGGCTGAATTTGGGTGGTTTCTGCGAAGTTTTTTACCTCATTATAAAGACTCCCTTGGCTCCGTGCAATTCGTTTTGGTTTTCCCGTTGACCCGGATGAATATTGATACAGAAGCTCATAAGAAAGAGCGTTTTCTGAATACTCTTGATGTTGAGATTGTCCTGGCAGAATTAGATGGTAGAGATAGTGGCTTCCGGGATAAACAGCATCCACAACAATTAACTCAATTTCTCGGTCAATATTTGCAATAATATCCTGACAAATTTTGGCACGCTTGAGGTCAGTAATTACTGCTTTTGCCTTGCTATCACTGATACAATAACTCAGTTCTTCGGCTTTGAATAAATGATTAAGAGGCAGAACAATTCCCTGTAAATTAGCAACAGCATAGAAGCTATAAACAAATTCAGGACAGTTCGGTAAAACGAAAGCAACACAATCACCTTTACCGATTTCTAGAGAACTTAATCCCTCACTTAATCCTTGAACTTTGGAGTCAAGTTGCTCATAGCTAATTCGGGACTCATTATAAACAATTGCTGTATGCTTTGGAAAGGAATGAGCCGCTTCTTTCAACCGTTTAATAATCATAACTTTATCTCTATGGAACCTATTCAACCGATACTATTAGAGCTTTCGCCTAAAATTATTTTCCGGAAACTTCTCTGTAATCATCATGGTGTACTGATGATTGGAGATGACGCAGTAGGTTCTATACAGGAGATTGTCTTTGGGTTGAATGTGGAAATAATCGGCTAAATCACCTGCATGTTCTTTGCCAAGCTCGACATTTTCTTTGAAGATTTCCACTTTGTTCTCGACCCAGAGTTTTCCAATGGGAGTTTTGGTCTGTAACAGTTGGTTTCGCATTTTTTCATTCAGTCTGTCGAGAACTAAAATTGAATCGGCATAGACATAGTTGCGGTCACTCATCTTACCTTGAAGTAGCACTTTGCGAGCGATAACTTCTGTGCCTTTTTTGAGGTTCATCGGCAGGATGTCTTCTGTGATTGTAATCTGGTCTTCAAACAGCTTTTTGATTTTGATTGCTTCCCCCGAATAGGCTTCAATCATATCTGTAACAGTGCCGTTTGTCGTCAGCAATATTCGCTGAAATGGGCTGAGTAATACAGGTTCGATGTAATTCCGTTTTCTCGGAAAGTTTTGGGAAAAAATTGGCCTTAAGACTAGGGTTTGAGCGTTCATTTGCATTATTTCTCTACAATTGGGCAAAAAGACTTGTTTGATGAGATATTGTGAGTTGAATCAATCTCAGTTAGCTTTCAATTTTTACTTCAACTCACAACAAAATTTAAACAATGGCACTTAATTTTTGGGTAGCTTGAGGCGATGAAGGAGTGAGGGCTAACTTTTCCGGCCAACGAGCCACTGTTTCACCAATAACTGCCATTTCTTGCATCAGTTCTTGATAGCGATGAGGCGTCAAGGATTGAGGGCCATCAGACAGGGCTTGGGAAGGGTTGGGATGAACTTCTATCATCAGAGCATCAGCTCCTGCTGCAATTGAGGCCATTGCCATTGCCGGGACGTATTCGGCTTTACCAGTCCCGTGACTGGGGTCAATCATAATAGGAAGATGAGTCAGTGTCCGCAAGACAGGAATTACGGATAAATCGAGGGTATTGCGGGTATATTTGCGGTCATGGGTGCGAATTCCCCGTTCACACAAAATAACATTAGAATTTCCCGCTGCTAAAATATATTCAGCCGCCATTAACCATTCCTCAATGGTTGCGGACATTCCCCGCTTCAGCAGAACCGGTTTCTCTTGAGTACCAACTCTTTTTAACAGAGAAAAGTTCTGCATATTACGAGCACCAACTTGGATAATATCTGCAACAGCTGCTATCTTTTCAATGTCGGCTGCATCCATTACCTCGGTGATAATTCCCAAGCCTGTTTCTTGACGTGCAATGGCCAGCAATTCCAAACCACTCTCACCATGCCCTTGAAAAGCATAAGGAGAAGTCCGAGGTTTGTAGGCTCCACCACGTAGGAAATGAGCACCTGCTGCTTTAACTTGTTGGGCGGTTTCCACAATCATCTGTTCATTTTCAACCGAACAAGGACCGGCAGTTTGAACGATGGGACTGTGTTCGCCAAAAGCAACAGAACCGTTCGGTGTTTCAACAATAATTTCACTGGGTTCACCATGTCGGAAGTCTCGACTTGCCCGTTTAAAGGGATGTTCAACTCGTGAGACTTTTTCAATAAAAGGACTGACAGCCTGAATTTTTAAGGGATCGAGTTCAGCCGTTTCACCGACTAAACCAATCACCACTCGGTGTTTGCCGATGATTTTTTCGACGCTGACTTTGTATTGGGACAGTTCGTCTTTAATGTGTTCAATTTCGACTGTCGGAGTGGCTGGTTTGAGGACAATTATCATGCTTTATTTCCGTTGAGATTGGGTTATATGATTTGAGACGTGATTAACCGCATTTGATCTAACATCAACTTAGTGTTGACGAAGATCAGAATTTGATATGTAGAGTGTGTAGGTCTTGGTGTGCATACTGAACAAACCTTAATTGTTAGCTTCTAACAAATTTTTGGTTGTTCATCGTATGTTTTATGCAGAGGAAATATTTTTTTTACTTCACAAAACTGACCTAAATATATGGGTAAAAAATATTCAGCGAAGCCTTGTTCCACTTGATATGAAACCAATTTTAATACCTAGGTCTCATCAAGGTAACAGGACTTACTCAAAACTGGAATCCAAACCCTATAAGTGGTCAGTTGAGTTAGTAACGCACCCTACCAGTAGCCGTTGAGATTGGGTTGTCTGATTTGAGACGTGATTAACCAGACTTGATCTAACATCAACTTAGTTTGGACGAAGATCATAATTTGATATGTAGAGTGTGTAGGTCTTGGTGTGCATACTGAAAAATCCTTGATTGTTAGCTTCTATAAACTTATCGGGGGTCAGCCTAAGTTTTATGTCGAAGAAAGATTTTTTTTTCGAAACTTATCAAAACTGACCTAGACCATTGGGTTAACAAGATCATGGAAGCCTTGCCCCACTTGAGCTGAAACCAATTTCAATACCTAGGTTTCATCAAGGGAACAGGACTTAGTCAAAACTGGACTCCAAACCCTATAAGTGGTAAGTGTAGTTAGTAACGCACCGTAGCAGTAGCCGTTGAGATTGGGTTGTCTGATTTGGGAAGTGATTAACTAGACTTGATCTAACATCAACTTAGTTTGGACGAAGATCATAATTTGATATGTAGAGTGTGTAGGTCTTGGTCTGCATACTGAAAAATCCTTGATTGTTAGCTTCTATAAACTTATCGGGGGTCAGCCTAAGTTTTATGTCCGAGCAGGGATTATTTTTACAAAACTTTACAAAACTGACCTAGACGATTGGGTGAACAAGATCATGGAAGCCTTGCCCCACTTGAGCTGAAACCAATTTTTACCCAATGGTCTGATCAAGGCAACAGGACTTACTCAAAACTCGATTCCAGGAAAATTGCCGTACACCAATTACCAATTACCGATCACCAAGTAAACTTGGTAAGTCCTAGGAGAGATGAATACTTCCACCCAAGCTAGCGGTGAAGCGTTCCTCAAGTCAATTGAGAGCTTGCCTTGGGTTCAGTATCATGGTCAAATAGCGCGTTCGCGTAGCGTGGCCTACGGCCAATCGCATTCTGGCTCAATGGTATCGAGAGCCAACAGCGGTAGTGTTTCTGTCTGACCAGGAGGGATTTGGACTACCGATTGCCGAAGCGGCATCATTTGGTCGTTTCGTAGTGGTATCTCAAGGGAATCAAGCCGGTCTGGAAGCGGGGGGTTCTGCCATAATTACCGTTAATCCTGATCAGCCCAGGGAGGCAGCCGAGAAGGTAATGGGTGGTTTGAAAGAAAAACAATTAGCTGAAATTAGTAGTAATTTGCCCAAGTGGGAAACAGCAGCAATGGCTTATGCTGATGCGATTAATGAACTCAAGAGTTAGGCCACAGAGTAGGTTTCGCAGATCGACATGATTGCATTTTTTATAACTATGAAGTCCACAGGATTTTTTCCCTACTCCCTACTCCCTACTCCCTATTCCCTACTCCCTATTCCCTACTCCCTATTCCCTTTGCTAAATGTAAATTAACCTGACTATTAGTTAAGTTTGGCTAAGTTTTGTGACTAATTGCACTCACCAAATTCACCAGGATTTAAGCTAATTGATACTAATAAAGCTACTCTCCTAATGATTGGTAAGAGTCCCAAAAACTTGGCAGTCCTAGTGGGGATTAATGCCTATGGAAATGGAATTCCCTCTTTGAAAACACCTGTTAATGATACTGTCGCACTGGGGGAGGTTCTTAAAAATTCCTATAACTATGATGTTAAACTGCTATTAGATTCAGAAGCAACTCTGGCAGGAATCAATCGCTTACTTGACAATCTCAAAGAAGGAATCTTGACCCTCTGGGATCATCGAGTTGTTAAGGTTAAGTCCTATCAGCGATTTTTGTTCTACTTTGCTGGACATGGTATTACTGAAGATGCTTTTGAAAATCAGGATGGTTTAAGAGGTTACCTGATACCCCAAGATGGGGAAAAGATTGATAAAAGCACATTCCTCTCCATGAAGCAGTTGTCTGATGTGCTTGTAGAACTTAAGTGCGGTCATCTGTTAGTTATTTTAGACTGTTGCTTTGCTGGTGCTTTCCCGTCCGCGAGAAATGTAGCTCCTCCTGAGAAACTCTATCGCGAACAATACGACCGCTTCATGAAGAGCAAAGCTCAACAGATGATTGCCTCTGCTGCTTATGATGAACAGGCGTTGGATGTGCTAACTCGTTTGGGACAGCGGGAGGATAACAATAACCGCAAACACTCTCCCTTTGCTCAGGCACTGCTTCAGGGGCTGCAAGTCAATAAAATGTCTAATGGCAAGGTTGAAGTTAAGGCAGATAGCATACCTGATGGTGTAATCACAGCTTATGAACTTATTAGCTATATAGACTATGAGCTAGCCAAGAAAACAGATAAACAAACCCCTGGTCTGTTTACACTGAAACATCATCACAAAGGTCAGTATGTTTTTCCTATTCCCGGTTTTAAGCCTGATCAGTTAGAGAAAGCTCCCCCACTCGATAAAAGTACTAATCCCTACCGAGGTTTACAACCCTACGACAAGAAAGACAGTAAACTGTTTTTTGGTAGAGAGCAAGTAATTAGGAATTTAGTCAATCATGTTTCTGATGCGACTAAGCCACCCTTAACAGTTGTGCTTGGTGTATCTGGGAGTGGTAAATCAAGCTTGGTGAAAGCGGGATTGATTCCTCGCTTACTAAAGGAAAAAAAGGAACACTGGCAAATTTTAGAGCCTAAACGTCCTCAAGCTTTGGTAAATACGTTGTTCCTGGGCAGTGAAACCAAGGCAACAGATAATCAGCAGCAGATTAGTAAACATTCGCCACTAACACCGCAGACTTTAATTGAGAAGTTAGGGGCAGATAACTATAATACTAGCAAAAAGTTGCTGCTGGTAATCGATCAGTTTGAAGAACTGGTGACTCAATGTTCCCAAGAGGAAAAGAAGCAGTTATTAGATGCCTTGAAGCAACTTTTAAGTAACTATTCCGATCAAGTACAGGTTGTTATTACCCTGCGCTCTGAGTTTGAGCCACAGTTAGCTAGTGACTTTTTGAGTATTCGTAAAGAAGTAGTGCTTTTTGCGATTATTTTGATGATTATTAAAAAGCTCTACAAATTTATACCGATACTTTCACAGATCTATCAAAACTATTTGGCACAAAAGCAATGGATGGCAGCTCGATTTTTGGTTCCGACTATGACTCAGGATGAGTTTCGGGAAGTAATCGAGAAGCCAGCATTAGAGAGCGTGCTGTATTTTGAGCCTCCTGAATTGGTAGATAAACTGATTAATGAAGTTTTGGGCATGCCTGGAGCTTTGCCACTGCTATCGTTTACTCTCAGTCAACTTTACTTGAAGTACTTAGAGCGGCGCAGTGATAATCGTGCCATGACTCAGGAGGATTACAATCAATTAGGTGGGGTGATGGGTGCTCTGAAAACAAGCACCACACAAGTTTATGAGCAGTTAGTTACAGAGGATAAATCTTACGAGCAAACTATCCGCCATGTGATGCTACGAATGGTAGCAGTGGGTGGAGGAGAAGTAGCCCGTAGAGCAGTGCCAGCATCGGAATTGAAATATCGAGATCCAGACGAAAATAAGCGGGTAAAGAATGTAATTGATTGCTTTCTAGAAAAACGTTTGCTGGTTAGTGGAACAGATGCTCAAGGGAATGTTTATTATGAACCAGCTCATGATGCTTTCATACTGGGATGGGGTCAGCTACTGGCATGGAAACGAGAAGAACAGGAAAATCTATTGCTACAAAGGCGGCTAACTCCGGCGGCGATGGAGTGGAAAACTATAGAGCAATCCTCTAATAAAGCGGAACCTTTACTCAATTTGTGGAATAAGGGACTTGATTTAACTTATAATTCATTCCACTTTCTTAAAACTCAGATTACTCGACTAGTGCGATGGAATTCACAAACCCCGAAAATTGATAAACAATCAAGGTTTCTTTGGGATAGTAATCCTCGTCTCAATTTATTAGAGGAAGTCCTTAATTCTAGTGATAGTTGGTTGAGTGAGACGGAGGCTGACTTTGTTGAAAGTAGTATTAAGCAAAGTCGTAGGAATACAGCTTTTGTGTCTGGTGCTGTTACTGGGGTAATCTTGGCGATAGGTGGGTTAACTATCTTTGCTTTTAATCAGATCAAGAATTCTCAAACAAACTTATCTGAATCTTATGTTAATAAAAGTCAGACTCAATTAGAAAATTATCGTCACAATTACGCTGTGCTTATGGCAGCAGAAGCACTTAAAACTAACAAAAATTTTGAGGCACAAAAAATACTTTTAGAAAATCAAACTTATGGTTTATTTGAAAAACTTTACGGACATAAAGGACAAGTATCCTCTATTGATTTTAGTCCTGATGGCAGTGTGATCGCTAGTGGCGGTGAAGATGGAAAAATTATAATCTGGGATATTGTGTCAGGCACTGAAAAAGTATCCTCATCTGAGCGAGTTTGCGATCCTGAACAAAAATCGTCGTCCGATACTTACTCCGATATTGAGTACGTCAAATTTAGTCCTGATGGCAATTTATTAGCAATTAGCTGCTTAAACGGTACAGTTTCATTATGGGAAATACCATCACTAACAAAACGTTGGGAGTTAAATAATTGGCATGAATTACAAGATAATATTAATTTTATTCCCATTGATTTCACTGCAGATTCTTCTAATTTAGTTGTTGGGTTAGATGACGGAAGTATTAGATTCGTGAATGTAGATTCAGGAACGGAAGAATTCTTGAAAAGAATTAATACCGAGCGTGTAGATAATTTAGTTGTCGCTCGCGATCGCCCACTCCTCATTTATGCCTCTTATGACAAAATAACTTTATGGGATACACAAAAAAATGAAAAAATTAAATCTTGGCAACCATCAAGAACTCAAGAGTCGTCTGGACCTAAGATTTCTAATATAGCTTTCGATGCTAACCAAGAGTTAATTGCTACAGGAACAGATAGTAACTTGATCATCTGGCTCTGGAATACTAAAGGCGAATTAGTGCGAACCCTAGCTCTTCCTTTCGAGGAACCTCCTTACGATTCGAAAAGTGAAATTGCGTTTGGGAAAGATGGTTTAACTATTTCAGCATCAAATCCCGATGGTTCCCTAGTCATTTGGAATGTGCAAGATGGTTCTCTCATCCAAAGAATACCTGCTTCACAAAATAAAGTATCTGCTTTAGCCTTGAGTCCTGATGGTACTATTGCTGGTACGGGTGAAGGCTGTACAACTAGCGAACCATGTTCAATTCGTCTTTGGGATTTGACTTCTAGTCACCAACGAGCAATCCTAACCCATAAACATCCATATGACCAGAAGCGGTTAGCAGTAGAAACTATTGACACGAATCCCAATAAGCAAGAATTAGCATCTGGCACTGCCAGTGGAAAAGTTTATATTTGGGATATTGAAAATCAGCAAATTATAAAAAAAATTAACGTTGTAGGTCGTGTTGAATGGGTTGGTTACACTGAAGATGGAAAGTTCTTAGTGAGTTTATCTGGATATAGTGCAAAAGTTTGGGATGCAAATAGTTATGAATTGATTGACGAATATGATCTGAATGAGTCTTTAAATTGGGCACCTTACCCTTTTGATTGGGGAGCTATTGACAATAGTAGTAATTTACTAGCAACAACTTCCTACAATGCTTTTCAACTCTGGAAACTAGAACTCAATGATTTCCCAGTAAAAAATGATACGCTGTTACGTAATGTTGAGTCAGATTCAGATTCTTATGAGAAAATTACTTTTAGTCCAGATCGCAAACATCTAGTTATGAAAGTTTCACGTCCTTCACAGCCAGATCAGATTTTAATGCAAAATGTCGATAATTTAATTAATAATATGGATTCAAAAAATAGCCAATTTTTTTTAAAGGAACATGGCGATCAAGTGCGAGATTTTGCATTCAGCCCTGAAGGATTATTTGCCATCAGCAATGACTCTATTTTTATTTGGTCTTATCCTAAATTTCGTAAGTTGGGTAAAATTGATAAGTCTGTTAATCATCTAGCTTTCAGCCCTAATGGAGAATGGTTGGCTGCAACAGATATTGACAATATATATCTATGGCGAGTTAGCGATCGCAAGAGAATCGCGGTTTTTCCAACTCGTCATCCTGTTCTTATAAATGAATTAGTTTCTCATCAAACACAAACCTTAACTTTCAGCAAAGATGGCAAACGACTGTTTAGTGCCGGTTTAGATGGTACTGTCCAAATGTGGAATTTGAGCAGCCTCTTATTAGATGTAGAAACAATCGCAGACAGAAATCACATATTAACTGGCTGGAAAGTTAAAAAAGGTGGAATTGTTCCTTTAGATAACTGGCATGAGCGTGCGGAAAGTAGTCCTTTCTTTCAAAGATTTAGAAAATCAATTTATAGCAGGATACAAAGTTTTAGTGAAGACTGGAAAAAATCCCACGAATCTGAAAATTAATTTTTGAATCCTCCCATTTATCTTCTTGAAAAAGCAAAATGGCTAATAAAACCAACCCACTCCCAAACCTATACGCACTACTTATACGAATAGACCACTACCTCCCCAACCAACTACCAGAC
Source organism: Moorena sp. SIO3H5 (assembly GCF_010692395.1). GTDB lineage: Bacteria > Cyanobacteriota > Cyanobacteriia > Cyanobacteriales > Coleofasciculaceae > Moorena. Next base: position 15,700 of record NZ_JAAHHS010000064.1, read on the forward strand.
GGAAGCTACTATCCAAACTTCCATGGATCTGTCCACGATATCAACCACCTTGCCGACTTCCTCAAAGTAAAAATCAAACTACAAGACGAGCAAATGTTGACCCTCACAGCACGATGTTGATGAATCCGATCAAGACATTTGCGATCGCATTCCCAAATATCCCAATATTAAGCTTAACAAAAGCCGCAATTTTAAGAAATTTTAGACTTAACCTTAGACCAAATCGTAGAGTCAATCTCATCAGCTAACTCAGCCGCCACCTCTTCTGTCAGTTGACTTCGCTGGCTGATTGACTTGAGTTCAAGATAGTTTAGGAGTTGTGTAAGTTGCTGATAATCAACAGCTGTCTTATCAATCTTGATGATGATAGTTTGGTCATCAACACTAAGATCGTAATAAGGATTGTTAGACATAATTTATAAATTAATACAGGTAAGCATATGCGCTACGCGCACGCTACCCGAACAGCTGTCAGCCTAATACTTACTTCAAAACTGGTAACTAATAACATTATAAAACATATCCGATAAATTTTTGGTTTTACTACAAATAAGTATTTCGTTTCATGATATAGTTTTCAATACTATATTCTCTATTATCTAAAAGCTATCAGCTAGTAATGCCAAATTCAAACCTATACGCCCTACTTATAGGAATAGACTGCTACCTCCCCAACCAACTACCAGACGGAAGCTACTATCCAAGGCTTAATGGCTGTGTCCGGGATATCAACCATGTCGCTGATTTCCTCAAAGTCAAACTAAAACTACAAGAGGATAAAATTTTCACCCTCACTGCCTCCAACATCGGTAAATTCCAACCACCAGAACCACCAGAAAAGTGGCCAACCTACGAAAACATGGTCACTATATTCACTAAACTTACCGACATTGCTCAACCGGGAGACCAACTCTACATTCATTATTCTGGTCATGGGGGTTGTGCTAAAACTAACTACCCAAAAGTAAAAGGAGAAAACGGTATTGATGAAGCCCTTGTCCCCATCGATATTGGTAATTCCACCGCACGCTATCTCCGGGACCTTGAATTAGCAAAACTTCTAGAAAGAATGGTAGAAAAAGGGTTAATTGTTACCCTCGTCCTGGATAGTTGCCATTCTGGAGAAGCGACACGAGGGAATGATTGCCATGTCCGGGGATTAAACACCATTGATACTACCGTAAGACCCACAGAAAGCCTAGTGGCAACTGAGGCAGAGTTAATCCAAAATTGGGAAGCCCTAACTACACCAGAAACTCGCAACGTTAGTCTAGGAAGTGGCTGGCTTCCTCAACCCCAAGGCTATGTTCTCTTAGCCGCCTGTCGCCGAAATGAGTCTGCCTATGAATATGCTTTCGATGGCAAAGAATTCAACGGTGTCCTTACCTATTGGTTACTAGACTCCCTGTACTCCCTTGAGCCTGGGCTAACTTACAAAGTGCTGCAAGACCGCATCCTTGCTAAAATTAATAGTCAGTTTCAAACCCAAACTCCTCAACTGCAAGGGGAAGGGGAGCGTGTTGTGTTTGGTAGCGATTGTGTTTCACTCCAGTACGCTGTAGATGTGATGAAAGTAGAGCAAAACAAAGGTCTATTCTTAAATGCAGGTCAAGTGCAAGGTCTTCGCCAAGGGGCACAATTCGCTATTTATCCTTATGGTACAACAGATTTTACATCAGTAAAACAGCCCTTAGCTTTAGCTGAAATCACCCAACTTGGCGCTACCGAATCTTGGTGTGAAATCACAGAAGTTTTTCGTAAAGAACCGATTGAACAAGGGTCTCAGGCGCTGCTCATTAATCCTAAATTTATCAAATTAGTTCAGAAAATACGTCTTTTTTCCAAGACCGAAAACGAATTACCACCAGAAATTTATCAACGTCAGTCTCAAGCATGGCAAACTCTTTCAGACGCAATAGTGACTGGTCAAGGTTGGGTGGAATTAGCCTCTGATCATGAAATCGCTAATTACCAAATTACTCTAAACATAAACGGTGAATACGAAATTTGCGACCCCAGTGGTACACCAATTAAAAATTTGCGACCAGCCCTAAGGTTTACTGATGAAGATGCTGCTCTTACCTTGGTAAAGCGCTTAGTGCATTTAGCCAAATATCGTGCAGTCCAACAGCTTGATAATTACTATCAAAAATCCAAATTCTCAGGATCTAACCTGGCTTTGACAGTAGAGTTGGCAGGAAAACAAATAGATTATGACCCAGTAGAAGAACCATTACCGCAGCCCATTAGTGACCCTGGCCATACACCAACGGTAAATGTTGGTGAGTGGGTATTTGTGCGTATCCGCAATGATTCTTCTCAAGCTCTTAACGTTACTTTACTAGCTCTACAACCTGATTGGAGTATTGAGCAAGTTTACCCCTATGGTGGAGCAAATTTTATCACCTTTTACCCAGGGGACGAGGAATTGCTACCACTGCACACCAATCTACCGAATGGATACCAAGAAGGGCAAGACATCATTAAAGTATTTGCCACAGTGGGTACTACGGATTTCCATTGGCTAGAATTACCTCCCCTAGACCAACCGATTATGGCAATGAGCGGGAAAACATCAGGAAACCCCCTCGATGAACTCCTAGGTGCGATCGCGTCAGAGCAACCACCCACGAAAAACTTGGAACTAATGAGAAATCCGGTTGCTGACTGGATTACTAAACAGGTAGTAGTCAGGACAAAACTGACTTGATTGATCTCCAGTATTTAGATCCAGAGTTTTGGTCGAATCTTTTTTGTCAGCGTTGCTGAATCAAGCAATGAATATAAGTAGAGTGGGCATCCTGCCCGCGCGAAAATAAGGAGGAAACTGGCAAGATGCCAGTTCTACGCAAGATGCCAGTTCCACCAAGATGCCCATTCCACAACCAGATGCCTATTCCACAACCAGATGCATATTGCTGAATCTTCAAATCAATATAAGTAGAGTGGGCATCCTGCCCGCGCGAAAATAAGCATGAAACTGGCAAGATGCCAGTTCTACGCAAGATGCCAGTTCTACGCAAGATGCCAGTTCTACGCCTGATGCCAGTTTCACGCCTGATGCCCATTCCAACTCACTCTTAAAATCATTCCACTATTCAGCAACACCGAAAATTCAAGCACTCAGCGAGTAACGGAACTTGATCGAAGAAAGCTGCTGGGATAATGCCCGCAAAAACGATAATTTGTTGTTGTGCAGGAAGAAATGATCCCCACTCAACATTTGGATTACAAATGAACTATTTGTCTGCTGACGCCAAGCTTCTAGATTATCAATACTAATGGCATTATCCTGGAAACCTCCGAAGACCGAAATCGGATAGCTCAGAGGTTTATCCATGGTGTAAGTATAGGTCTCAAGCATGGTAAGGTCGGCTCGTAGACTGGGTAAGAACAGCTGCATCATCGCTTTATCCTTCCGAATCGATTCAGGGATAGCATTGTAACGACGAGATAGTTCTGTTACAAACACAGATTTAGGTAATTTGTGGATGTAGGGCTTCTTGATCGGGATTTGGGGAGCTGAACAAGCACAGGCAAACAGGTGAATTGGTTCAGGTTCCTTGTCTGTGCGCAGTTGGCGGGCAACTTCAAAGGCAAGTACAGCACCCATACTGTGACCCAAGAAAGCAAAGGGCTTGTCCAGATAGGGTTTTAGCAAAGGTACAAAAGCCTCTAAAAGACGGGAGAGCCTAGTAAAGGGTGGCTCCATTAGTCGTCTACCCCGTCCCGGTAGTTGGATTGAGCAAACTTCTACATTGGATGGCAAGTGCTGTGACCATGTACTATAGGCTGATGCAGTACCACCAGCACAGGGGAAGCAGAACAGGCGCAGGTCAGCCTTGGGATTGGGCTTAGGGCAAACGATCCAGGGGTTAGAAGTTAGTGTAGATACCATGAAAGTTCATCCTTAAGTAGAGAGATGGGGAGATGGGAAATTAGAAGTCAGAAGTCAGAAGTCAGAAGTCAGAAGTAAGCTATGAATAGACTTCTTGCAGAAGTCGGGAACAGGGAACAGCGATGCAGCGCCTTCACGCGGGGGTTTCCCCCACTCGCTATTGCATCAAGACGGGAACAGGGAACAGTGGACAAGCATTGAGGTAAAGCGATGCAGCGCGGTCTTGGGAAGGCAGCGCGGTCTTGGGGGTTCCCCCCATGAGCGACTGCCGTGGTCTCCCCCACTCGCTATTGCATCAAGACGGGAACAGGGAAAAGTGGACAAGAATTGAGGTAAACACTATCAGAAAAATACTTTTGCAAGAGGTCTAATGAGTTTCGGAGTTTACCAGCGATGCAGCGCGGTCTTGGGGGTTCCCCCCACTCGCTATTGCATCAAGACAATGTCAAACATCTGAATGCGTAGTGCTATAGCGTTTATAGTACTCATGAGGTACAGTATTCTTTGACTTGGATTCCCTGTTTTAATGCAGCGCATCGCTATTCCTTCTTATATATTACCTGTTCCCTGTTCCCTGTTCCCTGTTCCCTGTTCCCTAAAATCTATAAATTGTGTACCTCACCAGTCGTAGAATTGCTATATATCAGTTAAAGGTTTGAGCCTTAAGCAGGGGGCGACTTGTGTAAGCCCTTTTGGGTTTTCTGCGCTTGAGCAGTAAATAGGCACAGGGGACAAAGGAGAGTGCCATCAGGGTCGCGCCACCTAAGCCGCCAATGATAACTATGGCCAGTGGAGGCCAGAAACCACTCTTCTCCAAGAGCAGGGGACTGAAGCCAATCATGGTGGTGATGGTGGTGGCGATGACATGGCGAGTGGAATGAATCACCACTTCTCGTGTTGCTTGTCGATTTCCCTCACGAACAAGGGGGTTTTGATGGAGAGCAGTTAGTACTACAATAGAGTCATTGACCACTACTCCTAATAAACCGATAGTGCCCAGGATAGCGGTGAATCCGAAGGGATAACCGAATAACCACAGGGAACCTAGGGCTAAACCGACTGAAAACACGGCAATTAGGCCAATAATCCCTGCTAGTCTAAAGGAACCGAAGGTTAGTATTAAGGTAGCAGCCATCAGAATCATTAATACCCCAAGGGTAGAGACTAGATTGCTCACCGCACTGCTACGTTCGTCCGCTTCACCTCCAAAGTCGTAGGAATAGCCTGGAGGTAGCTCCAAGGTACTCAAGCGCTGTTTGAAATTGTCGAGAACTGTAGCAGGCAGCACCCCAGCGGTGATGAATCCCTGTACTGTATTCACCCGTTGTCCATTGCGTCGGGAAATAGTGGCTAAATCGGGGATAAGTTTAATATCCCCTAAAGCAGAGAGGGGAATACGCTCACGATTATCACCAGTGTTGTTGTTTGGGAGCAAGTTGAGGGAAGCAATCTGATTTAGGTTAGACCGGTTGGGATTTGACAAACGCACACGCACCGGGAGTTCTTCCGTAACCTCCAACACTGAGCCTCCCACAGCACCTTCTAAGCTGGTGTCGAGTTGCTGAGCAATCTCAGTTTTGTCAATTCCTGCCAGTCGGGCTTGCTCTTCGTCAATGGTTAAGGCTAATTTAGGTAGCCCTTCGGTTAAGTCAGCTCGGGTGTGAATCACGTCAGGAACTTGAGCTAGTTCTGCACGGATCTGGTTACCTAATTCCCGCAAGCGATGGAGCTGTGGACCGTAAAGCCGTAGTTCAATGGGAGCAGCAAAGGGAGGTCCTTGTTCGATTTGTCGCACCAGGACTTGGGCTGCGGGAAATGCCTGATTCAGTTCACTCTGCAAACTTTGGATTAATGGACGGGATACTACGTCTGGTTGTAGTTGTACCAAAGCTTGGGCATAATTGGCTGAATTTTCTCGATTTGCAATGACGTTGTAGTAAAACTGAGGAGCACTCTTACCCATAAACCAATGCACATCTACCACTTCGGGGTGGTTGCGGATCAGTTCCCGTGCTTTGACGACATTAGTTTGAGTCTGCTCTAGAGACGTTTGGGTTGGTAGCTCGAATTCGATGTAGAACTGTTCCCGGTCTGTGGGGGGAAAGAACTGTTGCTCTAGATTGGGAGCAACTAAGAAGCCACTAATCGGCAGAATCAGGGTTAGCACTACCCCTATCACTGGTCGTGCGAAGATTTTATCCAGAACCCAACCATAGGTTTGGGTCAGACGGGGATGAGAAAAACCAGTTTGCCACCAGCTTCCTATCACTGGTGCGTTCCCCCAGCGGTGTAGTTTTCCTACCAAGGCTGGGATTACCGTTAAGGAGAGAGCAAGAGAGCTTAACAGTGCCAAAATTACCGTGACACCAATAGTACCAGTAAACTCTCCAGTACCACCAGGGGCTAAGGCAATGGGTAGGAAAGCGAGCACACTGGTTAGGGTAGATGCTAGTAACGGTATTGCTATGTGGTGGATTGTCTTGGTAACTGCTCTGTGGGGAGCGATTCCTTCTCTGAGGTGGCTCTGTACTTCGTCAACAACAATAATAGCGTTATCAATCAACAAACCCAAGGCGATGATTATGCCAGTCACTGACATCTGGTGTAGGGGAATTCCTTGGATTTTCATAGCTCCGAACACGATCAACACTGACAGGGGTAGAGCTGAGCCCACAATCAAAGCCGATTTCCAGCCCATGATCAACAGGGTTACTCCTACCACCAGCACCGCCCCCAAGACCAGGTTGCTGATAACTTGGTTAAGTCGTGCTTCAACGTAACGGTTTTGGTTAAAGATAATGTCTAAGCCAATACCCCGTGGTAATTGTGTCTCGAATTCTGCTAAGGTTCGGTGAGCTGCCTTTGCCCACTCGTCGAGCCGTTGGTTAGACTCTACCATGGCTGCAATTGCGATCGCATGACGACCATTGATTAGGGCAAGCTCTGACGCTGGCTCAACAATTCCCTTTTTAACTTGAGCAATATCTCCTAAACGAGTAAACTGGCTGCGATTGCCAAAGCTAATGGGAATGCTGCTGATGCGCTCAAGGGAATCGAGTTCACCGTTGACCTCAAATAAGAGATTGTTATTGCTACCCCGCAGTTGACCAGCAGCGACTTTAGCATCACTCCTCAAGATTTGCTGAGAAAGCTCTTGTGCCGTTATACCCAAGGAACTCAGTTGCTCAGGATTGATTTCCACCACAATTTCTTCCTGTGGAGTACCGAAGAGCTCAACTTTCTCAGTTCCCTGGACGAAACGCAGTCTATCCTCTAGTTCCTGACTCCAACGGCGCAGAATGGCATAGTTAGTGGGACTGTCCTGTTCCCAGGTCAGAGCCACAATCATTGCATTGGCTTTTGGTTGTGAGTCCTCGAATTTTGGGGTACTTGCTCCCGCTGGTAACTGTGGCGCGATATCAGTGATTTTATCTCGCACCCGTGACCAAATCTGGTCAACATTTTTCACCTGCTCCTTCAGCTGTATTGAAACAGTAGAAAAACCCAAGCGAGAGGTGGATTGAATGGTGTCGATTGCTTTAATTTCAAATAATTCTTGCTCGATTTTGTCTGTGACCAGGAATTCCACCCGTTCTGCACTGGCTCCAGGAAAAACGGTTGTAATAAAAGCATTGCGCTGAGTTAATTCTGGATCTTCTAGGCGAGGAAGACTAAAGAAAGACGAAAGTCCCCACACCACAATTAAGCAGATAGTTAAAATTAGTAATTGGAGATTGCGATAAAATAAATTAGACATACTGACACCCCTCACTGTTTAATAGGACGGACGAATTGACCAGGAACAATGCGATGCATACCGCTAATAATCACCTGGTCACCGGGCTGGAGAGTTCCTCGCACTAATACCCGTTGGCCATGGGTGCCGGAAGGATCGTCTTCTTGATACAGAATTTCCACATCAGTTCGTTCCACCCGGAAAGTGGTTTTACCCTGAGCAATAGGGGATTTCAATGGCACTGCTTCACCCAAGACGTAGCACGACCATAAACCCCGAACTCCTGGTACTAGGGCTGTAGTTGGCAACCAATAACCAGAGGTGGCAATGGATTGAGCGAGTTCTAACTGGGCTAACTGTCCTGGAGCAACTGTTCTAGCTGCTGCGGGATCTAGCTTCAGCACAACGGTTACAGTGCGAGTGTCAGAGTCTAGTTCGGGCAGAATTGATGAAACTTGGGAGGTATAGGTTTTCTGTCCAATTTTTAACGGCAAAGTGCTACCGAGTTGGAGTTGGGAAGCAGCTGAGACAGGAATACCGATATTAGCTTCAACAGCTCCATCTTCCACAATGCTAAAAATCGGTTGAGAGCCAGCAGTAGAGACGACTGTTCCTTCATCAACCCAACGCCTAGAAATAGTTCCAGAGAAAGGAGCTTTGAGAGTAGTTTTTTTAATATCAAGTTTGAGCTTCCCTAAGCTAGCATCCAGTTGGTCAACCCGAGCTTTTTGGGCTTCAATCCGTTCTGGACGAGTTCCAGCCAGTAACTCATCTAGCTGCTTTTGAGCTTGGTCAACCCGAGCTTTTTGGGCTTCAATCCGTTCCGGACGAGTTCCAGCTAATAACTCATTGAGTTGGCTTTGTGCTTGGTCAAGGCGAGCCTTTTGGGCGCTGACTTCAGTAATTGCTTCGTCAAGTTGCTCCCTCGAAATTGCTCCCTCGCTGTACAGGGATTGTCGTCGATTTTGTTTCTTGCGAGACAGTTCCAGTTGTTTGTCCAGTTCTGTGACATTAGCCCGAGCAGCAGCAATGGTTTCCGCTCTAGGCCCAGCTTGTCTTTCCTTGAGCTCAGCCACAGCTTGAGCTAGGTTAGCTCGCGCAGCCGCAATAGTTTCCGGGCGAGAACCAGCTTGCATTTCCTTGAGTTCAGCTACCGCTTGAGCTCGCTGGGCAAGTAATTCACTGCGGGAGGCTTCTAGGCCACTGGTGCCTAGCCTGGCTAAAAGGGTGCCAGCTTTAACCCGCTGTCCTTGATCAACATTGATTTGGATAACTTTACCAGAACGTTCAAATCCCAGGTCACTACTACGGCGGGCAACAATCTCGCCAGTGTAAGTCCGCGAACTTTGCCGTGAGTCTACCAGCTGGATAGGCTGAGTTTCAACAGGAAGGATTTCTATAGGAGGTTCGTTAGTATTTAGTGCTGTACCAGACTGGTTGCTTGGAGAGTTTGGGACATCTATGAGTGAGTTACGACCAGACTGGCTAGTGATAAAAATTAGGAAACTTGAGAGTAACAGAAGTATTGTGCCACCCCACACTAAGGGAAATTTATGGTGTTTTGGGCGTTGTATTAGGGTTTCAGCCGGTAGGCTTTGGAAAACGCTTACTTCTTCATTAGTAGGAGGTTTTTTACCATTCTTTGTATCAAGCATTTTTAGAAAAGTTATAGCAAAGGGAACAGGGAGTAGGGAGTAGGGAGTAGGGAGTAGGGAGTAGAGAGTAGGGAGTAGGGAGTAGGGAGTAGAAAGCGATCGCTTACACGATGCTAATTAAATGTGTACTTGCCTATCTGTATTACTTATCACTCTTAGGTTGACTATTTATGCAGTTTCCGATTCCCGATTCCCGATTCCCGATTCCCGATTCCCGATTCCCTGCTCCCTGCTCCCTGCTCCCTTTCTTAAACAGTAATCACCAATTTGCCAGCTACGTGTCCCTGTTCGCTGATGGAGTGAGCTTTAGCTATGTCGGATAAAGGATAGGTTTCCTGAATAACTGACCGAATTTTATCGGCTTCTATGAGTTCTTTGAGATATGCTAAATCCTTACCACTCGATCTGACTGTAATCAGTTTTACTTTTTTACCAGGCAAAACTAGAGTTAGTAAACTTTGCACAATGCTGCTAGGAGTGGGTAACGTAGTGATGTAAATCCCATGGGGTTTCAAAAGCTTTTTGCATTGAGCAAAAGAGTTTTTGGCTACTGCATCGAAAATAATGTCGTACTTAGCGCTATCTTGGGTAAAGTCTTGGCTTGTGTAATCGATAATGCGAAAGCATCCGAGGGATTTGACCAAATCAATATTCTTGGTACTGCACACAGCGGTTACCTGAGCTGAGAGTGCTTTAGCAATTTGCACTGCAAACGTACCCACTCCTCCGGAAGCACCATTGATCAGTACATCATGTCCTGGTTGAATCTTACCGAGGTCTCGCAATGCTTGTAGAGCAGTCAGAGCAGCTAGGGGTACAGCAGCAGCTTGAGTATAGGTCATAGTATTGGGTTTCAGACAAGCAGCCGATTCCGAAACTACGGCATACTCCGCATAAGCTCCTCCTGGGAAAGAATCCAGGCGGGCATAGATCTGATCACCTGCTTGGAAACTTGTAACTGAGTCACCTACTTCTACCACCTCTCCAGCCACATCAAATCCCAATAGCATCGGGAATTTATTGCCTGTGAATATTTTCAGGTAACCTTTCCGAATTTTCCAATCGATAGGGTTGATGCTGGTAGCATTAACTTTAATTAATAATTGATTACTTTTCGGTGTAGGTTGCTCCACTGAGGTATACTCTAAGAGGTCAGTAGAGCCATAGCCATTACTAATCACAGCTTTCATTAGCATCACCTATTACTGTTAATAAATAAAGTTAATAAATAAAAGAAGTCACCAGCAATCAACATGATGATTTGCACATCGTTTGTGATATTGCTGATGACATTTATAAACTAAAGCTTTTGGTTGTTTGTAAGCACTCAGCAGTCAGCGGTCAGCAGTCAGTGGTCAGCGGTCAGTGGTCAGCTAAGGTAACTCAGATTAAACTAATGCTTACCTGTTGTCTTGATGCAGTCGCTCATGGGGGAAACCCCCTTTGGCGGCGCTGCATCGCTTATTCAAAAGCACCTCAAGTAGCGTGCGTGGCACAGGCTTCTAGCCTGTGAAGTAGCCCATAAGCTGTTCGCGTAGCGTGGCCAAAGGCCTTTAGCTGATAGCTGAACGCGCACGCGTGTGCGTAGCACATAAGCTGATAACTGATAACTGATAACTGATAACTGATAGCTGATAGCTAATTGCTTACATCTAATTTAATGACTTACCCTTTTTCTGTTTTGTGCTCCGAGCTACTGCACCTAAAGCTCCCAACATAAATATACCGATGACAGAAGAAGGTTCAGGTACTGTAGCAATAGCAACCCCCCTGAGGGTGAATGGGAAGGGAAAACTTAAAACACCGAATCCGTTTCCGAACATTAAAGGAGCTTCTTCAACTTCCGGTTGTTCAGAAACGACCTGAACCCCACCGCCAGCTTCAGCAATATCTAGTAAAAACGCTTGTGCTAAACCAGCACTAAAGGGGTCTAATCCTTCCACTATATCTACTGTAAATGGGTCACTCAAAATGACATCAAAATCATCAGTAATTGCTACGGTATCACCATAGTCGAGAATACTGTAAAAATCCGTGTACCCGAAATCAAGTATCTTAGTATCTTCATAAGATATAAAAATTTCGACATCATCTGGATTTGCCCGATAAATTCGTTCCTCAAGATTTGAGTCTGGACTAGCAAACCAATCTTGACCAAGCTGATCTTCACCTAAGTTCCAGGTAGTCCTAAAATCACGGTCGCTTTTTTGACCATAACCTAAGCCAATACTACTAAGTGATATATTATTATCACTTAGGTAGCCAAAAAAGTTAGAAAAGCCGGTGACATCATTCAAACTAGCTGACCGGGTAGAACCACTGTCAGGCTCTTCAGGACTTGCCTGCCTTCCAGTAGTGTAATAGGGAGCAATGTTACCTGG
>NZ_JAAHHS010000640.1 GCF_010692395.1 Moorena sp. SIO3H5
ACCTTATAAGCTCCTTTCACTCTGCCCTTGCTCAACAGGAAACGGACGCGAGTGGCAGAGATACCTAGTAATTCAGCGGCTTGTGCGGTAGAAATCATCATGGCGAAAAACCGTTGTGTTTACGATACTAATTATATTAACACGATTTTTGAAAATATGCAAATATTGGGTTGTAAAGGTGGAAAAGGTGGTTATTAAAAAAACTATTGCATTATCACAAGGGGTTATAAAAGTGGTAAAAGTGGTAAAAGTGGTAGGTATGGGGAGTGGGGTAAAAAACTATTGCATTGTCACAAGGTGTTGTGAGGGTGGTAATAGTGGTGAGAGTGGGAGGTGTGGGGAGTGAAGTGAAAAACTGTTGCATTGTCACAAGGGGTTGATTTAGTCAGAGCGGGTCCTTGGGTGGTGCGTTACGGGGCGGGCTGTCCCAGGCGCGAAGAGGAGAACATAAAAGCAAGCCCGCCCCTAACACACCCTACGCAACATCTCCCTCCCCGATTCCCGATTCCCGATTCCCGATTCCCGATTCCCTGTTCCCTCAATAAAAAAAATTCGGTCAAGTTCTGGTTAATTCCAATCCTTGACCGAATTATTTTTTGTAATAGTCAAGAGCCCTAGGGTTTTTGACTATGTGTTCACCAAATCAACAACATACAAACTTAGGTTTGATACTTTAGACGTCGTACTTTCTCCTGAGTTTTGACCTCTCGCCAGGGATTGGAATCCCTGGCAAGTTCCTATCTTAATCTGCCAACAGATATCGACTCAATATACTGATAACCTCTCCAGAATTTCCAGTAGGTTGAGGAGCGCTCCACTCATGAACTTGTGCGTAGCCACGGCTATAAAGGTTATAGATTGTGACCCGCACGGTTTTGGGAGAACCAATCAATATATGTTTGATTTGCTCCCGTCCTGGCTGCCCTTGGCCAGATAATTCAGGGAAATTAGGATTGTTGGGATTATACTCAAAGTTTGGGAGAAATTTTTCGATATCCATAATGTTTTTTGCTGTTGATTATTGGAACATTTTTATGTTAATAAATAATTATTTATTTTGTCAAGTATTTTTAAGTTTTTTTTGTAATTTTTTTTGAATTGGGGGGTTATTAGTGAAATATTTTAGATTATTTTTTTAGATTAATTGACTATGAAAAATATTATATTTTTCATAGACTTAATGACTTTTTATAGCATTTTATGTCTCGATCCCCCCCAGCCCCCCTTATCAAAGGGGGGAGTCAGTCAAGTCCTGTTTATCAAAAGTTTAATTCCGAAAAGTCCCCCTTTTTAAGGGGGATTTAGGGGGATCAAAACCTAGCAGTTAAGGGTTAGATTAATAAATTAGGGGTTAGGTATTAGAGTTGGGGAGTGAGATCGCCTAGGGTGACATGCAGCTCAATCGCTTAGCGGCTCAGAGCATCGCGTTTTTTTTTCGTGATGATAACTTAGGTAAGTTTAGCGTTGATAATGGTAAAAAAATACACAGCTTTTTACCTATTTACTGCTCCCTACTCCCTACTCCCTACTCCCTACTCCCTACTCCCTGCTCCCTACTACCAATAATAAAATTACTCACCCAATTTAAACCTGATATACTATAATAAATAATATCTAAACTAAAGCATTGTGTGAGGTAGTCGTGGCGTTGGACTTACTGAGCGAAATCTATAGTTCCTTTGAACCTTTTCAGCCTCCACCAAAAAAGGCGTATGTTGACTGTCAAGATGTTCGTGGCGGTTGGGAGGTTACTCGAGAGTTAGGACGGAAAATCACGCGGTCTAAGCAGCCAACATGCCAGCTATACTCTGGACACCGAGGAGTGGGTAAATCTACTGAACTTTTACGACTAAAAGAGCATTTAGAACAAAAGAAGTATTTTGTAGTTTACTTTGCTGCGGATGACGAAGATATTGAACCCCAAGATGCTGATTATGCAGATATTCTCTTTGCTTGCACTCGCCACTTGGTAGAAGCCATTAAGCTTGAACAGCATAATCCATTACTAAATTGGATGAAAGATCGTTGGGAATCCTTAAAGGATATTGCCTTGACCGAGGTAGCGTTTGATGGGTTAAGTTTAGAGGGGCAAATCTCCCAGTTTGCCAAGATTACTACTAACCTTAGGGCAACACCAGATAAACGCCGTGAACTCCGCCAAAAAATCAACGCCAATACGCCATCTTTAGTCGAAGCCGTCAACGACTTTATCCAGGAAGCTCAAAAGTCTTTGTCTGCTAAGTCTGCTAATAGTCGAGGAATTGTATTGATTGTTGACAACCTTGATCGCATGGCAGAAACCCAAGAAATAGGGAAACCAAGTAACTATGATGAAATTTATCTGAATCGCAGTGAAATGTTACGAAGATTGGCTTGTCATGTAATTTATACTGTGCCAATAGCCATGGTGTACTCAGGACGGGCAACTCAGCTCGAAAATAATTACGATAAACCTGATGTATTGCCAATGATCATGATCCGCAATCCAGACGAAACAGAAAATAAACTAGGGCTAGACAAAATGAGGGAATTGATCTGCCGTCGGATTGCCCTGATCGAACCCAACTTGCTTCAAACCCTAGAGGGAAAAGTAGACGGGCTAGATTTTCCGCCGGTATTTGATAACGGTGAGACCTTAAAGAATCTTTGTCTAATGAGTGGTGGACATGTCCGAAACTTGATGCAATTAATCCAGAAAGCGATGGACTGGACAGATGAACTACCGATTACTGGAAAAGCAGCAAAGCGAGCCATTGAAGAAACACGAGAGACCTATCGTCTCACTGTACAGGAGAAGCAATGGGAAATTTTAGCACGAGCATGTCATCTCAAGCAGGCCTATAATGATTTTGATCACTTAGATTTGTTGTTGAAGCGCTGCCTCTTGGAATACCGCTATTATGATGAAAACGATAACCTACAGATTTA
>NZ_JAAHHS010000641.1 GCF_010692395.1 Moorena sp. SIO3H5
AGCCGAGGAAGTTGATCAAGCGGCTCTTATTGTAGAGCAAGCTTTAGAAGCTTTAGCTTAACCGTTAACGATCAACGGTTAACGGTAAACTATCAACAATCTCGATAATCTTGACATTAACTTGACCCTCACCTAACTGAATTTGTAGTTCTTCTCCAGAAGCCAAATTCTCGGTAGACGAAGCAATGGTTCCTTCTGCGGTGCGCACTAGTGCATAGCCTCGTTGTAGGACTTTTTGAGGGTCAAGGCTATTGAGCTTTTCCTTGAGAAGTTGACAGTGCTGGATCCCTTGGCTCAGACGCTTTGATGTCACTTGCAATAATCGCTGATGCTGAAATGTAATCGCATTTTGTTCCTGGTGTAGTTGTTGGTCTAGAGCTAGGTGTCGCAATCTTGTTCTTAGGTGGTGCAGTTTATGGCAAGATGCCTCTGTGATTTGAGTCACCGCTTGATAAAGGGTCGTCCGCCGTTGTTGATGTTCAGCATAAAGGGTGATCAGTTCTGGTACAGCTTGTTCCGCTGCTGCTGTAGGGGTGTGAGTACTGTGGTCAGCTACTAAGTCAGCTAAGGATTCATCCCGTTGGTGACCAATACCGGTGATCACTGGTATTGAGCATTGAGCAATTGCTCGCACCACCCGTTCATCATTGAAACAAGCTAAATCCTCTGATGCTCCACCCCCCCGAGCTAATATCAGTAGTTTGGCTCTGCCATCCCGCTCGACTCGATCAATAGCGTTAACTATGGATGCGATCGCAAGTTCCCCCTGAACCTGAGCCGGTGAAAACAACACTCGTAAACCAGGATACCGTTGCTGTAGTGTACGTTTAATATCTCCCCAAGCAGCCGCTTGGGGAGAGGTAACTACAGCAATAGTTTCAGGATGAATCGGCAGGGGGCGCTTTCGTTGTGGGTCAAATAATCCTTCGGCTTCAAATCTTTGGCGTAATTGGCGTGAGCGCAAGGCTTGCAACCCCTCACCCGCCGGTAAGGCTTGCCAGACATTCAGCTGATACTGTCCCCGCTGAGGATAAACTCGGAGGCTGCCCAAAATAATCAACTGTTCTCCTACTGCTGGTAGCTGCACCAGCTTGCTTAACTGGCTCCTCCAGGCTACACACTTTATAGTAGCCTTGGCATCTGGGTCTTGGAGGGTAAAAAACATCCCTTTTGGATGGTGGTTGCTACTAGAAACTTCTCCAATCACCCAAATTCTATGGAGTTGGTTATCTTCCTCTAACAACTCTTTGATATAGTCGGTTAACCCAGCAACCGACACAATTGCTTCTGAGAATAGGGAATTGATTGTAGATGAGTTCAATGCGCTGAACGCCCCCCTATGAGAAAATCCCAATAGTTCCTTTCAGATAATTTATTTACAAAGAAGTACTTTTGTACTATAATTTACCCAAGTACTGATCCTCCTCAGCATTCATACCCAGCTTAACCAAGCAGTTTTGCAGAGAGCTCAAGGAGCTTAAACAGTTAAAATGGATCATTAATTTATAGTCTATAATTCCTTGAGCAACATCCCCTCTCAATCCCCCATGTTTCTCTAGGGGGAGAATTAAAACTACAAAACCCGTCCCGATACAGTAAATTTTTTGAGGCATCCATGGCTACCCCAATCACAAACAGTCCCGAAAAAGAAAAAGCTCTAAACCTGGTACTAAAACAAATTGAGCGTAGTTTTGGTAAAGGTGCCATCATGCGCTTGGGTGATGCCACCCGCATGAAAGTGGAAACAATTCGGAGTGGGGCAATTACCCTAGATTTAGCCTTGGGGGGTGGTCTGCCAAAAGGTCGCATTATAGAAATTTATGGTCCAGAAAGCTCTGGTAAGACAACCTTAGCCTTGCATGCTGTCTCAGAAGTCCAAAAATCTGGGGGAGTTGCAGCGTTTGTTGATGCAGAACATGCTCTTGATCCTACCTACTCTGCAGCTTTGGGGGTTGACATCGAAAACCTTTTAGTATCTCAACCTGACACAGGGGAATCAGCCCTAGAAATTGTGGATCAACTGGTTCGTTCTGCGGCAGTGGATATCGTTGTGATTGACTCCGTAGCTGCTTTGGTACCCCGTGCAGAAATTGAGGGGGAAATGGGTGACAACCAAGTTGGGTTACAGGCGCGGTTGATGAGTAAAGCGCTGCGAAAAATTGCTGGTAACATTGGTAAGTCTGGGTGTACTGTTATTTTCCTCAATCAGCTACGACAAAAAATCGGCATCACCTATGGTAGCCCAGAGGTGACTACGGGTGGTAATGCACTTAAGTTCTATGCTTCAGTTCGCCTGGATATTCGTCGCATTCAAACCCTGAAAAAATCTAACGAGGGGGAATATGGGATTCGTGCCAAAGTCAAAGTTGCCAAAAATAAAGTTGCTCCTCCTTTCCGCATTGCAGAGTTTGACATTATTTTTGGCCAAGGGATTTCCCGCTTAGGGTGTCTGGTGGATTTAGCAGAACAAACCAAAGTCATTCTGCGCAAGGGAGCCTGGTATAGCCACAATGGGGACAATATTGCTCAAGGTCGAGATAATACAGTTAAGTATTTGGTTGAACATCCCGAGTTTGCTGAGAATATTGAGCAGCAAGTACGTCAGGCTCTCGACATGGGAGCAGTAGTTTCCGCTAACTCAGTCGCTCCTATGGATAGCAAAGACGGGGATAGCATCGAAGCAGGAGATGAGGAGGCGTGAACTACCCCGGCCTAATTCTTTGAGGCCGGGGCTTCCAGCTTCACGGAAGAACGCCTTAGCTTAGACGGGCGTCCTCGCTTTGGTCTTACTTCTTCTCCACTGGCGTTGACCTCCCCCGTCCCAGAGGAGGATAGCATTCTGATCCCTTCTGCCCTAATATTCTTGGCCGCATTACCGTCTCTATCGTGGTGAGTTCCGCAACCTGGACAAACCCAAGT
>NZ_JAAHHS010000642.1 GCF_010692395.1 Moorena sp. SIO3H5
AATTGATTCTTGACTAACTGAACTTGGATAATGATACGGACCGGTGAAATGACAACAAGAAGGGAGCTCT
This sequence comes from Moorena sp. SIO3H5, assembly GCF_010692395.1. Lineage (GTDB taxonomy): Bacteria > Cyanobacteriota > Cyanobacteriia > Cyanobacteriales > Coleofasciculaceae > Moorena. The sequence goes on from NZ_JAAHHS010000642.1 coordinate 71, forward strand.
CTTCTAGGAAATTCAAATTCAGCAGGTTGTTGACAAATTTGAGCCAATTGGGAACAGTATTGATTGAAGTGATTATAGGGAGATAAATTCCACTGCTGACGATGGTCATTAATAATGTTTATAAAAGATTTATTCACCAGATAAAGCAGTGCAGAACCCACTCGGTTGCGTATAATTCCCCGCCATGAAGGGTCATAATTCCAGGACGTGGTTATGGGAGGAACGCTCATGTCCCAATTGCAAATTAAGGCATTGGATACAGTTACAAAAGGAATATCTAGATAGTTAGCGATAGTTGCTCCTTCTGGAGTACCTTGATCTAATAATAATAGCTCTATACCTGCTGCTTTAATTAGGTCTGGAGCATCCCGAAGACAAATTTTTGCTGTATTGATAATCCAATTGAGTGTATACAGTAATCCCTTAAATCCACTGTAATTACCTAGTTGAGTAGAGAAGTCTTTTGTGGCTCCTTTGGGAAAATCAGACTTGCCAATCACCTGAAATTATAATCCTGCTGCTATAACTTTTGGTTGAGTGTCTTCAATTCCTAATACGGTAACGCGATGACCACGCTGTTTCAGTTCGTAGCCTAACGTAGCCATAGGGTTAAGATGACCAGAAACAGGAGGACACATGATGCCAAAATGAGTCATAATACTTCCTCAATAAAATAGATTACCTTGATTAAAGATTAAGTTGATAGCGGGCTCCCAGCCCCATTGATATTTCCCCAGACTTTATTCCCATCATTGGGAAAATTGATGATATCGCAGTGATAACCCTGCTGGTTTCGGAGCTGTCTCAGTGGCTAATTGACTTTGCCAAAACCCGCCAAAGCGAAAAAATTGCCAATGACACTCAAGATCCTAAGGTCAAGACTGTGGATGTAGACTCTATGGGTGTCTAGTCAAGGGTCTTGAAAGGGTTCAGGCAGAAGTAGATTGACACAATTACTTCTGCATTTTTTTTTCGGTAATTTCCCCTTGAGGGTCTGTCTGTGGTTAGTGGTTAGTGGGTACTGCTACCAACTTTAGAGGTGTACAGCTGTGCCTCTGTAGTGACAGCTCCCACACTGACTCTTTGAGTTCAGTGTAGGCATCAAGCGCCAATCCAGCTATTGCTTAGGAGGCGCTGGGCTTTAAGAACGGACTGCCCTGCCGCTCTGTTTTTTTGGTCTTTTGTTTAATAATGTTTGACCAACTTTCCAGCATTTTCGGCTTTGAAAGTCAGTATTTCTAGTATAACACATCGATTGGTATTTTGTGAAAGACTCTGTGCAAAATTCATCCCACACTCATGCTGCGCATTGAGATGTGGGGCTTCTTTTGCCGGAAGCTAACAAGCTTCTGGAGTAATTCAGCAGATTCGACTCACTCAGCTGATGGACAGTACTCCCCCTAATCACTGCCATTGTTTGAACAGATAAGGATGAGCGATCAGCGCGGTTCAGTTACAACGGAAGACAACTATCATATTTCCCGGATGTGGGAAAAAGTAACCGGCAAAAGCATAAAACATCAGTAGCGGGGAAGTTAATATAGTTCCTAGGCGAGGCGGTTCAGTTGCAACATCAATCATGTTTCCCGTACAACGAACATAAGTAAAAATAAATCTGGGATTCAGCGTGGGAAACAAGCTGTTGCCTGACCACCGTTTGTAGACTTTTACGACTTCTAAACCATTACTTAACCCCAAATTCAATAGCGCTTTCTCTGAGAGAATATGTTGATGGTAAGGTTGGTGTAACATGGTGAGGTATGAGTCAGACAATTCAATCTCATCGGCATTGGGTGTTCCTACGACCAACAACCCACCTTTTTTCAAACAGCTAACCAATTGACCGAAAACTTTCCGTGGTTCCTTGAGGTGTTCAATTACTTGATCGGTGAAAATTATATCGTATTCATGATCTAAAACACTTTGGTCAGAGTACTTGGGAATATAGGAATCGTAACCAAAAGCATTGTTGTAACCTAGCTGATGTAAGAACGAAAGGAATAATCCTTGGTTACACCCAAAATCTAGAAGCTTATGATTCTTTTTAAATCCATGTTTAAGTAAGAGTTTAAGCGGACCTTGATAAGCCAGACGACTGATGAAATTATTGAACCGTAGATTGTTGATGGGATAGTCTGCATAATAATAGTCTAGATCTACTGAGTCTTTAGAATGTAGAGAATGGCAAGATGAACATCGCCAGACGGTAAACTTGTGCTCTTTAAACTTTCGGACATTAGAAGAAATTTGTCTAACATCTTTAGCCTGTTTAAAAGTTCCAGGATTGTCACAAACATTACAAACAGTAAACTCACCCATAATTATTGCTTCACTAGTTCAAGTAATCTGCTATGAATTGACCTATAAGCTGTTCAGTATTTAGATTGGGATACCTAAATTGCTCAAAGGGAATCGGGAATCGGGAATCGGGAATCGGGAAAAACCAATTTAAATGCGCATCAGCTTAGTAATTGACCTATACCAACTATTTGGTCTTCAATTGATAATTTTTGTCCAGCACCTCCCCCAGGCTTTATTAGCCGGACTTTTTGATTTTCAATTTTTTCTTGATGTTGACGATGTAATAACTTGGCTTGTTCTATCAGTTGAGATAGTTGCTCATAATTTATTCCTACCCACATTCCGCACGTCAAGTTGTAGCATTAAAAGTAGTATAAAAACGGCAGCTTGGTAAGTATTTATACTATGTAGCTCCGATTCATTGACGTTTCTGAGGAGTCAAATTCTCAGGAAAATATTAAGCATAAATACTCAATTACTTACTCCTATTGACCACTATAATTGTCTCCTGTCTCCT
>NZ_JAAHHS010000643.1 GCF_010692395.1 Moorena sp. SIO3H5
TCATTAGCCCACTAAATCCATCGATTTTAATATTAGGCGGCTTCATTGTGGTGAAAACTTGCTCTTTATATTCTTTTCTACTGTAACTTCCCGCTAATTTCATTAATGCTCCGGCTCCAATCATTAGATTTGATGCTGTTTATAGCTCTAGTTTTACCTGATTTAAGTTCTTAACTTTTATCGATTTTTCAAACCGCAGCAAGCAGAGGATTAAACCCTGGAAAAATATCAAGAATATCCAAGGGAATTTCTTCCAAATTAGCAATGGCTTAAATTCCGGGTTGACCAATGTATCTAATTTACCTAAAGTCCATTTATTAGCGCTGTTTTTAGTCAGTTCCAAAAATGTGACATATCCGGTTAAAGCACTATATAACAAAATATATTCTGGCCATTCTGTTAAAACATACTGGATATCAAAGTAATTGTTGAATTCTTCAATTTCCTGTTGCTTAACAGATTTAACTTTCCCCTCTGAATTCAATAATTCAATTGCTGATATTTGATTGGCGTTTTCAACCCTAGCGTTACTTTCAAATAGAGTAAGGAGATTGCCCATCTCTTTATATTTTTTTTGTGATTGAAAGTATTGTTGCAATAGTTTTACTTTTTCTATAATATTTTTTTTAGCTTTTTCATTTATTTTGTATTGACTGCATAGAGTCTGAGGACAAAGCAAAGTAAGCGTTTTATTTTCATTGATAAATACCGTTTCTTTTCCAGAATTCATTGTTTTGATGATCTTCAGAACTTGCATTTTTTTGGATATTACTTTCAAAAAAATCAGGATCTTCCGGACTTACTATACCAAACGGTTAGTTAAAACTACTCCAAAGCTATACCTGGATTTTATCCCTCAACATTACAACTGTAAGCTTTTTGCATTGAAGTCTTTTGTCTGATAACTGCGGCGAGGTCTGATGGCAGCGTTACTATCTCAAGCGACACCATAGTCAGTGTACTGGCGTTTATAAGGAGCCTGTAAACCCAAGACAATATCTTCTCGTGGAACGCCCATCTCAACTAACTCCTCAGCAGGATTGAGATCTGTGAGATTTTGCTGGAGCCAAATTTTTCCGTCTTTGATATCTAAATGCACTATAGAACGGTAAATCCGATTACAATCTTCCCAACCCACATTCATCCACTGGTAATTATCCCGATCAGTATCAAAAATGAGTTGTACTTCCACCTCATCATTTGAAACATCATCCTTGGCGTAGTCGTTCAGTAATCTCTGAACGTACTGGCGGTATTGAGCTACTTTATCCATTCAACAATCACCTCTTTGGCTGAATCATACACAATTATCAAGACCTGATACCGTTGTATCGAAGTTGGACGTTATCACTGCTATTGCTGACAAGCTCAACCCTACACTCCCCTACCCTCGCGAGTCTAGCTAGGTCACTACAAAAGACTACAGGAAGAATTATGACGTGGAGTGTCAAACACAAAATCCGTTACAGTATGTAAATAAGCGCAGTTACCTTTTCAACCCAGGCACAATGGTATCCTCTTCCTCGATTGCTGTCAGAGAACTCCCCATCTTTCCCCTACCTGAAGTCGTTTTATTTCCTGGACGCCCTCTGCCGTTACACATTTTTGAATTTCGCTACCGAATCATGATGAACACGATTTTGGATAGCGATCGCAGATTTGGTGTCTTAATGTGGGATCCTGTTAAACAGGAACCAGCTACAGTTGGCTGTTGCGCTGAAATTATCCACTTTCAGCGTCTTCCCGATGACCGAATGAAAATAGTAACCTTAGGTCAGCAGCGGTTTCGGGTCTTAGAGTACGTTCGTGAAAAGCCCTATCGGGTTGGACTAGTGGAATGGATTGAAGACCAGCCACCTGCTAAAGACCTCAAACCAAAGGCACAAGACGTCGCACAGTTATTGCGGGATGTTGTGCGTCTTTCCGCTAAGTTGACCAACCAGAAAATTGAGCTACCAGAAGACCTGCCCGATCTACCGATTGAGTTGTCTTATTGGGTTGCTAGTAATCTGTATGGCGTAGCCTTAGAACAGCAGGCACTTTTAGAGACCCTAGACACGGAAAAACGTCTAGAACGGGAAACAGAAATTCTCACTTCTACTCGCAATCACTTAGCAGCACGCACTGTACTCAAAGATGCCTTAAATTAAGCTTTGATTATAAGCTTAAGAGAGAATAGACCTCGTAGAATTATTAATTTCTTGATAATGTTTTCATCAATTATTTTCCCTTCCCTTGTCTGAAGTTCCCTAATCCCTATTCGGTGCTTCCAGCGCTATAACAACATTTTTGTTTACAGCTGACGGTTAACTGTTTACAGTCGAATTATCGACAGTTATCAGGGTGTAGCTGCCAAAAATCTTGAGGATTTCCTGATCAGGAATTATTTCCTCAAGAGCAGCTTTAAATAATGGTGCATAGAGGTCTGATTCCAGTTCAATAAAGAATATGTACTCACCAAGTAATCGCTTGGTGGGACGAGACTCAATCCGACTTAAATTAATACCTCGACGGGCAAATACCTGGAGTGGTTTAGACAATGATCCAGGTATATTAGCAGGAGGACTAAATGCTAAGGAGGTATGACTACCTCCAGGAGATGGCTGTAAACTCAGCACCCAAAACCGGGTGAAATTATCGGGATAGTCATTAATGGCAGATGCGAGTACTGGTAGAGTGTAAAGCTTTGCTGCTCGTTCAGATGCGATCGCTACTTCATTGTGATCTTTGTCCAAACACTGTAGCGCTTCAGTAGTGGAGTTGGTCGCTACCAGTTGCACTGATGGCAGAAAATGCTCTAACCACCCCTGACACTGAGCCAGAGCTTGAGGATGGGAATAAACAATTTTAATGTCTGCCATGG
>NZ_JAAHHS010000644.1 GCF_010692395.1 Moorena sp. SIO3H5
TAATCTGCTTCTCTAATTTTAAAAATTCAGAAACCACTGCTTCTAATCGTCTTTAAGGTGTTGAGACAAAAAAATAAAATTTTGTCTCAAGTTTGACCCCTATTAACTAAATAAAGATGAAGCGCATTTTCGGATTTTTGCTAGCCCTACTGGCTACTTTTACATTTGCTGTCCCCATAGCCCATGCTGCCGAGGGAACACTACTCAGTAAAGAAGGTGTATTATTTGAAATACCTGCATACACTGCTGAAGAAGTGGTGGGATTTGAGTACAAAGATTTGATAGGAAATGATTTCTGCGTGCAATATTTCGCAGCTAATCCGCCACGTGTGGGAATGACCGAACCCATCAAAATCCCCTGTCCTCTGGGCATAGAACCTATTCCCGAGTACAATGTTAAGTACGAGGAAGCAATTGATATCTTCCATGAAATAAATTGCGGCGATGCTTTTGAAAGCATTGAACTATCTTGGCCGGAGACTCCTCCATTTCGAGAACCCATCTGGAAATTGCGCTCTAACTTCGGCTTGGATGTTATTATTGGCGCTAATAGTGGATTTATGAGTTGTGAGTTTTAGTTGTGAGTAAGTGCGTTCGCTTTTAGCGGAAGCTGAGGCCTTTGGCCACGCTACGCGAACGCTTCATCGCGTAGCGTGACCTACGGTCAATTGCGAAGCGTAGCCCTTTGGGCTAATCGCCGATCTTGTCGGGTGCGTTAACAAAGTGTAACGCACCTTTTTAAATTATCAGTAATGGAATGGCTGATCCTAGGATTAATACTCCCATGGTAAACTATTCAACTAGTCGATTTTCATTGATGTTGATCGGCTGAATCATAGAAAGCCATCAACAAGTCTGTATCCACCAAAATAGCGGGATAATAGCTCATACTTCTCGTTGATGACTTGCCCGTATCCGAGAAGCAATAATCTCTCTACAAATACCGGGATAAACGCAACCTAAATCCAGGCAATAGATTCTCACCAGATAATTCCGTGGGAAGACTTCGCACCGCTACCTCTTGCCCTTGACAATAAATTTCCACTTGCTGCTGTTGGGGATTAATCAACCATCCCAACTGTACCCCTACATCCCTATATTCCCCCATCTTAGAACGCAGCATTTCCAAATCATCCGTTGCTGACCTTAACTCAATCACAAAATCCGGTACAATCGGGGGAAACTTGCGTCTTTGTTCTGGGGTAAGGGCTTCCCAACGTTCCCTTTGAATCCAAGCACAATCAGGAGAACGATTTGCGCCATTGGGCAATTTAAATACAGTGGAGGAACTGAAAGTATAACCGAGACCGGTTTGCCGATTCCAAATTCCCAAATCAATAATTAAATCTGCTTCTCGATTGCTGCTCTCTCCGCCAACAGGTGGCATAATAATTAAGTCTCCTTTGGCCGTTCGTTCAAACTGTAACTCACGGTTATTTTGACATAGCTGATAGAACTGTTCGTCAGTCAGCTCAATGGTGTCTAAATTTAATGCCAAAGGAGTCATATTGCAAAGGGAACAGGGAACAGGGAACAGGGAACAGGGAGTAGGGAATATCGCATCAAAAATTCTCACAATTCCTACACGGTACCCTATAGTGGTCAAGTCTCTCCTATAGGACCATCATACAGCAATCGAGAATAAGGGATGCGTGCGCATTGAGCCGCTACGGGAACGCACTCGAGAATTGATGACCAACTCGACATCCCCAATCCCTCATCCGGTGGCAGGCGGAGACTATTTAGTATCAGTGCCAATTCAGACTGCCTTAAAAGCTGCCCTTTACCTGGGGATAAGTGAGCCAGGGATCACATCACTCCAACTGGCCCATACTCTACAATTAGAATAGGATAGTTCTTGAGGAATAAAGCCAATGACATGGCAAGAATTGCAAAACCAAGCATTGCAATTACCAATAAGCGTACGCTGGCGTTTAGTCGAGTCCCTGTTGGCCTCAATTGAACAAGAAACCCTATCATCTAGGTCTTATAGCTCAAGTTCAACACCAATGACTGGTCTTGATCCTTGGACTCAAAGCCTACTTGGTGTGGTTGAGCTAACTCCAGAGGATTCCAAAGAGTCCTACATTGATTATCTTGAGGCAAAATACAAGTGAGGCGGGTGTTGTTTGATAGCGACCCCGTGGAAAGGGAATCCTCGTGTCAATATTCAAAAGGGAAAGAGTGGAAAGGCTAAAGTTTATCAAGTTCGTCAAGTCTTAGAGGCTATTGATAAGTTGGAGGACAGTAATGAAAGTTAATCACCAACACTATACTTACAGCATTACATGGTCAAAAGAAGACGGGGAGTTTGTGGGATTGTGTGCAGAATTTCCCAGTCTATCTCACCTTGACACATCTCTGGTAGCTGCTTTAGAAGGCATTAGTAATTTAGTCGCAGAAGTCCTCGAAGATATGGAAACCTCTGGAGAAGCTATTCCACAACCTCTTGCCGAGAAAAAATATAGCGGTAAATTTCAAATACGAATTCCACCGGAGCAACATCGTTCATTGGCAATAAAAGCCGCTGAGTCTGGAGTAAGTCTTAACCGTTACATAAGTTTGAAACTATGTAGCTAGGGATTCGAGCATCATACAGCAATCGAGAACAAGGGATGCGCGCGCATTGAGCCGCTACCGGAATGCTTTTTGGTTAAATTGGAGCTCTGAAATGCGCCAGCTAGTAGGTTCGACTGAAGACAGGTTAGCTGTGGGATGAATTTTGCACAGGGTATTATAAAATTGCTATAATATATGTACTGAGAAACAAAGCCGAAAATGCTGGTTTGTCAGTCACCTACGTTCCTAAAAAATAGAACTTATTGTATTGTTCCGGCGCGGAGGGGC
>NZ_JAAHHS010000645.1 GCF_010692395.1 Moorena sp. SIO3H5
TATTATTTCTTCGAGGGTGTCAAACCCTAGTGGTACAAGTTGGAAAACATAGCCGGAAATGGTTTCACTGAGATAGTCTAGAGTCGGTTGCCATTTTGTTTTAGTATGCTCAACACCCCGAATTGCCATCACTCCCACCTTAACAATCTTTACCTCTGAAGTCGTTATTTGTCCTGTTCCATCTACAGATTTCTGAGGAGGAATAATCCCTGGGGCAGCCGATGGTATTAGTGATAATCCCATGCCTAGAATGAGGCTGGATTTAATTAAGAAGTAAAGACGACTCATAGTATAGCAGTTTTCAATTAGGTGATGTACGAATTTTTGGGGAGCTTTCAGGGGTAGGTTTGTAAGATTTAGGCTGAGGAGAGAACAGGGATACTTGGAGGAAAATCGGGAAAAAATTGACCAATCGGTAAGGGAAGATGATTGAGTAGAGCAGCTTGAATCACGGTTTATGCCCCGACGAAAACAGCTCAAAACACGGGGATTCGCTGTACTGCTGTCAGAGTTTGGACTCTCGAGAGGGGTTGCCGGTAACTGTTCTGAGTCGTTGGAGCATACCCTTGAAAGAGTGTGGGGAGATGGCCAGATGGGGAGATGGGGGAGATTTTTATTAAGGGTAATTATGCTGACATGATATAAGAATTAAATTCGCCACGGGTCACACCTAATGTACATAATATTTTTTACCTGTTGCCTCTTGCCTCTTGCCTCTTGTCTGTTACCTATTCCCTGTTACCTATTTCAAATCTCAGCAATTATAATTATAATTAATCGACATACTGTTCGAGAAACTTCCTAAGTTCCTTCACCTTAAACTCCTTAGCCAATTTATAAATTATCTTAGCAAATGGGACAAACTTAGCATCTAATTGTTCTAGCTTTTCAGCTTCTTGTCTGATGTCAAACACACTACCTCTCTTAGCAAAGTCATAAAGTAGGATCAGAATATCAGATGGGGGAGGCACAATCGCATCTAGTTGGATTTCTTGAGATCCAGCATCTGTTTTAATTTCTGGTTTTGGGATGAAGTCTTCATACACCCATTCTAGTTGCAAATGCTGTTTTAATTTTTCCAGTAATTCGGCTACGTCCACTGGTTTGGGAATAAAATCATCGCAGCCTGCATTCCAACTCTGTTGCTTGTCTAACTCATAAACACTGGCAGATGAAGCAATAATTAACAGATCTTTAAAGTTATCTGATGAGCGCAGACGTCGCATCATTTCCAAGCCATCCATCACTGGCATCACCAAGTCAGTAATAATTAGATCAGGGTTAAATTCTGTGGCTTTTTCCAAACCCTCAACCCCATTACTGGCCTCAAACAGTTCAAATCCCAGAGGTTTTAACACATTCACAATTAAAGAGCGATTCTCCCATTTGTCATCTACTACTAAGATTTTCCCTGCTTTCCCCTGACAACCTATAATAGTCTTGGTGGAAGCTTGATTACTGTCAATAACAGCTGTAGCAATCGGTAACTCTAAATCTATCGAGAAAATGCTACCTTGGCCATAAGTACTCTCAACATTGATAGCACTTCCCATCAAATTGATAATTTTTTGGCTAATCGCTAATCCAAGTCCAGTGCCTTGTTCACGATGCTCAACATCCCCCACCTGTTCAAAGGGAAAAAAGATTTTTTTCAGTTGTTCTGGGGTCATCCCAATGCCAGTATCTTTAATGATAAATTGAAGTATGACTAGGGGGGATGGGCGAGTAGTAATTGCTTGGTGGTTACTGATAACGTCTACCTTAAACGTTACTCCGCCATGGTCAGTAAACTTAATGGAATTTCCCAAAAGATTAATCAGAACTTGTCGTAATCGTTTGGGATCAGCCAGGATACCCTCTGGCAGATGGGATGAGGGTTGATAACTAAAAACAATCTCTTTTTGCTGGGCTTTGACCCGACACATTTCTACAACTTCCATCAGAAAGGACGGCAAATGAATTTCTGTCGGAAACAGTTCCATTTTCCGAGCTTCGATTTTGGATAAGTCTAAAATGTCATTAATCAGATGGAGAAGATAGTTGCCACACTTATAAATAAGGTTGATCTGGTCTTGTTGTTGAGGAGTTATCTGTGGATCCCGTTGTAGAATTTGGGCATAACCCAAAATGCCATTGAGGGGAGTACGCAATTCATGACTCATATTAGCCAGGAATTGACTTTTGGCATGATTAGCCTGATCAGCCGCTTCTTTAGCTGCTTTGAACTCAGCTGTACGTTCGGAGACCCGGATTTCGAGTAAAGCATTGGTTTGTCGCAGTTCTGCTTCGATTCGCCTACGGCCAGCCAGATAAACTAGACCATAGCTAAATCCAAAACAGGAAACACCAGCAAATAACAGCCAATAGCGGTACTGATAGATGACTTGACCCAGAGTCACGTTTCCCCAATCTTCGTAGGGACGAACCCGCAGATTCCGTAAAGTTTCGTGACAAGCTTGGTAGTTGGCCGGGATCGTCCAGCCCTGATAACGACCAGCTTTGGCGGCTGGGTGCTCAGAAGGTATGGTCATTAATGCGATCGCAACCTTTTCCGCTAACTCCACTGGGGTATGGGATAGTGTGGAAAAAGGCCATTGTGGATAAAGTTTAGTACTCACAGCAAAAGGGAAAGTGTCCTGATATTGAGTTTGCTGATTGAGGATCACAAAGTCATCACGATTAATTTTGCCCTCCTGTGCCATACGTTCGAGGGTATCAGTGCGGACAGTGCCAGCATCGACAATACCATCACGAACAGCGTAGACCACTGCGTCATGGCTACCACCAAAGTGGAGGCCTCGAAAGTCACGGTAGG
>NZ_JAAHHS010000646.1 GCF_010692395.1 Moorena sp. SIO3H5
TGCGGCATGGGCATGATGTAGTGCCATTAGCTAGTGCCATTAGCTAGTGCCATTAGCTAGTGCTATTAGCTAGTCCATTGCTTTGCTAGCATGAAGCCTTAAAGCAGCTTGTCTTCACGGACAAGCTGCTTTTTGATTTGTCTTTATTGATGGCGTGAGTCAATCTTCAGTAAACTCATTTATGAGGTATAATCTAAAAATTCTTATCCAGACTCTTCTTATCCCCATTAACGAATAAAACCTTAAACTAGTCTTTTTAAGAGGTTTACTATCCATGGATAAAGACCAAAACTTGCTAATCCTGACGATTTATATAATCGGTGTTACTTACGTTTTGTACAAAGCTTTCCAGGAAATAGACAAACTTATAACCGTTAAAGTAGACTCTGATGCTATCAATCAGGAACTGGAAAAGCACAATCTTAATGATTTCATGGAAGTCAAGTTTGGCTTCGCTCCTAGCTATAAATTTGATGAGTTAAAGGATCTTAAACTGACTGTTAAAAATAAATCCAACGAGAATCCCGTTCATATTGAAATAGACTGGGATAAGAGTATTATCACTGACTTAGGAAATAATGCACGACCTATGGTTTGGGTAAATTCTGGTGATATGGAAGAGGCACCCAAAAGCCAAGACGTTGGTAAAGTTCGTCCTGGTCAAAAATGCGATTTTAAACTTAGTGATGAAAAGATTAAAAATGCATTGTTTCCGGTCAAAGACTTGAAGAAGGCGATTAAAAATGGTGGCAAGTTTAATCTCCAATTATTATTCAAGATAGAGGAACCAAATACTGGAAAGAGGCGTTCCTGCTACTTACCCTGTAGGTTCACACCGATCAAGGTACACTGGACCCAGGCTATAGTTCTTGCTTTGCAACCTAAATAGGAAGATAGCGGCTTTCGATTTGGTGAGGTACAGATTACCAGGTTTTAGGGAACAGGGAACAGGGAACAGGGAACAGGGTAAAAATTATGTGTACCTCATTAGGATAGAAAACGCTATCCTAATGAGGAATAGCAGTTGGGACTGGTAGGCTATCAGCTATCAGCCATTGGCTGACGGCTGAACGCGCACGCGTGCGCGTAGCGCATATGCTTACTGGGAGTCTATGCGCGATGATTTTGGTTTTTCTCCAGTATTACGAACGTTGACCAGCTTATTTAGTACTTCAAACCAAAAGGGGGCTCCCATACAGATTGCGATCGCACTCAAAATAATCCCTAGAACGAATTTGAAGTAAACCCAAGTCAAACCTAGCTCTCTGGGAAGATGATTTGGTTCTTCAAACTGCTCTACAAGATTAGTTTCTCCCCAGCCAATGGGAAGGAAGGCTAGGTCATCTACAGCTGAGGTTATAGTATCATAACAGTCATTACTGTTTGATTCTTGCTGTAAACAGACACTGGTTTCATTAACAATCCTATTAGTGACTTGATTGACAGCGGCTCTTACACTGTGGTTTTTATAGAATTGATTGCTGATATTGATGGTATCGATATTCAAGGCTAGGGAAATCACTAATCCAATTAAAAAAGATATGGCTTTAGATTGACGCTTGTATACCCCGGCAGCTCGTGCCATGGATTCGTCAAACCATGTCGCCACTTCCTCCTGAAGTTTTTTCAGGTCTTTGTTCCGGTCAGAGTATTCAAATTTTGCTTTATCAATCAGGGTTATAAGCGTTATCTTTAAGTCTTCAGGAAGTAAATTTTTAATCTTCTCTTCTTCAAGGGCTGTTTTAAAATTGTCCAGGGTAATCTCGGCATTATCTTTGAAGGTTGATGCCTGCTGAACAATGGTCATGATTAAAGCGGTGGCAAAGGTATCTGATGGAATATAGGAAGGACCACTAACCTTTGAGTTAGATTTTGAATTTAATTGATTTTTGTGATCTGGGTCTTTGGCTTCGTGATTAACTGATTTAAGCAACGGATTTTGATAGAGTTTTGTTAAAAGCCGTTTGGTCTTTTTTAAATTGTTAATCTGATCAACGGTTACGTTAACTGATTCTTCATCTGACTCATCAACCACATCTTTCAGGTTTATATTTCGTAACTGAATCCCACCATTAATTAAATTTTCGATAGCCCTCTGTAAGTGTTTAGTTCGCCATTGTAGAATGCTAGCGAGATATTCTTGGATTTCAGAGGCTAACAGACTGGTGATCAGGTAGACAAAAAATAAGCCAAGGGCAACGTTCAGAATAGCAGATAAGTCCATGATTAACCAGCACTCTAGTCAAAAAGAGCAGCAGAAGTGGGCTTTTTTGCCCCCTTCTGTCAAAAAAATGATATACGATATCGTGAACTGCGTCCTAGATCCTAGCGTGAAAATCCTAGGCAACTTATGCTCTGCTTAACTTCTAAACCTCTACCTCTAGGGTTCTTAGTAAGAACGCCCACTTATCAGCAATCTCTTCAATTATCTTACTAGTGGGCTTCCCTGCACCATGTCCTGCTTTGGTTTCAATCCGAATTAACACTGGTTGTTCCCCTTCATGGGACTCCTGCAAGGCTGCGGCAAATTTGAAACTATGGGCTGGGACAACCCGGTCATCATGGTCAGCGGTGGTAATCAGGGTAGCTGGATAAGGGGTTCCTGGTTTGAGATTGTGTAATGGGGAATAGGCGTAAAGGGCTTTAAATTCCTCTGGGTCATCTGGGGAACCGTAATCGGAACACCAGGCCCAACCAATGGTAAATTTATGGAAGCGCAACATATCTAGTACTCCCACCGCTGGTAGGGCTGCACCGAATAAGTCTGGACGCTGAGTCATGCAAGCACCGACTAATAATCCCCCATTGCTACC
>NZ_JAAHHS010000647.1 GCF_010692395.1 Moorena sp. SIO3H5
TCTTTTGAAAACGGGGAAATCCTTTCTTCCCAGGCACTTTCTTTTTACAGTTGTCAAAGAATCGAACAACTGATGACCATGCCCTTTCAGCGCTAGACTGACGAGCAGTAGAGTTTAACTCATTAGCAAAAGGGAATTTTTTAGCAAGAACTGCACTGTATTTGTTTAGGTCAAATTTGTTAAGCCCTTTATTGTCCATCCAATATCTAAGACAACTATTTCGGATGAATTTCACAGTCCGAATAGCCTCATCTATAGCTAAATACTGAGATGGTTTTCCTTTCGCTTTAAACTCTAAAATAATCATCAGTTTCGACCTTACTGCGACTATTTTAGTCTAGCACTACCAGAATAAAATGTCAAATCCTAGTCAATATTCTTTCAAGGCGGCTAAAGCCGCTATTCGCTTTCATCCCGGAGACGAAACCTGATTAATAGGGCAGCCTTAATCATAAAGTTTTAAACCTTTTATGCATAGCCGACAAACCATAAAGGCTGCCCTATTCTTGCGGTAACTTCTAACCCGCTCGCTTTGTGACGGGGTTTTCAGCGTTTCACCTCTTTATAAATCCTCAGCCCTCAGCCCTCAGCTATCAGCTAATGCGCTACGCGCCGCTACTTGAGGTGCTATCAACCATTAGCCATTGGCCTGTGCCTACCGTACTAGATCGGTGCTTATGGGCTATGGGCACGCTGTCTTGATGCAGTCGCTCATGGGGGAAACCCCCAAGACCGCGCTGCATCGCTACTAGATCGGTACTTTTGAATAAAATAAGCACCGATCTAGTAGCGTGAGCTGTTAGCTGACGGCTGAGCGCTGACGGCTGAATGCTTACCTTTGTACTAAAGTTAAAGTTAGTGTAATCACTGCTAACTTTGACCATGGCTAGAATTCGAGGTATAGGGATAATTATCCAAGCCCTAATACCAGTTATTTACTTATTAGTAGTTAGTATCACCTTAGCCACGATTGTGCTGGATATCAACAGTCTTGTGGGTGGACCAGTACAAGAAATCGATAGCGCTTTGGTGGCTATCAGTGGCAAATTCGAGCAAACTGGAAATGTGATTGGTAGTGCCATAGCACCGATTGGTGATCTAGAGAAAAAACTGGCTAAAACTGTCAAAACAATTGATAGTATTCCTGAAGAAATAGAGCTTCCGACTATTCCGATTCCTGATGTTAAACTGCCGATTAAACCAAAAGTTAAATTGAGCAGCAGGGAGTTGAATAAGCCAGTTGTGTTCGTATTTGATATTCCCAAGATTCCTAAAAAACCTATTATTAAGATTCCTAAGGTGCGAGTTGAGGTTGAAAAGATACCTGTTGCTTTACCTGATATTCCTGGAGTGAAGGTTAGTGTATCAGGACTAAAAGAAACGAAAGCCCTTTTAACTAAGAATGTTGAAATTATTGGCAGTTTAAATAACGTTATTGGTATTCTTCCCAATATTGAAGTAATTAGAGACCATTACCAAAGACTAATTGCTGGTGAGCAGGGCTTACTAGTAATCATTAACAAAATTTGCGGTAATCTATTGGTTATGATCATGCTGTTGGTAGGGACTGTGCTACTTTCATTACCCTGGTTGGTTGTGAAATATATCAAGTGGGCTTCCCCTCAGCTAACTGCTGGATGGCAATTAATCAGGGGAGTATCTGAATAGGGAACAGGGAACAGGGAACAGGGAACAGGGAACAGGGAGCAGGGAGCAGGGAGCAGGTAAGATATAAGACAACAAAAATTATATGTACTTGATTAGACTAGAAACAACTTGAGCTGGACAAGGTGATTAATTGAATAGAGATAAGATAATAGAGGTAAGAGAATGAGAGTTGATCAAAGCAGTGGGTTAAGGCAACGACTTAATGGTATAGTTATGATTATCAATGCCTTAATACCGATTATCTTAGTAGTGGTATTTTTGATTACTTTTTTAACAATTTTACATGATATCAAGAGTCTAGTCAGTGGTCCTTTAGTGGAAATCAATAACACCCTAGTGGAAGTGAAGCAGACTACTCAAAAGGCAAAAGCAGAAATTGGTAATATCCTAGAACCCATCAAAACAATAAATGCAGAAGTGCAAGAAGCATTCGAGATAGTTGAACAGATTCCTACTGGAGTGAGTTTGCCGGATCTTGGCATCCCAGATGTTAATCTTCCGGTGAAACCAGATGTCAACTTGGGGGGTGGATTTCCGCCTAAGGTGAATATCGAAATGAAAGACGTTTCAGTGGCTATGCCTACTATTCCTGGGTTTGAAGTACCAGTGGTTGGTTTGCAACAGGTCAAGGCAGTGTTAAAGGATAATTTGGAAATACTTAGGGTTTTTAATACTATTGTCAGCGGTATTCCTAACCTCGATTCCCTTAGAGACGATTCCCAAAAAATTGTAGCAGGAGTGCAGGAGTTGGTGAACGGAATTCAGAAAATCGGGAGCAAGGTATTAGGACTGATTATATTTAGCGCAATTATGGTGATACCCTGGTTAATTAAGTTATGTATAGTTCCCTACGCTACCTGGGCTTACGGTCAGCTCACCACAGGATGGGCATTAGTTCGTGGTCAACTTACTGAATAAATCACGCTACGCGAACAGCTATCAGCGGTCAGCGGTCAGCTACTCCCTACTCCCTACTCCCTACTCCCTACTCCCTGCTCCCTTTGCTATAGATAAATTATATAGTTATATAAGTTTTTGTATGACGGTGGATAAAAGCGAAATGGCTATTCTCGGGTGGGGTGTTTTACTCTTCTATTTATTTTTTCATCAATTATGATGATGTTTTTTACCACTTACTTGCAT
>NZ_JAAHHS010000648.1 GCF_010692395.1 Moorena sp. SIO3H5
TTTCTTTTGGTACCTCATGGGAAACAGAATTGCTATAATTCCTTAAGCGCAGATGAATTTTTCTAAACCATATTTCTTGAGAAGACGACCAATTGTAACGATTTTAGCATCACCATCAGGTAGATTCTTTCTAAGCTCGAACTTTGTTGTTTTACCAATTATATTCTCACCTCCAGGAATTATCAGCTGGATGTAGGCATCTTCATCACTCGAATAATTAATACTACTATCGGGACTGAGGTTTAGGTTTACTGTTTGGTCTTGGTCTAAACCATCACATAAAAAATAAGACGCAGAGGATATAAGTTCTTTAACACGACTTGAAGGAATAAAATCACCTGTATTCAAAGCACTTAATTGATGAGAAGGAACAACTAAGCACAAAATAGAGTCTTGTAGTGGAGGTGGCGATGGTTTTTGAGGTGAATCTAGTTCTTTTTTTGTTTTTTTAACAATCACTGATTTCACAAAAACGTAGGAGCCAACAACTATAATAGATATGAAAAGTATAAAGTATAATTTCAACCAAGGCTCAGGAGTATTTTTTAAAAAATCATTAAAACTATCCCCTATTTTTTCTAATAATGATGTCAATAATGATGTATTTGATGTATTTGATGTATTTGATGTATCCATAATATTACTCCACTGATTGTCATCCTTGTCAAAGTAATAGTTTTTAAAAAACTGCAAGTCTTCGTGTATAGTCCAATTATCACTTATCTTGAAATAATCACAGATTTCCTGGTAGTTGTCTGGAGACAGCTTGCTGATTGCTGTATACATACAACCCTTGGCTTTTGATTTGTAGCATTTCTCAATTTCACTATAAACTTCGTCGAAGCGGCTTCGAGATTCTTTATCCATTTGGTTATCATACTCTTTAAGGAAAATTGGAATATTGATCAAGTTGCTCCCCTAGCTTACAGAATAGAGGGAAACTACCTCAGCACTTTTCCAGCTTTCTTAATATTTTCCTTAAGTTGTTTAGCTTCCTGGTGTAGCGGATTCCATATGGATAAGTCTTTTTGTAAAGATAGTTGAGCTTGATCATAGGCTTTATCTAGCCGCTCTTGATAACGGTCTACAATTTCTTTTTGAGAAGACTCAACCTTTTTTATAAACTTATTGATTTGACAGATAAACCAATCCGCAACCTGACTATAAATTTCTATTTCTGCCTGATTTTTTTGCCATAGCCAGTCTTTATTGATGTCTTCTATTTTTGGTAACTGAGCATTATCACTAGAGCGTGGTTCTTGTTTAATTGTCTTTACTTTTCTTTTAAAGAAAAATAAAGTTCGCTTGAGTTCCGTAACTTCAACGTCTTCTAGCCATGTGCCTTCTATAATTGCGAATCCAGCTTCAAACTTAAATTTTGGCTCAGGTATACTATCAATTATCTCAAGTTCTGATCTGGAAAAGCTAATGGCTAAATTGGGGGCAATATTCCCCATTCCTTCCTCAAGAAGAGACAGGTAATAATCCAATAAAGTCTTCAACGCATCAACTACCCCTCTCATCTCTCGATCTAATATTTGTTTGACAGCTTCATTCATCAGACCCTTCAATGCACTAGTCAATTGATTGAGTTTATCATTAAGCTTCCTTAAATCTTTTTTCTCTTGCTCAGTACGTGCTTCGATCTTCTTCCCATTTTTAGTAGGATATTCTAAATCAATTAAATCTCTAATTACTCCTTCTAAAAGATTCAACTTGTCCGGATCAGCTTCTTGAAGCACTTTGCTATATAAACATATTTTTCCTGTATCCAAAGACTCAACCGTTGGCGTCAATATTTCCTTTACTACTGCTTGCTCTACTCCTCTTCTCCATCGATAGAGCGATATTAAACTGTTTGCGCGCTCTTGGTAGTCTCCTTGCCTGAGTTCTTCAATGATACTTTCGACAATTTGCTCCAACTCATTCCTAGGATCTGAAGTAGTATCTGAAGAGTTATTATCCTGGGAAAAACTTTGACCGCTCTCTTCTCTAAAACCCTTTAGAGCATTTTCAATTTTTTCAAAAGGGTCTCTTAGTTCTTGAGCTTTTTGTGAAATAAACTGACTGATGTCTTGCCGAATTTGGGCGATATTATCACATTCTTTTTGGTAGTCTTCTTCTTTACTATTAATGAAGGCATAAGTTGTTTGTATAGCCCATTCTGCTACTGCATTAGCTGCTTTAGCTTTAAAGCGGTCTACAATTTGTGGAATAACTAATTGTGGAAAGTTTTCATCAATAGTCTGTTTAAGATATTTGTGAAATTCGTCTGCGTAAGAAGCTTCCCAAACCGTCTCGGCAACACGGTGGCGCTCATGGTGTTCCCATCGCTCTACTTTTCTGGGTAAGTCTTCTATAATCTCTTTGGGAATTAAGAATTTAAAGAAATCGTCTATTTTCTCAGATGCTTGAGTACTTTTTTGCTGATTATGACTTTTCATCTGAATCGACAATAGAGCTGGTAATGCACTCATTTTGATTACTTGTAAAGCACTAATATCTTCTTGATATTCTTCTAGCTCCTTGGTTAACTTCTGTTTGATATCGTGAACAGTTCTTTTAAAAAAATATCTTTCACTATCTGGCCAATTTTGGTCTTTACGAAACTCATCAATCCGATTCATAACAAAGAGCATCCGGGCTGGTGATCCTCCTAGCTCTTTGACCTGATCAACGACTTCTTGGAGTAAGTTACTAACTTTTTGTCTATCGGTTTCTGTACTATCATAAGTAACTATACATAATGCTTCTTTACATTTTCTAATCACAGAGGCATTTCCTTC
>NZ_JAAHHS010000649.1 GCF_010692395.1 Moorena sp. SIO3H5
TTATTAGTTTTATTTGGCGACCGCGTTTCTAAATTGTTCCGGATCTAGATAGAGCAATCAAGGATTAAGAAATAGTAGATGCACCCTGACTCATCCCTCAGCTACCCGCTGGGGATTTTTTTTGTTCACTCTTGTCTCAAGTAATCTATTAGTTTTATTTGGCTTACCCATTTCTAATTTATTCCGGAGCGAGACAGAGTAATGAAGGAATAAGAAATAGTAGATGCACCCTGACTCATCCCTCAGCTACCCGCTGGGGATTTTTTTTGTTCACTCTTGTCTCAAGCAATCTATTAGTTTTATTTGGCTTACCCATTTCTAATTTATTCCGGATCTAGATAGAGCAATCAAGGATTAAGAAATAGTAGATGCACCCTGACTCATTCCTCAGCTACCCGCTGGGGATTTTTTTTGTTCAATTTTGTCTCAACTAATCTATTAGTTTTATTTGGCGACCGCGTTTCTAATTTTTTCCGGATCTAGACAGAGTAATGAAGGATTAAGAAATAGTAGATGCACCCTGACTCATTCCTCAGCTACCGGCTGGGGATTTTTTTTTGTTCAATTTTGTCTCAACCAATCTATCAGTTCTATTGGGCTTACCCATTTCTAATTTTTTCCGGATCTAGATAGAGCAATCAAGGATTAAGAAATAGTAGATGCACCCTGACTCATTCCTCAGCTACCCGCTGGGGATTTTTTTTTTCACTCTCGTCTCAACCAATCTATTAGTTCTATGTGGGATAGCCATCTTGGCTGTCTCCTTGGCGTAAGCATTTCTAATTTCTTCCGGATCTAGATAGACTAATCAAGGATTAAGAAATAGTAGATGCAACGTGACTTGTCCCTCAGCTACCGGCTGGGGATTTTTTTTTATAGACCTCTTGCAAAAGTCCAAAAATATCGATCAAGAGCACTGTCTTGATGCAGTCGCTCATGGGGGAAACCACGGCAGTTGCTCATGGGGGGAACCACGGCAATAGCGAGTGGGGGAAACCACGGCAATAGCGAGTGGGGGAAACCCCCAAGACCGCGCTGCCTCCCCAAGACCGCGCTGCCTCCCCAAGACCGCACTGCCTCCCCAAGACCGCGCTGCATCGCTTACTAAGTGCCCTTGGCAGTAGAATTATCCTCAAAGCATTACTGGACAATACTGTCGTAATTTAAAACTTTTAGATATCCCGATGGGTAAAAGGCTTAGCATTCTCACCAACATAAGTAGCGGCAATGTGACCATTACCTGTAACCTTGTATTTGTAAGTCACCAATCCCTCTAAGCCCACTGGACCACGGGGGGGCATTTGTTGAGTGCTAATTCCTACTTCTGCTCCAAAACCATAACGGAAACCATCGGCAAAGCGAGTAGAACAGTTGTGGAAAACATTAGCGGCATCCACTTGATTTCCGAAGCTATCTGCTACCTCCTGGTCTTCAGTAACAATTCCATCGGTATGTCTGGAACCATAAGTATTGATATGGTTAATCGCTTCTTCTACAGAGTCTACTACTTTGATAGAAAGAATTAAATCACTGTATTCTGTAGACCAATCCTCATCCGTTGCTACAGAGATGGGGATAATCTCACGGCTAGCTTCATCCCCTCGCAATTCTACATTACGCTTTTTCAAAGCTTCTGCTGCTAGGGGCAAGAAACGAGGAGCAATTGCTGAATGCACCAGCAGGGTTTCAATGGCATTACAAACAGCTGGATATTGCGTTTTAGCATCAACGGTGATAGTTACCGCTTTCTCCAAGTCAGCTGCTGCATCAATATAGAGGTGGCAAATCCCATCAGCATGACCTAGTACTGGAATACGAGTATTCTCCTGGACAAACCGAACAAAAGCATTAGACCCTCTGGGAATAATCAAATCCACATAGTTGTCTAGTTGTAACAGCTCTTTGATTTCTTCTCTAGTGGTTAACAACTGTACCGTTGCTGGATCAACTGCTGTCGTAGATAATCCTTTATGAATTGCTTTGACTAGGGTTTCACAGGAGCGAATTGCTTCTTTACCGCCTTTGAGGATAACACCATTACCGGATTTAATCGCAAGAGAGGTAATTTGAATTAAGGCATCGGGACGAGCTTCAAAGATAATTCCTAAAACTCCTAAGGAACAAGTGACTCGTTTGAGGATTAGTCCTTGATCCAGTTCTCGATGAATTTGGACATTGCCCACAGGATCACCAAGGTTTCCCACATCTCGCACCCCCTGAATAGCCCCCTTAAGCTTTGTTTCGTTCAACTTCAGGCGATTGTAAAGGGGTTTGGGAATGTTATCTGCCTCAGCTGCTTGGCAGTCTGCAGCATTCGCCGCTAGGATTTCCGGTGCTGCAGCTTCCAAGGCTTGGGCTATTGCCTCAATAGCTTCATTTTTAGCCTTTGTTGAGAGAACGGCTAACTTCTGTGCAGCTTGACGGGTTTTTTTAGCGATCGCACTTAGGGGTATGGATGCAAGTGGTGTAGCTGTCATGGTTTTGATTTTGGAGGCAATACCAATATGTGATCAGCAGTGTAGCAAATTGACGCTCCTACAGGGTGGAAGCCCTGGTATTCTTGAGTTTCTTGCTTGCCCCAAATCCCCATCATTAGCTAAACCATCACTTATACATAAGGTTAACTCTTTGGTTAACGTTGGGAAAACCCGTACGCATACAGCTGCTGTGGATAGTAGTAAATAGCTTACGCAATTCAGTCATCGATACCCCTTAGTTGGTCGAGCTGTGATCTAACAGCAACAGACTCAGGGGTTATTTTTTTGGAACAGCTCAAAGGCTTG
>NZ_JAAHHS010000065.1 GCF_010692395.1 Moorena sp. SIO3H5
GGGGTTAAAGGAACTCAGTGAGTTAATTGGGTCTTATCAAACTCTCAAAGATACTGGGCGCGGTGTTCCCATTGTTAACACCATTATGGATAAGTGCCGCTTGGTGAATCTTGACCAAGATATTGCGTTGCCCGAGCAAGATGCTAAGGAGCTGAGTGCGGAAGAACGGGATACTTTGGTAGGTCAGGTGTACCGCCGCTTGATGGAAATTGAATCAAGGTTGTTACCCTGTGGGTTGCATGTGATTGGTAAGCCACCAACCGCAGAAGAAGCGATCGCAACCCTAGTCAATATTGCTAACTTAGACCGTAGCGAAGACGAAATCATCGGTTTACCCCGGATTATTGCCAACAGTATTGAGCGAGAGATTGATGAAATTTACAGCAACAATGACCAAGGCATCTTAGCTGATGTGGAATTGTTGCAAGACATCACCCAAGCTACCCGTGCTGCTGTTAGTGCTATGGTTCAAGCTCAAATCGACAGCGATGGACGAGTCTCTAAAGTCTCTAAACTCAACTTCCTCAATCTTGGTAAAAAAGAACCCTGGGTAGAAGCTTTGCACAATTTAGGATATACCAAAGTAGATTCCGACGCGATCAAGCCTCTGTTTGACTATCTGGAATTCTGTTTACAGCAGATAGTAGCAGACAACGAACTAGGAGCAATGCTCCAAGCCTTAGATGGGGAATATGTGCTGCCAGGTCCTGGTGGTGACCCGATCCGAAATCCCGATGTGCTACCCACCGGTAAGAATATTCACGCCCTCGACCCCCAATCTATTCCCACCCTAGCAGCGGTGAAATCTGCCAAAATTGTAGTAGACCGACTGTTGGCACGGCAAAAGCGAGATAATGATGGGGCTTGGCCAGAAACCATTGCGTGTGTGCTATGGGGTACCGATAATATTAAGACCTATGGCGAATCCCTAGCCCAAATTCTGTGGATGGTCGGGGTTAAGCCAGTGCCCGATGCCTTGGGACGGGTGAATAAATTAGAACTAATTCCCTTAGAAGAGTTAGGTCGTCCTCGGATTGATGTGGTAGTCAACTGTTCCGGTGTCTTCCGGGATTTGTTCATCAATCAGATGAACTTACTAGACCAAGGGGTGAAAATGGCCGCAGAAGCAGATGAACCCCTGGAAATGAATTTTGTGCGGAAACACAGTTTGCAACAAGCTCAAGAGATGGGGATTAATCTACGGCAAGCTGCGACTCGGGTGTTCTCCAATGCCTCTGGTTCCTATGCCTCCAATGTTAATTTAGCTGTAGAAAACAGCACCTGGGAAGAAGAATCCGAGTTACAGAATATGTATCTCACTCGCAAATCCTTTGCTTTCTCTTCTGATAGCCCAGGCACCATGGAACAGAGTCAGAAGATTTTTGAGTCAGCTTTGAAAACCGCTGATGTTACCTTCCAGAATCTTGATTCATCGGAAATTAGCCTAACTGATGTTTCTCATTACTTTGACTCTGACCCCACTAAAGTAGTAGCAAACTTGCGCAACGATGGTAAGAAACCAACCGCTTACATAGCTGATACTACTACTGCTAATGCTCAGGTTCGCACCCTATCAGAAACCGTCCGTTTAGATGCCCGCACTAAGTTACTTAATCCCAAGTGGTACGAAGGCATGTTGAATCATGGCTATGAAGGAGTGCGGGAACTTTCCAAACGCTTAGTCAATACTATGGGTTGGAGTGCAACCGCTGATGCAGTAGATAACTGGGTTTATGAAGATGTGAATACTACCTTTATCCAGGATGAAGAAATGCGTCAGCGGTTAATGAATTTGAATCCCAATTCCTTCCGTAAAGTAGTCTCTACCTTATTAGAAGTTAATGGCCGTGGCTATTGGGAAACCAGTGAGAGTAATTTACAGCTATTGCGCGAATTGTATCAGGAGGTTGAAGATAAGATTGAAGGAATAGATTAGGATTATTTACTATAGCGGTTTTCAATTCAGTGAGGTACAAAATTTAGGAAATAGGGAACAGGGAACAGGGAACAGCGATGCAGCGCGGTCTTGGGGGTTTCCACGGGGCTTACAAGGTGCGGACGCAGGTTCCGCACACAGCCCCTCCCCATGAGCGACTGCATCAAGACGGGAACAGGGAATCATATTCCCCCCTTATTAAGGGGGGTTAGGGGGGATCCCTACTCAAAAGAGAGGGAATCGGGAATCGGGAGCGTTATTGTCTTATCCCCCACACCTCCCACACTTTCCACCCCACACCCCACACCCCACGCCCTACACCCTACACCCTACTCCCTGCTCCCTAATTTTCACAACCAATTTCCCAGCAAAATAAAAGCCGACCAGTAAAAGGGGTGATTATATTGCTCGCTCTGCAACAGCTCCTGTTGAGCAAGACGCAGAGCTTCTGCCTTGGTAACCTGGCCTTGGCCTAACCTCTTATAGAAGCGAGTCATTAACTCTGTAGTGGCTAGATCTTCTACAGACCAGAGACTGGCAATGGTACTGCGTGCCCCCCCACGCACTACTACTCCAGCCAATCCCAAAGCCGCTCGGGAGTCTCCTGTCGCTGTCCGACAAGCACTGAGGACGAGTAATTCAATCGGATTTTTTTGCTTTTGATCCCCTCGGATCAGACTATTTAATTCATTAAGATTGATCTCCTCGTCCCAGGTCAGGAGAAACGTTTCTTCAGCGACTGAACTAAATTCACCATGAGTGGCCAGATGAACCACTTCGTAACCAGAGGTATTAACTTCTGTATTGAAGTTGGATTCGGTAAAGTACTCATTGAGTAGAATCAATGAGGGAACTTCGGCCTTGATATTTTCTAATTCCACCTTCACCCCAGGAAGTGCTCCTAAATTGGGACGATGGGGACGAACTTCCGTCACTCCAGCAGTTAGAGCAGAAAAGTTTTGTCTGACTAAAGCTTTAGAGTCGATTAGTTGTAAACTAGGTGCTACTGCAATATTATATTTCTCGATCAAATAGTTTTTCCCGTCATAAAGTACCGACATGGGAAGATTGCGCAGGGCTCCGTCGGGAATAAATACTAGGGTAAGGATGTTACTGTTGGCTAATTCGGTTTGAATCGCACCGATTAACCAATCGTGTATTTTTTGTAAGTTTTCCTTTTTTAGAGCTCGCCAAGGGCTAGTAATATTTATCTTTACCGAAGCCAGTTGTTCTTCTATTTCTGCTTGAGGTAAGTTAGTCGTGATCTGGCGCAGAGGTTGTCCCGGCAAGGTGGCAATTACTTCCAGCCGGTCTGGCAAGATAATGGTATATAAGATAGCGGCATTGGAGTCTATTTCGTCGATATTAACTGGTTTAGCATCTAAACAGGCATCCCGAAAAAAGTTATCTAGTTCGGCTAGTTGTAGGGATTCAATCACATCTCGTGCTTGTTTGAGATTTTCTTGAGATGCATTCGGTTCCAGCAGTAGTCCTACTAATTCTCGGTAGACTGGTTCAACACTCTCTCGAAACCCAAATTGAATATCGCTACTAATCGCGACTAGGTCGCTACGAATAGATTTGAGAGTTTGCACCGATTGAGAATAGGCCGCGATCGCGTTTTTCTTATCCTGTTTTAGATTGAGGATTCTGCCCAGTTGCCATTGCCATTGATAGGCTAAATCCGGAGCCTGGATTTCTTGAGCAATTACTAACGCTTTTTCGGTTAACTCTTCCGCTTCATCAAGACGTTGATTGTATTCGTATAAAGTCCCTAAGTTACCGATGGCTTCAGCTTCCGCTCGTTTATCTCCCAAATCCCTAGCCAGCTTAAGGGCATCGGCGAGATAAGTAGCCAGGGAGTTGGAAGTTTTGAGTTGGTTTGTTTTACTTTTTGAAATGGTTTTGGCTAGATTAATACTAGCATTAATTGCTGTTTTACTGGGAGATAATTTACTTAAAGTATTCTCGATAGCTGGCAATAACTTTCTTGCTTGTGACCATTCTTGTGTAGCTATCAATATACTGAGTTGGTTTAATTGTCCCTGAATCTTACTATCAGGTAAGGGAGATTCCTCCACAACCCGTTGATAGAACTCTAAAGCGGATTCTGTGTCTCTTTTTAATCTAGCTGTATCCCCCAAACTGAGCAAAATTTCAGCAATTAAGGTCTGATATGGTAAATTTTCGGCTATAGCTAAACTTTGTTGTAAAATCTCTTGAGAGTCTTGGAATTTTCCCACTCGGCGCAGCACATCACCTAGATATTGGAGGGCTGTACTTTTGAGTTTGCTATCGGGTTGGTCTTGGATAGTTTCCTTAATTTGATTTAAGGTTTTAGTGGCTTTATTATACAACCCTAATACTCGTAAAGCTTGAACTTGGTAAATCTGACTTTCTGTTAATTTATTGATGTCTTCAAGGTCTTGGTATATCACACTAGTTTCCTGCCAAGTCGATAAGGCTTTTTTCGCCTGACCTAGTGATAAGTATACTTGTCCTTGTACTTCTAATATTTGGGCTTTTACTTGTTGACGTTCCTTAGTCTTAGGGAGTTGTGATAGTCGGTTAAAACTCTGGGATAGTGTTTGTTTAGCTTCTTCTCTGTCTCCCAAACTTTGATAAACTAAAGCCAGATTTACTAAGGAATTAATTTCACCAATAATATCCCCACTGTTGCTGTAGTTACTAATCATTTGCTCCAACAACGGTATCGCCTCTTGGTATTGCCCGGTTTCATAGAGGTGTTGGGCTTGTTGGTCTGGAGAATCGGGATCCCCCCTAACCCCCCTTAATAAGGGGGGAAGGGAATCGGGTGTGATTGCTGGAGAATTTGATAAGGCTTCCCCGGATGGCAAGAAGCACGTTAATGCGATTGCAATTAGAAATGATAGTTTTTTCATGTCCCTACTCCCTACTCCCTGCTCCCTACTCCCTGCTCCCTGCTCCCTCTGCCTGAATGACAATCAAGATTAGGAAATATCTGCTCAACAGGAGTCCCGTTAAATGGTTGCGCCGTCAGAATAATGGTGCCATCCTTTGCTATGACCCAGCCTTGGGCTTCGATAATCACTTTTTTTTCTTGGGGAGCTTGAGGGGGTATCACATTAGGTTGCGGTTGTAATTGCTGTAATTTTTGTCTGGTGCTGGGTAACCTGGGACGAGTTCTCCAGCTCACTGTTTTGTGGGTATTAATCACCGGATCTTCTGGAGTTGGTGGTAAACCACCTTTTCCGGTAATGGTAAAGGAACTGCCGCCAGCAATCCGATTATTCTCAAAGCCACAAAGGTCATTGGCCAGAATCGCTTCTGCATCGACCAGGATTCCTGGCAACTCGTTTAAGCCTGAGGTGGGGTCTACCTGAGTGATGTTGAGGATTACGTCACCGTTGAAGGATGAGCCAAGGTTGGAAGTAGAAGTGATGTCATTGTCCTTTGTGAGACGGTCTCGAAATTCTAAACCAAAGATGCCTTGGGCATTAATCTCAACACGACCTCCTGGACCAAGTTGAGCATTGGCGGTGATGTCGCTATTTCCCAGACCGACTAGGGTATCAGTATTAATTTCTATATTTCCTCCAGTGGTTGTATCCTTAGCGTCAGTTAGAATCAAGCTTCGGTTGAGGAGTCGGATGTCACGAGCTTGCAGCGTAATATTGCCTTGGTCTCCTCCTGCTGTTTCTGCTGTGATCCTTCCTTTGTTGTCAAGGAAAATGGAGTTGGCATTAATCTCTACTTCGCCTGCTGAACTTCCCTGTTCAGTGCTTCTAGCAGTAACAACTGCTCCATCTTTGACAATTAACTGCCCAGTGGTAATTTTCACATCTCCCGCTTTTCCTTTGCCTTCAGTTTGATTAAACAAGCCGCTGGGAAAGTTACCATCGGCTGAGGTACCAATGAGTTTAACTGTAGAGGAGGCATCCACTGTCAACTTTCCCCCGTTCCCTTCACCGCTTGTGGTAGCTGAAACTCTTGCTCCATCTTTGACAATTAACTCCCCAGTGGTAATAATCAAATCTCCCGCTTTTCCTTTTGAGCCTGGATTAGCTTGAGCAAACAAGCCGCCGGGAGACTGACCATTGGCTGGGGTACCAATGACTTGAACAGATTCAGAGGCATCCACAATCAAGCGTCCTCCGTTCCCTTCAGCCTTTGTGGTAGCTGAAACAACTGCTCCATCTTTGACAATTAACTGCCCAGTAGTAATACGTGTTTCTCCCCCATTTCCTGTCCCAAAAGTTTGAGCAAACAAGCCGCTGCGAGACTGACCATCGGCTGAGATACCAATGACTTGAACAGATTCAGAGGCATCCACAATCAAGCGTCCTCCGTCCCCTCCACCAAAAAAAGTGTTAGCTGAAACAAATGCTCCATCAGAGACAATTAACTGCCCAGTGGTAATACGTGTTTCTCCCCCATTTCCTGTCCCAAAAGTTTGAGTTAACAAGCTGCTGCGAATCCGACCATCGGCTGCGGTACCAATGAGTTTAACTGTAGAGGAGGCATCCACACTCAAGCTTCCTCCGTCCCCTTCACCGCTTGTGCTAGCTGAAACTTGTGCTCCATCTTTGACAATTAACTCCCCAGTGGTAATACGTGTTTCTCCCGCTTTTCCTGTCCCAAAAGTTTGAGCAAACAAGCCGCTGCGAATCCGAACATTGGCTGCGGTACCAATGAGTTTAACCGTAGAAGAGGCATCCACACTCAAGCTTCCTGCGTCCCCTTCACCGTTTGTGCTAGCTGAAACTCTTGCTCCATCTTTGACAATTAACTCCCCAGTGGTAATACTCACATCTCCGGCTTTTCCTGTTGGGCCTTGATTAGCTTGAGCAAACAAGCCGCTGACAGATTTACCATCGGCTGAGGTACCAATGACTTGAACCGTAGAGTCAGCATCCACACTCAAGTTCCCCCCGTCCCCTTCACCAAAAGTGTTAGCTGAAACTCTTGCTCCATCAGAGACAATTAACTCCCCAGTGGTAATACTCACATCTCCCCCATTTCCTGTTGCTCCTCGAAAAACTCGGGCTCCCAAAATGCTGCGAGTACCATCAGGCGATACACCAATTACTCGAACAGATTCAGTGGCATCCACTGTCAAATCTCCCCCCTGTCCTGAGCCAGTTACATCCGTAGTTATCCTAGAAGCACCCTCAAGACTGAGCTGAGAAGCCTCAACAACTATGCCACCGCCATTCTGACTTCCCTCGGTATTCGCAAACACACGAGAGCGATCGCGTAAAGTCACATTAGCCCCCTGCACCTGGATACTGCCACCACTTTCCCCACTGGTCTCAACCAAAGCACGGTCGGACAAACTAATATCCTGAAACTGTTGAACTGCTGAATAATCCAACCCAAAACTAGTATCCGTTGGGGTCAGGTTCACCAAACTATTAGAACCAACACTCCCCAGCTCAATCCGTCCATCGGTTGCTGTTAAATTCCCGCCAGGAATAGTAACCTCACCGCCAATCAGCCCTAAGGTTTGACCATCGGGCACTTGAATAAGACTAGACTGATTAGTAATACTCCCTGGATTTGAACCATATTGCAACCCAGATGGAATATTAATAGTCAACAACGGTTTTTCATTGGGATTTTTAGCGCTGAATACTGTGCCATCGTCAAACAATATACTATCAGCAGTACTCCCAAAAAATGACCCTCCCAGATCTAGTCTGCTATTGGAACCGAAGATAATACCGTTGGGATTTATCAAAAATAAATTAGCATTACCCAATACGCCTAGAGTCCCCAATATATTGGAAACATTACCTCCAGTTACCCGACTCAGGATGTTTGCAACTCCAGCGGGATTTGCAAAATAAACTCGCCCGAACTCGGCCACATTAAAATCTAAAAAGCTATGGAATAGATTGCTTTCTCTAATTGCCCCACCTTCTATCAAATCGGCTAGGGCACCCTTAACATCGACATTGGGAGTTACTACAGACCTTTCATTGCCCAGGCTATTATCTGGAGTGATTTGCGCTAATGCTGTAGTTGCACCTACTAAAGAACACAAAAGAACGCTACTTGCTTGCACAAGTCCGTAAACCCGAGGTTTCATGTTACTAAAAATGAGCTACCGAATGGATATAATTATTTCATACAATCCGGTTTTAGGCTGTTAAATTTTATGAGGCCAATATGGCAGTTTTAAATTGGATTAGTTGCATTTTTTAGTTTAGAAAATAGGGAATAGGCAATAGGGAATAGGCAATAGGCAATAGGGAATAGGTAATAGGGAATAGGTAATAGGGAATAGCGAAAAAAATCTGTGTACCTCCGCAGTCTTGATGCAGTCGCTGATCGAGTCAGAAAAACTATTGCATTGTCGCTATCTAATTGCAAAGTGTGGTAAGGGTGGTAACTATGATATAGCGCTACGCGCCAGGCATGCTAGCAATAGGCAAGAGGCAATAGTCAAGAAAAAAGCTTACTAATCAAGGGATTGAGGGATTTTAATTTTTCTTCACTTGTCAAACACCATAGTGCGTAGTGCTATAAGTGTGGTCAAACCTAAGGGGTCAAAAAAACTATTGCAGCGATGCAGCGCGGTCTTGGGGGTTTCCCCCATGAGCGACTGCATCAAGACACTGACGCACTAATGAGGTGTGGGGTAGCAAAAGCCATGCATGCCTCTTGCCTCTTGCCTCTTGCCTTCCCCTCCTGGGAGGGGTTAGGGGTGGGTTCCTCTTGCCTCTTGCCTTCCCCTCCTGGGAGGGGTTAGGGGTGGGTTCCTCTTGCCTCTTGCCTTCCCCTCCTGGGAGGGGTTAGGGGTGGGTTCCTCTTGCCTCTTGCCTCTTGCCTGTTCCCTACTCCCTACACCCTACTCCCTACTCCCTAATTTTCACAACCAATTTCCCAGCAAAATAAAAGCCGACCAGTAATAGGGGTGATTATATTGTTTGTTCTGCAACAGCTCCTGTTGAGCAAGACGCAGAGCTTCTGCCTTGGTAACCTGGCCTGTGGCTAAGCTCTGATAGAACCGACTCATTAACTGTGTAGTAGCAAGATCGTCCGCCTTCCAGAGACTGGCAAGGGTACTGCGTGCCCCCCCACGCACGGCGATACCAGCCAATCCCAAAGCGGCTCGGGAGTCTCCTTTGGCTGTCTCACAAGCACTGAGGACGAGTAATTCAATGGGATTTTCTTGCTTTTGATCCGCTGAGATCAGAGTATTTAATTCATTAAGATTGATCACGTCATCCCAGGTCAGCAGAAAGGTTTCTTCCGCTACTGAACTAAATTTACCATGAGTGGCGAGATGAACGATTTCGTAACTAGAGCTATTAACGACTGTATTGAAGTTGGATTCAGTAAAGGACTCATTGAGTAGAATCGATGAGGGAATTTCACTCTTGATATTCTCTAATTCCACCTTAACCCCAGGAAGTCCTAGGAAATTGGGACGATGGGGACGAGCTTCGGTCAGTCCAGCAGTGAGAGCCGAAACGTTTTGTCTGACTAATGCTTTAGGGTCGATTAATTGTAAACTAGGTGCGATCGCAATACTATATTTCTCGATGGAATAGCGTTCCCCGTCATAAAGCACGGACATGGGAATATTGCGCAGAGCCCCATCGGGAATAAATACTAGGGTGCGGATGTTTCTGTTGGCTAATTCCGCTTCAACCGGACCGATTAACCAGTCATGTATTTTTTGTAAGTTTTCCTTTTCAATACCTCGCCAAGGCTTATCAATTTTGCTCTTTACCGAAGCCAATTGTTGTTCTATTATTGTTTTGGGTAAGTTAGTGGTGATCTGGCGCAGGGGTTGTCCGGGTAAAGTAACAATTACTTCTAGGCGGTCTGGCAAGATAATGGTATATAAGATAGCAGCGTTGGGGTCAATTTCGTCGATATTAACGGGTTTAGCATCTAAACAAGCATCCCGAAAGAAGTTGTCTAGTTCGGCTAGTTGTAGGGATTCAATTACATCCCGTGCTTGTTTGAGGTTTTCTTGAGATGCATTCGGTTCCAACAGTAGTCCTACTAATTCTCGGTAGACTGGTTCGACGCTTTCTCGAAACCCAAATTGAATATCGCTACTAATCGCGACTAGGTCGCTACGGATAGATTGGAGGGTTTGCACCGATTGGCCATAGGCTGCGATCGCGTTTTTCTTATCCTGTTTTCGATTGAGGATTCTGCCCAGTTGCCATTGCCATTGATAGGCTAAATCCGGAGCCTGGATTTCTTGAGCAATTAGTAACGCTTTTTCCGTTAACTCTTCCGCTTCCTCAAGTCGTTGATTATATTCGTATAACCTGCCTAAGTTACCGATAGCTTCAGCTTCCCCTCGTTTATCTCCTAAAGTTCTAGCTAGCTTAATAGCATCAGCAAGATAAGTAGCAATGTCCTTGGGATTTGTGAGTTGGTTATTTTTACCTTTTAACAGGGTTTTAGCTAAATTAATTCTAGCATTGATAGCGGCTTTACTTGGAGATAATTTAGTTAAGGTATTGTCGATAGCTGGCAATAACCCTCTGGCTTTTGACCACTCTTGGTTAGCTATCACTATACTCAGTTGATTTAATTGCCCTTGAATTTTACTATCCGGTAAGGGAGATTCCTCCACAACCCGTTGATAGAATTCTAAAGCGGATTCTGTGTCTCCTTTTAATCTAGCAGTATTTCCTAAACTGATCAGATTGTCAGCAACCAAGGTCTGATCGGCTAAGTTTTCCGCTATGGCTAAACTTTGTTGTAAAATTGCTTTAGACTCTTTGAATTTTCCTACTCGGCGCAGCACATCACCTAGGTATTGGAGGGCAATACTTTTCACGGCGCTATCCGGTTGGTTTTCCAGAGTTTCCTGGATTTGAGTTAAGGTTTTAGTGGCTTGATGATATAATCCTAATACTCGCAAGGCTTGGACTTCATAAATCTGGCTTTCTGTGAATCTAGTTAAGTCTCCGATATCTTGGTAGATAGCACTCGTTTCCTGCCAAGTCGATAAGGCTTTTTCCCCCTGACCTAGAGATAAGTAGACTTGTCCTTCGACTTCTAAAGTTTGGGCTCTTAATTGTTGACGTTCCTTAGTATTGGGAAGTTGTGATAGTTTGGTAAAACTCTGGGATAGTGTTTGTTTAGCTTGGTCTAGGTCTCCCAAGCTTTGATACACTAACGCGAGATTGACTAAGGAATTAATTTCACCAATAATATCCCCACTGTTGCTGTAGTTAGTAATAATTTGCTCCAACAACGGTATCGCCTCTTGGTATTGCCCGGTTTCATAGAGGTGTTGGGCTTTTTGGTCTGGAGAATTGGGATCCCCCCTAACCCCCCTTAATAAGGGGGGAAGGGAATCGGGAATCGGGAATCGGGAATCGGGAATCGGGAATCGGGAATCGGGAATCGGGAATCGGGAATCGGGAATCGGGAATCGGGAATTGGGTGTGATGACAACAGAGTTTGATAAGGCTTTACCGGATGGTAGGAAGCAGGTTAATGGGATGGCAATTAGAAATGATAGTTTTTTCATAATAATTAATTAAGGGAATCGGGAATCGGGAATCGGGAATCGGTAAGAGGGAATCGGGAAAAGATAAAAGTAATAATAGTTGATTATTTCAGTACTGAAATTGATTGTTATCACTAAGGTAGGGAACAGCGGATAAAGGAACAGCGGATCGGCGAATAGAGAATCAAGAATAGAGAATAGAGAATAGAGAATAGGGAATAATAGTTGATTATTTCGGTACTGAAATTAATTGTTATCACTGTCTTGATGCCGTCGCGAATGGGGGGAACCCTGTGAGGTTACTGCATCAAGACTCCCTGCTCCCGACTCCCTGCTCCCGATTCCCGATTCCCGACTCCCGACTCCCGACTCCCGACTCCCGACTCCCTATTCCCTGCTCCCTACTCCCTATTCCCTGTTCCCGCATGACAATCAAGATTGGGAAATATCTGCTCAACAGGAGTCCCATTAAACGGTTGCGCAGTCAGAATAATGGTGCCATCCTTTGCTACTACCCAGCCTTGGGCTTCGATAATCACTTTTTTGTCTTGAGGGGGTCTGACAAATGCTTGGGCTTGTAATGGTTGTCTGGTGTTGCCTAACCTGGGACGACTTCGCCACCTCACTGTTCTGTGGGCATTAATCACTGGATCTTCTGGAGTCGGAGGTAAACCGCCTTTGCCGGTAATGGTAAAAGAACTGCCGCCAGCAATCCGATCATTCTCAAAGCCACAAAGGTCATTGGCCAGGATCGCTTCTGCATCGACCAGGATTCCTGGCAATTCGTTTAAGCCTGAAGTGGGGTCTACCTGGGTGATGTTGAGTATTACGTCACCGTTGAAGGATGAGCCAAGCTCGGAGGTGGAAGTGATGTCATTGTCCTTTGTGAGACGGTCTCGAAACTCTAAACCAAAGATGCCTTGGGCATTAATCTCAACACGACCTCCTGAGCCTCGTTGAGCATTGGCGGTGATGTCGCTATCTCCGAGACCGACTAGGGTATCAGTATTAATTTCTATATTTCCCCCAGTGCTTGTATTCTGAGCGTTAGTTAGAATCAAGCTTCGGTTGAGGAGTCGGATGTCACGGGAAAAGAGATTAATATTGCTGTTGTCAATATTGCTGTTTTCTCCTGCTGCTGTTTCTGCTGTGATCCTGGCATTGTTGTCAAGGAAGATGGAGTTGGCATTAATGTTTACTTCCCCGGCTGTTGTACCCTGTCTAAAGCTTCTAGCACTAACAAATGCTCCATCAGAGATGATTAACTTGTCAGTGGTAATATTCAAAAACTTTCCGGCATTTCCTATTGCTTCTCGATTACCTTGAATAAATAAGCCGCTTTCAGACTCACCCGAAGCTGAGGTACCAATCAGTTGAACCGTAGATGAGGCATTCACAGTCAAATTTCCCCCGTTCCCTTCACCGCTTGTGCTAGCTGAAACTTGTGCTCCATCAGAGATGATTAACTTGTCAGTGGTAATATTCAAAAACCTTCCGGCATTTCCTCTCCCTTCAGTTTGAGTAAACAAGCCGCTGGGAAACCGACCATCGGGTGAGGTACCAATGAGTTGAACAGTAGAGTCGGCATCTACAGTCAAATTTCCCCCATTGCCTTGACCAACAGTGCCAGCTGAAACTTGTGCTCCATCAGAGACGATTAACTCCCCAGTGGTAATCTTCAACTCTCCCGCATTTCCTGTTGCTTCTCGATTAGCTAGAGTCAACAAGCGGCTGCTAAACCGATCATTGGCTGAGGTCCCAATCAGTTGAACAGTTGAGGAGGCATCTATAGTTAAGTTCCCCCCGTTCCCTTCACCGCCTGTGCTAGCTGAAATCAATGCTCCATCAGAAACGATTAACTCCCCAGTGGTAATAGTGATATCTCTGGCTTTTCCTTTCCCAAAAGTTCGAGCAAACAAACCGCTGGGTAACTCACCATCAGCTGAGGTCCCAATCAATTGAACAGATTCAGAGGCATCCACAGTCAAATTTCCGCTGTCCCCTTCACCTACTGTGCTAGCTGAAACAAATGCTCCATCAGAGACGATTAACTCCCTAGTGGTAATACTCACATCTCCCGTTTTTCCTGTCCCAGAAGTTTGAGTAGTCAAGCGGCTGAGAAACCTACCATCGGCTGAGGTACCAATGAGTTGAACAGATTCAGAGGCATCCACAGTCAAATTTCCCCCATCCCCTTCACCCCTTGTGATAGCTGAAACAACTGCTCCATCAGAGACCATTAATTGCCCAGTGGTAATACTCACATTTCCCGCATTTCCTTTCCCTTCAGTTTCATTCAACAAACCGCTGGAAGAATCACCATTGACTGAGGTACCAATGAGTTGAACAGATTCAGAGGCATCCACAGTGAAATTTCCCCCATCCCCTTCACCCCTTGTGCCAGCTGAAACAACTGCTCCATCAGAGACGATTAACTCCCCAGTGGTAATACTGACATTTCCACCATTTCCTGTCCCAAAAGTTCGAGCAAACAAGCTGCTGGGAAACCGACCATCGGCTGAGGTACCTATCACTTGAACACTAGAGTCAGCATTTACAGTGAAATTTCCCCCATCCCCTTCACCAACAGTATCAGCTGAAACTTGTGCTCCATCAGAGACGATTAACTCCCCAGTGGTAATACTTATATCTCCACCATTTCCTGTCCCAAAAGTTCGAGCAAACAAGCTGCTGGGAAACAGACCATTGGCTGAGGTACCAATCAGTTGAATCGTAGAGTTGGCATTCACAGTCAAATCTCCCCCGTCCCCTTCACCAAAAGTGTCAGCTGAAACAACTGCTCCATCAGAGACGATTAACTCCCCAGTGGTAATACTTATATCTCCCGCTTTTCCTGTGCCAAAAGTTTGAGCAAATAAATCGCTGCTAAGTTGAACACTAGAGGAGGCATTTACACTTAAGTTTCCCCCATCCCCACTAATAGTGATAGCTGAAAGTGATGCTCCATCAGAGACGATTAACTCCCCAGTGTTAATGCTGATATCTCCCCCCTGTCCTGAGCCGAATACATCCGCAGTTATAAGAGAACCACCCTCAAGACTCAACTGAGAAGCCTTAAAAACTATTCCACCACCACTGCCACCCCCTTCGGTATCCGCAAATACACGAGAGCGATCGCGTAAACTCACATTAGCTCCCTGCACCTGGATACTGCCACCACTTTCCCCACTGGTAGTGACAAAAGCACCGTCAGACAAACTAATATCCTGAAACCCTTGAACTGCTGAATAATCCAACTCAAAACTCGTATCCCTTGGGGTCAATTTCACCACACCATTAGCACCAACACCCCCCAGCTCAATCCGTCCATCCAATGCGAATAGAGCGCCATTAGGAATAGTCACCTCACCACCAATCAAGCCCAATGTTTGACCATTTGGTACCCGAAGCCCAAAAAAAGATTGATTAGTAATACTCCCTGGATTGGAACCATATTGCAACCCAGATGGAATATTAATGGTCAACAACGGTTTTTCATTGGGATTTTTAGTGCTGAATACTGTGCCATCGTCAAACAACACACTATCAGCCGTACTCCCAAAAAATGAGCCTCCCACAGCCAGTCTGCTATTGGGACCAAAGACAATACCATTGGGATTGATCAAAAATAAATTAGCATTACCCGATACTCCTAGAGTCCCCAAAATATTGGAAACATTACCTCCCGTTACCCGACTCAAGATGTTGGCAACTCCAGCAGGATTATCAAAATAAACTCGCCCAAACTCGGCCACATTGAAATCCGAAAAGCTGTGGAATAGATTACTGTCTCTAATTGCCCCACCTTCAATTAAATCTGCCAGGGCACCGTTAACAGTCACATTGGGGGTTACCACAGAGCTTTCATTGCCCAGGGTATTATCTGGGGTAATTTGTCCTAATGCCGTAGTTGCAGCCACTAGAGAATAGAGCACCATGGTAGTTGCTGGCACCAGTGGGGAAATCGGAGGTTTCATAGTAATCAATCAGCTACCGAATTTTCTGATTATTCCAGTAGGGTGGGCAAAGTCATCATTTGGTAAGTACTTAAAACAATCAAACTGTTTTTGCCCACCCTACAAGCTGATTATTCCAGGAAATAAATTTCAGTTGGATTAATTTCCAAACTCTTTAAAAAGATTTTACTGAAAATTCATAAAAAACCATTGAAGTCGCCCTAGCACCAGCAGGATTATGGTCTTCATTTTTGATTTAAAAAACCTTTAAAAAGACTTTAATTAAAATTCACAATAACAGGGAGTAGGGAGCAGGGAGCAGGGAGCAGGCAATAGGCAATAGGCAATAGGCGAAAAATAATGTGTACCTCATAGCTATGATCAACGCTATAGATCTAGCTAGAGCAATCTTAGTGGGTTTTCCAGTTGTAGTTATTACCTTCAATAAAAGTCTAAAACCATAGCGTTTTTTGCAGTTAATAGGTACGTTTGTAAACCTCAAAGCTCCCTGCTCCCTGCTCCCTGCTCCCTATTTCAACAGTTAATTTTAGTTTTGTCCGACTACTTATTACTTGTGACTTGTGACTTGTGACGCTAAGGGTAGCGCTATACAATTCCCATCAGGACGACTGGGGAGTGTCAATAGATGCGATCGCGTCTTGGAATGCGGCTTGGAATTTGGGCAGGGCACGGGAAATCATTTCTTCGCTGGCAGTCAGGGAAATTCGGAAATAACCTGGTATTTCCTGTGGCGTTCCAGTTGACACTCCCCGGTCATTAGACGCGGGGATTCTTCGCTCAACGACCCGACTTGCTGAACCTGGTCGGAACCAAGAACAGTAGAGGTCAGATCTCCCGAAGTGTTCGGATC
The DNA here is from genome assembly GCF_010692395.1 of Moorena sp. SIO3H5. Taxonomy (GTDB): domain Bacteria; phylum Cyanobacteriota; class Cyanobacteriia; order Cyanobacteriales; family Coleofasciculaceae; genus Moorena. The sequence goes on from NZ_JAAHHS010000065.1 coordinate 16,236, forward strand.
TAAGATCCAGGTTCCGGTGTGCCCCACCGTACCCAAGGCTCTTTTTAGAATGTTGATTGCAGCGTTATGGTCTCTATCAAGTTCACACCCACATTTGCACACGTGAGTTCTAGTCGATAATGACTTCTTGACTACTTCGCCGCACTCTGAGCAATTCTGACTTGTATAGGCAGGATTCACTGCAACCGTGACTTTACCAAATTTCTTGCCAAAATGCTCTAACCATTTTCTAAATTGATACCAACCAGCATCATTAATAGATTTGGCTAAACAGTGGTTCTTAACTAAGTTTTTTACCCTCAAATCTTCGTAGGCGACCAGGTCGTTAGACCGGATTGCGCAACGTGCCAGTCTCTTGGCATGTTCTTCACGTTGCCTACTTATTTTGAGGTGCTGTCTGCCTAATTTATTAACGGCTTTCCTACGGTTGGACGAGCCTTTTTTTTTCCGGGAAACCCGGCGTTGATAAAATTTTAGACGCTTTTCGCCTTTTCTATAGAATCTGGGGTTAGGTTCAGAATAACCATCAGAATCAGTGTAGAAATCTTTTAAGCCTACATCTAATCCGATGGTCGCCTTGGATGGCTCTAATTGTTCATTTACATCGACAGATATACAGAACTGGACATAGTAACCGTCAGCCCTTTTTACTACCCGAACCCGTTTGATTTGCTTTTTGTCGAAGCGCCACAAGTCCCAGGTACCTTTGAGTCTTAGCTTCCCGATTCCTTTCTTATCACTAAAGGTGATTGACTTTTTATCAGGGGATAACTTCCACCCTGATTGCTTATACTCAACCGATCTACAGTGTTTCTGAAAGCGAGGATAGCCCTTTTTACCTGGTACTTTTTTCTTGCAGTTTTCAAAGAATCGAGAAATTGATGACCATGCCCTTTCAGCGGCAGCTTGTCGGGCAGTAGAGTTTAACTCATTGGCAAAAGGGAATTCCTTCGCTAACACCTTAGAGTACTTACTAAGATCGTATTTCCCTGTCCCTTTGTTGTCCATCCACAGGCGAATACAGCTATTGCGAATAAATTTAACCGTCCGAATTGCCTCGTCTATGGCTTTGTATTGGAAAGCTTTACCGTATGCTTTAAACTCTAAAATTATCATCAGAAATCGACCTTTTTTGCTATATTTTTATATTAACTTATTTAGCGTAATCCGTCAAGTCGTGACTTAATATTTTTCACGGCGAATAAAGTCGCTACCTGGCTTTCATCCCGGAGACGAAACCTTAAAATAAGGCAGCCTTAATCATAAAGTTTTAACCCTTTTACCCATAGCCGACCGGAGATGAAACCTTAGAATAAGGCAGCCTTAATCATAAAGTTTTAACCCTTTTACCCATAACCGACCAACCATATAAGGCTGCCTTATTCTTGCGGTAACTTCTAACCAACCATAAAGGCTGCCCCAGCGAGGGATTGCTCGCTGGGGTAACTTCTGACCCGGTTTAAAAACGCGGGGCTTTCAGCCTGGAGCAGTTCCGTAAATCAACAACAGTATGAACATGCTCTTCATAAACGCGATCGTATAATTACTGATCTAGAAAGCTTCTTATCTGATTGGGATGTTTGGTTGTGTCCTGTGGTTCCAATACCAGCATTTACCCATCGCCGATCAGGGGAACCAATTGAAATAGATGGTAAGCAGTTTCCTTATCTGAAAGCTATTGGTGCTTACACTACACTTTTTAATTTAGCTGGAAACCCAGTCATAGTCCTACCCCTTAGCCAGTCCCAGCAAGGCTTACCCATTGGTGTGCAACTGGTCGGAAGACGGGGCAGTGATATGAGACTGACCGCAATTGCTGAGACATTGACCCAAATCACCGGAGAGTTTCAACCTCCACCGGGATATTATAGCGCTACGCGCAGGTCAGAAGTCAGAAGTCAGAAGTCAGAAGTCAGAAGTTAGAAGTCAGAAGTCAGAAGTAAGCTAGACTCACGTTTCGGAGTTTAGGAGCGATGCAGCGCCTTGGAAACCCCCGCAGGTCGGCGCTGCATCGCTACTCCCTACTCTCTGTTCCCAGATCCGCTGTTCCCTTTGGTATAGTGCTATAACAATAGCTCCGATGCGATCGCATAAGCGCGGAAGCTGAGGCCAAAGGCGATTAGCCCGAAGGGCGTTGGCTAGCGATCGCTTAATCCCCTACCACCTTAATCCCTTAACCTTAAGAATTATTTGTCTTTTCTTAACAACCTAACCAATTTAGACAATAAGGTTCTTCAGTACCTACTATGCTAAATTTATAGTTGAAAAAACCCGAAAATATTACTGTGTAAGGGTTATGAGGCTATTTAACAATAAATTTTTCTGAATACTGCCTCTTCCTCCTGCTCCCTGCTCCCTGCTCCCTGCTCCCTTTGGCAAATTGTTAATCTAGCATAACAAGTACGGAAGAGCCGGGAATAATTCCATAACTAACCTTAACAAATAATCAGTATAATCCCGGACAAGTAATGGGTTATCATGAAAGTGGGATAAAGCAATACATACTGATAATTTTCCTTCTAGGGAGGCCAAAAATGAAATTCAATATTTTGGCAACGCTAACCTTAGTCGCTTCCCTGTTCTTCACTGGTTCAGCCGTAGCTGAGAACCCAGACCAGGTTCAACAGTTGCTCTCAACTGGTGAATGTCCAGGATGTGATTTAAAAGGAGCGGATCTATCGGGCGCGCATCTAATTGGGGCTGATTTGAGGAATGCTAACCTGCAAGGAGCAATCTTAATCGAAGCCAACCTAGAAGGTGCTGACCTGACTGGAGCCAACTTAAACGGGGCTAACTTAACCCAAGCCTTTGTTACCAATGCCAGTTTAAACTGCGCTAATCTCAACCAAGTTAATTTGACAGCAGCCAAGCTTTACGACACTCATGTGTCTGGAGCTGTGATGAACAACATGACCTTAACTAATGCCGAGATATTTGAAACTGGCATTGGCATTGGTGGTAGTGCCGAGCAATTCAATTTCAATGTCGAGTGTCAAGTAGAGTCTTAACACGTAAGCTATCAGCTATCAGCTTATGGGTCACAGTCAAGCTTGTAGGGTGGGCAAAAACAGTTTGGTTCAAATGAGTATTCTAGATTACAGAACTTTGCCCACCCTACTACTATTAGCTTATGGATCACAGTGTCGTTCGCACAGCGTGGCCAAAGGCCAAAGCCTGTGCAACGCTACTGATTGGTGCTTTTGAATAAGTGATGGAGCGCGGTCTTAGGAGTTTCCCCTAAGACCGCGCTCCATCTATAAAACAGCATTCGTAATTTAGAATTTAGAATTTAGACTTATGCGATTAGCCCGAAGGGCGTTGGCTACGCTCCGGAAGCGTTCGCGCAGCGTGGCCAAAGGCCTCAGCTTCCGCGCTTATGCGATCGCACTAAACCACGAAAATATATACAACTAATATTTCAAGAGCGGATAGGGGGAATCGAACCCCCATCATCAGCTTGGAAGGCTGAGGTTTTACCACTAAACTACATCCGCAGTGTTTCCATCGCTTCTAGGATCATAACATAACAAAATCAAAATGCCACATTTTTTAGCTGAAAAATCTGAACTCTTGCTAGCATGCCTATTGCCTATTGCCTCTTGCCTCTTGCCTCTTGATCAATGGTCAGTTGAAAGCGATAAGCTTGCCAAACTGGTTGACCTGCCATGTAAGTAGGGGCAAACAGCCAATTGCGAATCACCTGCTGAGCGAGTTGTTGAGCCTGATCAATACTAATATTGCCTTGCTGCACTTGAATATAGTCCGCTAGCAGTTCCGGTTTACCATTGGAATCAATTAACACCACCACCTTCAACACTAACTCTTCCGATAAATCAATACCTGTCAAATTCAGCTCCTCAGCGGAAAATTCCGTTTTGTTAGCTGGTAGCGGTATAGCCAATTCGTCTGGAATATCCCGATTCGGATTAGTCAGACCAAAGTTACTCATCTTAGCCACAAAGGTATCTTTTGATGCCGACTCTTCCAAGATGCTGGAAGCCGGTGGCTGAATCGGTGGTGGCAGAGGTAAGGGTAAAGTTAGCGGCCTTTGGATGACTGGAATAGGCTTAACAGGAGTGATCGGAGTTGTTGTTTCAGGTGCGGGTACAGGTATAGTTAATTCATAATCTGTTGGTAGTGCTAGGTCTTGAACGGCTAAGCTTTCCTGTGTTGGTGTTTGAGCTAAGTCAGGCTTAGTGGCATCAATGGTAGAGTTAGAGACAGTTTGGTGATTAAAATTCCGATCTGACCTAGCACTAGTTAGAACTAAATCCGTGCTTTGATGGATTAGAGGTGTTGATGGGTGTTCTGGTGATGTCTCTTGCTCAGATATGTCTTCCGGAATGATATCAATCAGATCGATGGCAATCAAATCCTGACTGGGTTGCGAACTCTCGAAGCGCCCCATCAAGAGCACATACACTATCCACAAGAAGCATAGATGAATGACAACAGAGGCCAAAACCATCGCCAACCATAGCATTGGCTGGTGGCAGTGACGTGGTTCAGGTAAATTAGGGGGATAATTTGGGGGCAAACGTTTTAGGGTCATTCGTTGCTAGAGCGTTAATTGATAAATGCAATATAAGATCAAGCTCCCATCCCGGAGTAATGCTTTAACCCTTTACGCCATAACCAGCGGTTAACTAGGAAAAATATCAAACTCCAACCTAGAATCACCAAGATTCCCCCTACCACATTCACAGGTAAACCAGTAAACAGTGCTGCTGGAAAGTGCATCAAATAAGGGAAGGGTGTCCACTGGGCAATTGCCCTTACCAAAGGAGGGAAGACTTCCAACGGAGCAATTAACCCAGAAAGAAATAAGTACAGCAAAAATGATAACTCTTCAATAGCACTAGCTCGTTCTGTCCAAAAGGCGAACATGGCAAAGGTATACTGCATCAAAAAGCGTAGGCCAAAGCTCATGACCACCACCAGGCAACCGAGGAACAAATTGCCAAGATTCGGTACCCAAGCTACTTGGGGATACAGCAGAAAAAACAAACCGATTAGCCCTAAGTTAAACGGCATACGGATAAATCGTTCGGCTATGTGACCGGCTACGTGATGCCACACTGGATCAATGGGCTGTAGTAATCGTGGGGAAAGCTGCCCTTGCAACACTTGGTCTTCAAATTCGAAAATTACCCATACCAAGTTGAACTGGCGGATAAAAAACACTGAGATAAAGTAACGGGCAAATTGTGTAGAATTCAGACCAAATTCTGCTTCTTGGGATGCCTTGATCCAAATTCCCATTAGAATCAGAGGTAACAGATTAGACAGTACCCAAAAAAATATTTCTGCCCGATACTCCATCATATGGGCGTAATAAACACTAAGGAAGGTTTTTATGATTTTTAGGACGCGCTTCATTTATTTTTGATGTTAGGGATTAGGGAGTAGGGAGTAGGGAACAGGGAACAGGGAACAGGGAACAGGGAACAGGGAACAGGTAATTTCAAATCAAAAAATTCTTAATTCTTAATTCTTAATTCTTAATTCTTAATTCTTAATTCTTAATTCTTAATTCTGCATTCTAAATTCTGCATTCTTAATTCTAAATTCTTAATTCTTAATTCTACATTCTGACCAGCTAACCTTTCCAGCCAAGTTTACTCTACTACTCCTGTCTGGAAAACACGACCAATAACTTCTTCAATGGGAGGGTCAGTTACGCTTAAATCTATTACTTCCAGCTCAGCGAGAATCCGAGCCACAGTCTCGGTAAGCACTTCCCGATGCACTAGGAAACGCACGTGGTGACCATCTACTTCTTTGAGTTCACCATAGCGCTCTAAAAACATATCCTGACTAGTCTTTACCTCAGGTAAGGGCTGGGCAAGTTCTACGGTGACCTCACGATAGGGAGCAAAGCGCTCAAGTAATCCCTCTAGAGAGCCATCGTAAATCAGCCGACCTTCATGGATTAATAGCACCCGTTGGCAAAGAGCAGTGATATCAGCCATATAGTGACTGGTTAAGAGTATTGTTGCTCCTGTGCGTTGGTTGTACTCCCGCAAGAAATCCCGCACGGCCAATTGAGCATTGACATCTAATCCCAAGGTAGGTTCATCTAAAAATAGCACTTGGGGTTGGTGTAGTAGTGCTGCTAGTAGTTCCGCTTTCATCCGCTCTCCTAGGGAGAGTTTTCGTACTGGCTGAGTCAGTTTTCCTTCTAGGGAAAGCATCTCGGTCAGTTCCCCAACTCGATGCTTATAGTCAGTATCAGAAATACCATAGACAGCGGCATTGATTCTCAGGGAATCTAGGGCTGGTAAGTCCCAAAGCAACTGTTGCTTCTGCCCCATAACTAGGGTAATTTTTTTCAAAAAGCCTGGTTGACGTCGTTTGGGGATGCAATCTACAACTCTGACTCGACCCTTAGACGGATGAATCAGTCCAGTCAGCATCTTGAGAGTAGTGGTTTTACCAGCACCATTGGGCCCTAAGAATCCGACTACTTCTCCAAAGCCAATTTCAAACGAAACGTCTTGTACAGCTTTGACTGAACGGTAGGTACGGCGGAAGAAATGGTTTAAGGTACCTTTTAGTCCTGGTTGTTTGATTGCTACTGGGTAGATTTTGCTGAGATTTTCGACAATAACAATAGACATATAGGAAAGGGAACAGGGAACAGGGAATAGGGAACAGGGAGTCGGAAAGAGTGATAAAAAAGCTCTCTTGATTGTAGAATAATGGTTCTAGCAATTATTCCTGTGAAATAAAAATCTCCCCATCCTCACAGTGGGGTGTGGGGCGTGGGGTGTGGGGGGTAGGGTGTGGGGAAAATAAAAGCGATGCAGCGCGGTCTTGGGGAGGCAGCGCGGTCTTGGGGGTTCCCCCGCAGGTCGGGCTTTGGTGGGCTTTCCGCATCTAATTATTAAATTCGCGCTTATTGTCGCACCATTAGCATCGCTTTGAAATGCCCCACACCCTACACCCGACCCCCTACACCCCACACCTGAGGTCAAAGTAAAAAACCTACCCCTGTGAGCACCCGGTCACCCCGTAAAGCTTTTAAGGCTGTTTGTCACCCCGTCAGCCTCTTACCTCTTACCTGCTCCCTACTCCCTGCTCCCTACTCCCTGCTCCCTGCTCCCTGCTCCCTAAAAAATAAAAATTTGTACCTCACAAGTCGTATAATTGCTAGAATTGGTAATATGCCTCCTTTTTTCTTGCACGACCTACTGAGCTGATAGCTTACTAGTGAAGACCAAAAAAAATAGTCGTGGAAAATACTTCCACGACTACAAAAGTAAACCAATTCAAGGGGATGACTACAAACGTAAACCAATTTAAGGCGATGTAGCATCTACTTATTAATTCTAGTGTACGAGGAATTTAGCCTAAACCACTCTGTGGCTCTGACCCCTCATATCAAGGCATAGTACACAACCAATCAAGTAGTCTTATAGCACTACGCATTAAAGTTAGGACATTGATATAAGCTGAAACCCTTTTTTAGTAAACTTTTGCCTCTTGCCTCTTGCCCTTGCGCGTAGCGTTATAATTGTGGCACTAGGGGAAAGACCCCCCAGCTAGGTTATGAGCTTCATCCAGAATCAGATTGCGGTGCAAAATACAAATGTATTCCCCAGGATTGTAGGTTCTTGGTACAGATAAAACCAATGGAAGGGAGTGTCAATTCACTAGATTGATTCGGAAAAAGTGAAACAATTATTTTTTTTTACATCGCCTTAAATTGAGTAGCTTAGTGTTCATTAATTATGAAGTCTGTTTTTTTAGGGAACAGCGGATATGGGAATCGGGAATCGGGAATCGGGAATCGGGAATCGGGAATCGGGAATCGGATTTTTCGGTAAGGTAAAAAACGGTAATTATTTGGGATAATTAAGTCTACACTTATAGATCGTTTTGACAGAGTTAGTTGACAGAGTTAGTTGACAGAGTTAGTATAAGTAAGGATAACTAAAGTGCTTAAATTAGGGTCAATAAATAATTAAATTTAGATAATTGGGCAGAGTTATATCTAGTATTTATTGATGACCGTTTTTTACATAACCCAAAATACCTCTAGAGTTGATTAACTCTTGCATGCATGCCTCTTGCCTCTTGCCTGCACCTCCTGGGAGGGGTTAGGGGCTCATAAGGGTAGGTTTTTTAGTTTGACCTCAGGTGTGGGGTGTAGGGGGTTGGGTGTGGGGTGTGGGGCTACAGACAAGCGATGCTAATGGTGCGAAAATAAGCGCGAATTTAATAATTAGATGCGGTTTGCTCACCAAAGCCCAACCTGCGGGGGTTTCCTCCACTGGCGCGTAGGGTACAAGACAATGATTTTTTGACAAATTAAGTCAAATTAAGTATATTGTCTTATCCCCTACACCCCACACCCCACAACCCACACCCTACACCTCACGTTTTTGTTAAAAACCTACCCCTGTGAGGGGGTTAGGGGTGGGTTCCTCTTGCCTCTTGCCTTTCCCTACTCCCTTGATGAACATTACCATTAAAATCCCAGAGCTAAGCTTAGAAGGAATTGACCTGAATAGACTAGAGCGGGTACGCTTACAAGCAGCGGTGAAAGCAGAATTATCCCGTTTGCTTAAGGTGAAGGGACTACCTCGAAATTGGAAAAATAGTACCAATATTCCCACTGTACCAGTGAATTTAAACTTAACTAAAACCGACAATCCCACAGACATGGGTAAGGAAATTGCTCAGGCTATTTATAATAGAGGTATGGCGCAATGACACATCTACGAGTAAGTCGGACAAATCAGCTAAAACAGAGGAAGACATTACCTCTTTTATCGACCACTTTATGGCATTTGTCCGACAATACAGTATCATCATTGCCTTGAAAAAAGGCTAGTGTAAACCCTGCTGTAAACTAGTTTTGGCGGACAGTTACACCTAGACTATTTTTCAGGGTAAGACCCATTACACTCTTCGCGACTGATGAGTCTTCCCCCCAATGGTTTTTATAAACTTTTATTAAGAAAATCTCGATAATTTGATTTAAGAGACTAGTTTAATATTTAATAAAATAAGAGATAAAAATCCTAAGCATCCAGCGGTTAATCCCTCTATATAAAAAACTGAGTGATAGCTGACTGCTGAGAGCTTACGGCTTACTAAAATTATTGACTAAATCCAATTTACTGGAAAAACAGATGGTAGCCCAATCAAGTTCTACATCCGAGGTCAATTTCAAAAACTTTAGCCGCTCAACACTGGGGGAGTTTGAAGCATCAGTAATTGAGGGAAGTTGGCCAGAAAACTTATCCGGTTATGTTTTTATTGTTGCTCCTTATCACCGAGAAAAAGAGCGTCATCTATTTGCCGGTGAAGGGGTAATTATTAAATGGGATCTCAAGAGTGACAATGGCAAAATCAAGGTTCACAGTAAAAGACTAAAGACGTGGGATAGTGTTTGGCATAAGATCCTCCCCATATACAATTTATCAAAAGGATTTTTTCCCGCAGTCATCAGTCCGTTAGGGATTTCAGAAATCGCTAACACAGCCATTGTCAATATGAATGGCAGGCTGATCTTGACGGCGGATGCAGGACGTTATTGGGAAGTCGATCCAGTCACCCTTGATACTATAACCCCAATCGGGTATTTTGACGAACATGTGGTTTCTGTTCCCCTATCATTCTTCCCAATGGTAGCCAATACAGCCCACCCATTAGTTGACCCTAAAACCAAACAACTGATTACTTGTGAGTTAAAATCTAAACCCAATCCAGGGGATTTATTCACTGATATGATCAGTGCTGTTTATATCACAACCTGGGATGGGGAAGGAACTTTAAAACACTGGGAATTAGAAGGAACAGTTCTGGAGGGGAGTCCTCATTCAGCGATAGTAACTGAAAAATGTATTATGATTCCAGATATGCCATTCCAAATGGGATTGGCAATGCTATTAGGAGTCAAGATTCCGCCTCTGAAAGCTTATCCAAAAACACAGATTTATATCGTTGATCGTGATGAACTCAAACCAGACAAGGAAACTGTTCGATCCCGTTTAGTCACATTTGGTGGGGATAGCTATCACTTCTTATGTAACTATCATCATATCGATGGCAATATCCATTTAGTTGGGATCCAGCAAGCAACAATTAGCCTCACTGAAGCCTTGCGACCGGATGATGTTAAACACTTTAGTGGTGAGAAGTATGATAAAGACTATTATGGTATCCCTTGGATGTTTGGTTTCGATCCTGGGGTTTTGCGCAAAGTGGTGATCCAAGATACTCAAGTGATTAGTGAAGAAGCCTTTGTCCATCCAGGATGGTTTACCACAACCCTCTTCACTGCTGATCCACGAGAATTCTTGGCGGAAAAGGGATACTCTGCTCTCTATCAAGTTTATGCTGGATATTACCAACAGTTTATCTGTCGTCGTCAATATCTTAGTTTTCGGGATAGTAAAAACAGAGTTCTCAGGGATGATCAACTTCCTCAACAAGACCTGCCTTCAGTTCTCGCTAAAATTCCTCTAGATCAGAATTGGCAAGAACTAACTGACCATATCAAACAAGAACAGGAACAAAATCCTGACACCTATGTGTGTGATTTAGGGAAGGGATTACTTGATTTTTATGTGTATCCTGTAGGAAGTATTTTAAATAGTATTCAATTCATTCCCCAAAACGAAGGGTATCTTTTAACTACTGTGTTAACCCCAGACAGCTTGGAGGCTTGGCTATTTACTGCTGATAATATCAGCAATGGACCAATTGCTAAACTTCGTCTGCCAGACCAGGTAACTTTTGGCTTCACCTTACATTCAGACTATTTTGAGGAGGTGACTCCTGCTCCACGTACCTACAAAGTGAATAGACTACAATCCGATTTACGGAGTATCATGGTAGTTCCTTGGGAATTTTTATTCAACCAACGCAAGGATATTTTTAAGAGAAAGTAATATCCTAAAGGGAATAGGGAATAGGGAATAGGGAATAGGGAGTAGGGACTAGGGAGTGGGGAGTAGGGAGGTAAGCTATAGCGCGTGTCGCGTATCAGCTAATGGGCTACGCCCACGCTGTCAGCCATGCAAAGCGCGAGTGGCGTATGGGTCTGTGTGCGTAACTTGCTT
>NZ_JAAHHS010000650.1 GCF_010692395.1 Moorena sp. SIO3H5
TGTGTACTTTGTCTACTGGTTCATCAACATCAATGTGCTCGACAGACTGATTATTTGTGGTAGCGCCTGAAGTATTTTCTGATGCTTTCTGAATCACGGTATTTGCCTGTAAGCTAGTAGTTGATACAGATGTTGATACTGATGCACCGTTGACAGATGGCATTCTTTGGATAACTCCAGAGCCATTATCAGCAATAGATGGCGAACTACTAACTCCTAGTCCGTTGCCAGAAAATGAAGTTCTATTGACCCCAGAGGCAGAAAAAACCAGAGGAGCAGATATTTGATAACTATCTTTTCTCAACATTTCTCTAACTACCGGTTGCTCCGGGGTGCGTTGAATCAGTGGCTGGTTTCCCTGGGATTGGGGAGAGACTATCTCTTTGATCACTGGTGGCTCTGGGGTGGGTTGAGTCAGTGACTGGTTTCCCTGGGATTGGGGAGAGAGCATCTCTTTGATCACTGGTGGCTCTGGGCTGGGTTGAATCAGTGACTGGTTTCCCTGGGATTGGGGAGAGACTATCTCTTTGATCAGCGATCGCTTTGGGGACTTTTGAATCAGTGGCTGGTTTCCCTGGGATTGGGGAGAGACTATCTCCTTGATCAGCGATCGCTTTGGGGAGCGTTGAATCACTGGTGACTGGGTCAAGTTTCCCGAACTGCCTAAGGATAGCTTAGACTCTGTTGGCAAAGTAGTATTGGTGTTTTTTAAATTGTTTTTTAAATTGTCTGAATTGACCTCTCCCCCAACTCCTCGTCTAGCAGGAAAGGAGTTTTGAGTAACACCCTTTGCTTCAGGGTTAGGAGGGTTAGGCAAGTTTACCAACATTGTCTGAGAACTACTTCCAGAACTACTTGATGACTGGGAGTTAATTGGTTTGGCTTGGACAACTGGCCAGGATAACTCAGAAGATAGTCTAGTTTTCCTAGACGGTTCAAGACCAGAAACTGGGGGTTTGCTATCAGAATCTGCTCTCGGGGAAGTCTTCTTAGTGGAATTGACAAATTTTGCCTGGACAATCAATGGTTTTGTCCCAGATTTGCCAGTTTTAGAGGGTATTAAATTTGACGTTTCGGGTGTAGAATTTTCTCTATATTTCTGAGTATTTGACCCTGTACTTTTTTGTACTGAGGTTTCTTGATCAACCTGAAATATAGTTGATTTCAAAGGGAGTTCTTGCCCTGTTCCTTTAGTTCGAGAGGCCACATTGGGAGAGGTAACATGTCCCATCTCTACCGGTTCTGCTGCTGGCCGGATTGGCTGAGCATACACGATCGGAACTGCTTCTGCTGATTGACCCTGTAACCGATGCTGGCGTTGAATTAACTTAGTCATTAAGGGCAGTTGGTTGGTCATCCCTTGGACCCGGGAGATAATTGACCCTGCTACTTGAGTACCAATTACACCAGGGCTGACGACCGGGCGCAGGAGTCGCCTCGTCAGTTGGGGGTTGAGACTCTCTGACCAAGTTTGATTGTTAGTGAGCTGAGATTGAGATGCCATCACAAAGCTCCTGCTAGTCCAGCAATCGCTCGTCCTCCAGATAGGGCTTGACTGAGAAGTGGTTTGCTAATCCCCTTGTGAATTAACTCAATGGTCTCGAAAGCAATCTCATTGCTGGTGGCATTAAACTCTGGACCAGTCCACTTCACTGGCAAAGCCTGCTTGAAATTCCAATACATGGCTGGTATCTGTTGGCGGTCTAGCAGCATAATTGTGCCGTTTTTGCGCCGAATTACACCCTGGCTAGTGGCCTGATACCAATTCCATAGGCTGTCGATGCCGGTTAGACCATGTTTGAGGGTCAAATTCGGATATTTGGTTCGACCTAGTAGCTGATGAACATAGCGATTCTGACCTCCCTCAGGACGTTCCTCTAGTTCAATCTCACTTTCTAGACCTCTGACTTCCATAAACCCACCAGTCACTAACCCCTCAATTTCAATGAGGAAGTTAAAGCCTTGGTAGGGGTCAAGGCGAACTCCCAACTCCCCAGTCACTCCAGCGTAAGCCGCATTTGTTCCTAAAGGCACAACCGATCCTAAACTTGCCATAACTCACTCCTACGATTAACGAAATTAAACCGTAACCCAATTACCGTAACCCAATTACCTGCTCATTCAACTTTTCATTAATACTTGCTACTTGTGCCACCCAGCGCTGTCTTTCTTGATGATCCAGACTCATAATCTGGTCATAGGACCAGTGCAAATGATAAGCAATATAGGCTACCTCCTCTAACAGCCTCTCGGAGGGGTAGCAAGTTACTCCCCCAACGTAGCAGTCTCCACTTGAAATTCTCCTTGACAGTGAGGACAAGAAACCAAAAGGCGGCTGTGACCATTTTGGTTAATCCGTTGATAGAGGTCTTGCAGATAGGCTAAGTCAGCCGAAAATAGACCCTCAATCATGGCGGGATTGATATAGTCTAAGCTGCCCAGACGAGTGATAACCCTGGACAACAGGATAATCACCAAGTAACCTGGATTAGCCTGAACCCTAGGGTCTTTTAAGGGCATAATTTCATCGTAGGCTGTGGACATCCGCATCATGCCTTCTCGATGGAGATTACCCTCGGAATCTACGTAGCCCTGGGGTAGGGTAAAAGGAAACTCTGTCTGCATTATCTTGTAGGAAATAGGGAACAGGGAACAGGGAGATGGGGAGATGGGGAGATGGGGAGATGGGGAGATGGGGAGATGGGGAGATGGGGAGATGGGGAGATGGGGAGATGGGGAGATGGGGAGATGGGGAGATGGGGCGCGCACCCGACACCA
>NZ_JAAHHS010000651.1 GCF_010692395.1 Moorena sp. SIO3H5
TCTTAGAAAACGGATCAGAGCTCAAGAATTGGACTTTTTATTTGCGCATAACGGCTCTGAAGCGCTCGACATCCTAAAATCCTCAAAACGAATAGATCTGATCTTAACTGATATCAATATGCCTGAGATGGATGGTCTTACTTTGCTAGGGTTTATCCCTGAAGTTGACCCAACACTTAAAGCAGTGGTGGTATCAGCTTATGGGGATATGAAAAATATTAGGACAGCGATGAACCGTGGTGCTTTTGATTTTCTGACCAAACCAATAGATTTTCAGGATTTGGAAATTACCATCAATAAAACCCTAAAGTTTGTCGATCAAGTTAGAGATCAACAGCATCAAATCCGACAGGCTCATAAACAGCGTCAACTTTACTTGCAGGAGCTAATCAAAGCTAAAGAAATAGCTGAGAAAGCTAACTATGCTAAGAGCCAATTTATAGCCAACATGAGCCATGAGTTTCGCACGCCTCTAAATATCATTATTGGTAATAGTGAGTTATTACAAGCTCGGGCTCAAAAGTCGGATCCAGAATACTTTCTTCCCCGGCTAGATAAGATTCAAAACTCTAGTTGGCATCTGCTGAATTTATTTAACGACATACTTGACCTATCAAAAATGGAAGTAGGTGAGCTAGAAATTCATCAAGAAAATACTGAGATATCCTCATTGATTGAAGAACTGATAACCAATGTGCGTCCTTTATCGGAAAAGAACAACAATACCTTAGAAGTCATCTATTTGAATAACCCTGGCAGAATCCTTACTGACCCCACCAAAATGCGCCAAATCCTGCTTAACTTGCTCAACAACGCTTGTAAATTTACAGAGCATGGAACTGTCAAATTGATAGTCAAAAAGAGTGATGGTACAGCAGAGATTGACGATCAATTTAATTTAGAATCTACAATTATTCCTGATATTGGTCAACACCAAAGAACTAAACCATCAATCACATTTCAAGTCAGTGACACCGGTATTGGCATCAGTCCAGAGCAACATTCAAAGATTTTTGAACCCTTCACTCAGGTAGATGAGTCGGACACCCGCAAGTATGGTGGGGCTGGCTTGGGTTTAGCGATCGCAAAAAAACTCTGTCATCTGATGGGGGGTCAGATAACTGTGGATAGTGAATTGGGTAAGGGAGCGACCTTTACCGTTTCCCTACCCATAGAATGGGTATAACACTAATTAGTCATTAGTGATATTCACCCAATGGTTATCCGATACTTTTTAGCTACCAAAGTCTACCAAGATAGACTTTGGCCCGCCAATGCAAGATGCAATAGCATCCAGGGGGTATCTCCCAAAGCTCTGACGGAATATCCCGCGAGCGCCATAAAAATGTCAAAAAAGTTGGTTACACCGGGATAGAGAGCGCAACTATTAAACCCTTGGTTTTCGGCTTTAATTTAAGTTACATAATAATCCCTGTCGGTGTTACCCTAATTTAACTCTAGCAAATAATAAGAGTTTTTGGTAGACTCTGCAACATTTTCTTGTGCTGTTTACTAACCTTCAAGCTACCCTAAACCGAATCCCCTTGGGCTAACAACCTTGGTCAAAAGGCTACGCGTGCGCGTTCAACCTGCAACCCTCAATCTTAAACCGTCCTTAGAGCTGTATTAATCGACTGCTTCAGGGTGGGTAGCACTTCCTCAACAGAGAGTTCTGTCGATGTGTGGGTAGCCCGTTCCACCACTTCCACTTTGCCATCTTTAAGCGATCGCCCAGTCACAATCCGGTAGGGAATCCCAATTAAATCAGCATCTTTGAACTTGACCCCAGCTCGTTCGTTGCGGTCATCAAGCAGGGTTTCGATACCTGCTTGATTGAGTTGAGTGTAAAGTTTTTCTGCTGCTGCCATCTGCTGGGTATCTCCCACATTCGGGATCGTGATAATCACATGGTAGGGTGCGATCGCAACTGGCCAGATAATCCCATCCTTGTCATAGGATTGCTCTACAGCTGCTTGAGCTAGCCGAGACACTCCCACCCCATAACAGCCCATAGATAACGGAATTTCTTCCCCTTGCTCACTGGTGTAGGTAGCCCCCATCGCAGATGAGTATTTCGTCCCCAACTGGAAAATATGGCCAACTTCAATTCCGCGAGCGCATAAGAGGGTTTGATTCGGGTCATGGATGGCGCGATCGCCTGGACTCGCCTTACGGACATCCACCACTAGCTTCGGTAACTGGAATTGCTCACCCCAATTGGCACCAACTACGTGATTGCCTGACTGATTAGAACCAGTAGTAAAGTTTTTCAGTTCCACTGCTGTTTGATCTACCAACCGCAAAAACTGAGGCGCAATATTTTTAGCTGGTTTGATGTAATCATCTGCCAAATCAGGTGCCATGTAACCCAAAGGTAGAGGTTTCGATGCCCATTTTTCCTGGGTAGCCACCTCTGGTACAGTCAGGGCTAAAACCGTTGTGGCATCGTATTGGTCTGCCAATTTCACCAATTCATTCTGTAACTTCACCTCATTTACATCTTGATCCCCGCGAATGCTCACCAAAACCAACACCGTCATCCCGTTGTCATAGACAATTTGGTAAAGAACATTTTTAACCACACTAGTGGCAGAGCACTTCAGGAATTGACAGAGGCTATCAATAGTTGAGGTGTTTGGAGTTTCTAGTTTTTCATAAGTGTTATAGGGTGATGGTTCTAGGTCTGGTGGTAGGGAAACCGCTTTTTCCAAATTGGCAGAATACTTGCCATCCTCTGTGTAGAGAATCTCGTCTTCCCCAGCATCAGCCAGAACAG
>NZ_JAAHHS010000652.1 GCF_010692395.1 Moorena sp. SIO3H5
CCTTTACAGCAGCGTCTTCTTGTTCTACTTGGGTTTTCAACTACTATTTATACTCAACTTGATGGTCAATCTTTTACTCCTGAGTAGCCTTTCTTATAACTCCCGAAAAAATGGGCGAACCGGGAGTCATTAGTTGACGTAACCGATAATTTCCTATCAGTCTCATCCTCGCCAATAAAATATCCCCTCAACTCCTCTCGCAGAATGGCCCGGGCCTGGGAGATGCGCTTGCAGACATTCTGGTAGGAAATTTCTTGCTGTTGGGCTATCTCTCGATAAGACAGTTCTTGATAAAAATGCAAGATAAACGTCTGGTGCAGCCGAGCAGGTAAGTTATCAATGGCACGGCGGATCGCAATCTTTTTCTCGTCTGTTTCCAAAGCTCTTTCTGGGGTATCGTCACAGGAAACCAGTCCTTTTTCCTCTGGAATCCCTTCTATATCCTCAACCTGGTTCCCCCTCCGACAATGTTCTCGATGAATATCCACGCAGAGATTATGAGTTAGCTTTGTCAGCCAAGCCTTAAAATTAGCGATTTTTCCGGCAAATTTTTGCACCTTCTCCCATGCCTTGAGCATCGCCCGACTCAGGGCATCTTCAGCATTGGTAGGGTTTCCACCCATCCACCTGAGACAGCGATGATAGAGATAGTCTCGATATTGCTGCCATTGCTGCCAAAACTCTTTCTCTGAAAAGTGATGGGATTGGCTCAATGCAGTAGAAGTAGCTTCTAATTTAATATTTGACATCACATCATAATCAACTTGTAGTAAATTTTGGCGTTGCTTAATAATGGAATGATTTTAAGAGTGAGGTGGCATGGGCATCTTGGCTGTTACCAATATTTTCGGGCGGGCAGGATGCCCACTCTACTCCTATTGATCCGAAGAATCAGCAACCTGGAACAGGCATCTTGGCTGTTACCAATATTTTCGGGCGGGCAGGATGCCCACTCTACTCCTATTGATCCGAAGAATCAGCAACGCCCGTTTTCAGACTATCCTTTAGGTAAAGAACCTTTGTTCAGGACAATCTGGTTTGACGCTATCCTTTTCTTCTTCCGTTTTGGTTATGTCTATTTCTAGAACGATTTCGGATTCATTTTGTGACCAAAAATATTTTTATGCTTGATTTTGAAACTGCCAAGGCTTGTATCTCCTCTTTGTGATAGATAAACCTATCGATAGCATTTATATCTGGGTTGTGAACACAGGTATTGCCGGAAAAGCCATGCATACAAGAGGCAAACTCCAAGAGGGGAAAGAGATACGGAGTTTTATTGTCCAATAAAAAAATCCCTAATTAGTTTACATCTCATTTATAAAAACTCTATATATAAATTCATAGGACAAACGGCTCCTTCCTTGACCCTTCATTGAGATTAGGAAGGAACATCTTTTCCCAACCATGACTGTCTGCCTGTTGTCATGGGAATATTAGCTGGTCGTGAAAACAACACACCAGCCTCTTATAGATCGCTATTTAATATCCAGCTATATAGCCTCTAGGGAGAGGCACGCAGTGACGACAAGTTTAATTTAAAATGGCGGCCCTCTATCCCCTTGATCTAATCTCTGATGCCAGCTTGGCTCTACTTTTGTTTTGAGAGTGCTCCACCAAGACACAATTGTCCCCAAAATCGGGATGGGAAATTGGGAAAGATCCTTTTCTATTGGTGCTTTTTGGCTCCCTTTCCCTAGCAACAGTAATTGTCCAGCCAAAGCGAGTAATGCTTGGGAGCTTCTTGGTCTGGTTAAAATTTCCTGGCTTTTGGTATCCCTACTTCTGGGTGCTTTATTAATTGGGATTACTTTTGGTACTTCAGATAGTGGCTCAACTGCTAATGCTGGCTCTACCGGTGACCTAATCTCCCTTCCTGTTGTCTCTAAATCCTTGGAGCATCCCTCGACCGAAGCCGAGTTTGACACTGCCATCAGCCTTAAATGCTCCAACTTCTGAGTTGTCTCCTGCTCCCTTTTCCTATTTCTTTATTTGAGAGAGTGACATAGCTTTTTTCGTCTTTTTCTTCCTTACTCTTTTGCTCTTCTAATCCCCAAATCTCCTGCAATTTGGCGATCTCCCCGTAAGCATTCTCATCTAACCCTGCCAGATATTTAGTTAACCGCTTTTGCAGTCTTGCCCTAGCTCGTTGGATACGTTTACGAACGCTATCGTTGGAAATTGCCAGTCGTTGAGCTATCTCTTGGTGAGACAACTCCTGCTCAAAGCGCAAGACACATACCTGATGCTGATTCTCCGGCAAATCCTCTAGAGCACTAAGCATTACTTCTAATAGTTCGCTCTTTTCTACAACTAAATCTGGGGTATCGAATTCGGTAGCCAATCCCAAGCCCTCTTCCACTGCCATAGCTTCGAGGTTTTCTAATCCGATTGCCCCAGATTTGTTTTCTCGATGTCGGTCTATACAGAAGTTACGGGCAAATTTGG
The DNA here is from genome assembly GCF_010692395.1 of Moorena sp. SIO3H5. GTDB lineage: Bacteria > Cyanobacteriota > Cyanobacteriia > Cyanobacteriales > Coleofasciculaceae > Moorena. The sequence continues at coordinate 2,449 of NZ_JAAHHS010000652.1, forward strand.
TCAGCCATCCTTTGATATTAGTAATCTTTGCTGCAAATTTGGGCAATTTTTCCCAAGCCTTCAGCATAATCTCAGAAAGAGCATCTTGTGCTTGGGAGCGATTACCCCCCATCCAGCTCAAGCAGCGATGGTAAAGATAGTCTTTATAGTGTTCCCACAGCGGCCAAAAGGCACTGCTATCTCCATCAGAGAGTTTTTCCAGGAGGGGCTCGACCCAAAAAGCGATATCGTTTTCAGCATTTTCGCCCCTAAAGCCATGAGAACTTTGGATTGTTGCCTGCATAAGTCCTGTAGAAGCACAAAAGTCAAGTCCGGAAGC
>NZ_JAAHHS010000653.1 GCF_010692395.1 Moorena sp. SIO3H5
CTCTGGGCCGGATTTACTTTGGCCAGCGAGTTTGTTACGACTAGCCTTAGACATTGAAGTAATTCCTTTGTTGGTTCGGTTAGATGACCCAGATGTCAATTTAGAAAATGACCCTGATGCTCGCCAGCAACTAAGTTATTTTATCTGTGCGGTTTGGCAAGCTTACCCGGACAAGTTTTAAGTTTCCTGAATGGTTAATCTGTAATAGGACTTTGCCAAATCCATGGTGATCTCATCACGACTTAAGCAGTAGCAAGTCAGAACCCTTAGGAGAGTAAACTAAAGTTGTAGCGGTTTTGCCATATATAATAGCTGTCAGAGTTTGCCCCAACCCTAAAAGTTATGCCTAAAAGTCATGGACTAGTTACCAAGCCTCCAATCTTGTCTAGCCTTACTTTATAACCACTGTTTCTAGTAACTTGGAACAAGCTGTACACGACCAGCATCCATCTCGGACATTAATAATTCCAGTGCTTCGTAATCCACATCAGAGATGTAACCGGTTTGAGTTAGTTCGTAGTTAATTGCATTTTCTATATCAGGAGTCAATTTCCTAATATATAGGGCTTTTTCTACTAGTTGACGAATAACAAATGTAGTTTTCACTATGACTTACCCACAATTCCATATAAATTTATTGTCTTCTGAAACTACTAACCACTCTAGTGATTTTTATCTTATTGGTATGTGATCTAAATCACTGATGAGGTGGATTTGTACTGTCTCACATATATATTATAAGCCTTTTTGACTTAACTCAGAAACCTTAACCTGAACCTAAGAAGCTATGCCTTTTGAAGGATTAGAGGTATTGAAGTTTAGGCAGTTATAAGCAAATACTGCTTAGTACTACTTGCCTCTACACCCTAGTTAACGTTATACTTCCGTAAAGCTAAACATTTGGCTCAAGCCTATAGAAAAAAGTATTATATTTTTATGTCAGGGCAGCTCTATTGATTGAACGTAACAAAAATTATTAAAATTTAATCGCTACCTATAGGCATGAACTGAGCCATGCTCATAGCAAGTTAGACCATCGGAAATGAAAAATAGATAAATTACTTAACTTTAAATAAAGTAATATATGATACATTTTGATGGTAAGTTTTATGAAGATTTCAAAAACCATTAGCCATCTGTAAAGATTCGGCAAAGTATCTCAGAAGTGGTATGGAATTATCAAAATTCCATACTATCTTCAATATATTCTCTAAAAAATTTTATTGGATTTCACCAAGTGAGGAGTCTACTTATTATGACACAGGCGACCCTAAGTGCAAAATTAAGAATTATTCAACCTTCCGGTCATATTAACGCCTCCAATGCAGTTGAGTTTAAAAGTCAGTTGACAGAAGCTGTGGTGGCTGGTGAGGATTCGGCTTTGTTGGTTGATATGCATCAGTTAGAGTCTCTCGACAGTGCTGGCTTAATGGCCTTAGTTCATGGTCTGAAGCTAGCAAGACGTCTAGAGAGGCCCTTTGGTCTTTGCTCAGTAGCTCCTTCAATTCGCATTATGCTGGAGCTAACTAAATTAGATGGGGTATTTGAGATTTTTGACAGCCATGATGCTTTTGCTACAGCCCTCTAGGGGATTTGAGTAGCTTGGGCAAGCTAACTCCATGGCTATGAGTGCAGCAAAATCCTAGGAAATCCAAGGAAGATTAAGTGCTGAAACCGATGACGATGGGAGGAGATAGGGAAATACTAGTCAAGAAATATGGTGGTTCTCTACTCCCTCACTTCATCACCTTTATCCCCCTATCTCTACCCTGAGTACTGATAAAATGAAAAGTGGATCAGGGCTAACTGCATTGAAAGCAGTAATAAAGTAAGTTTCTATGGCAATCACTGTAGAGGAAATATTAACACCAGACATAAACAGACCTGCCCGTTACTTAGGTAACGAGTTGGGAGCAGTCCATAAACCTTGGGAAAAAGCTGAGGTACGCTGGGTATTGACTTATCCAGAAGTCTATGAAGTGGGCGCTTCTAACTTAGGGCATATCATCCTCTACAATATATTGAATTCTCAACCTAGGCAGTTATGCGATCGCGCCTATCTACCCGCCCCAGACTTGTCAGCTAAATTACGTTCCACTCAAACCCCTCTGTTTGCTGTCGAGAATCGGCGACCTCTGAAAGATTTTGATATTATTGGCTTTAGCCTTAGCTATGAATTAGGGGCAACCAACATCTTGGAAATGTTGGATTTGGCAGAAATTCCCCTGACCTGGAAAGACCGTGCTGAGTGTGATATATCCGAAATTCCCCTAATTTTTGCAGGTGGACAAACGGCAACATCGAATCCTGAACCCTATGCTGATTTCTTAGATTTTGTTGATCTTGGCGATGGGGAAGAATTGTTGCCAGAGATTGGCTTAGTAATAGAAGAAGGCAAAGCAGCTGGCTTAAGTCGAGAAGCATTACTCCTGGATTTGGCTCAGATACCAGGGGTGTATGTCCCCCAATTCTATGATATGACTGAGGATGGCTCAGTTAAACCCAACCGCCCTGATGTGCCGAAGCGGATTTTGCGGCGTGTGGCTACACCGATGCCTGCCTATGCTATTGGACTAGTACCCTATATCCAAACGGTTCATGACCGGCTCAAGATCGAAGTGCGACGGGGTTGTACTCGCGGTTGTCGCTTCTGCCAACCTGGGATGCTGACTCGACCAGCGCGGGATGTGGAACCGGAAAAAGTAGTGGAAGCT
>NZ_JAAHHS010000654.1 GCF_010692395.1 Moorena sp. SIO3H5
TTGGTAATATCTGGATAGGTACATCAACAAACGGGATTAAAAAACTATCCTTTAAAGGGTTTGATTCCTACGGCAGCCCGATTTACGATATTAACAATCAACAATCCTTTGACATGCCAAAGGAATTTAAAATTATTCAACGACTTGAGTATCATCCGAAAACCGATACCATGTACATTGCTGGATATTCCCCGACGTTTGATAAAAGGGGTGATTGGGGATTGATTGGTAATAGAGCTGTCAAATATATCAATTGGAGTAAAGCGCCACAAAAAGCCGGTGAAGTAGTCATTGCTTACAATCAAAAATCCGAAGGAGTTAGACCAGATTTGCCAAAAAGTATGGCTATTTCTGGAGACTATTTATTTGTAGGCTATGTCGATAATAGTTATGAAAAAGATCCGAATCGATATGCTAAAGTGCGAGTTTATGATTTTCGCACAGGTCAAGAGATTGCTAAAATAAATCCCGGCCCAGAAGTCAAATCAACTACAGGTTGGCTGGATGTCCCGATGGCCTTAAGAGTAGTGCGAAGAAAAAATGGAGAATACTTGCTATTTGCTGAAGAGGATTTTTACGCTAAAGCTTTAATGTACCGCATAAAGATAGACCCCTAAGCTAAGCTGTTGTGCCTTTAAATTTTGAATGGGGGCGCTTTGGGGAGATGGGGAGATGGGTTTTCAGGTTTTTTCCTAATTGGAAAATAGGCAATTTAAAAGCACAGCAGCTTACCAATTTAATTGATAGCGTTGATCATACTTATCAGGTAAATTCAATTTTTTTCCCGCTACACCCCACACCCTACTCCCTACTCCCTACTCCCTACTCCCTACTCCCTACTCCCTTTGCTTTAACAAACACTATTGAGGCTATAGTACTGTGAAAACACTTCAAATCGGTATGGGTTGGTTCCCTGAACAAGCAGGAGGACTCAACCGAGTTTATTACGATTGCACTCGTTACTTACCCGAAGCTGGTGTGGAGATGCATGGCTTAGTGGCAGGTTCAACTGCTGTATCGGAAAACTCCGGTGGTCAAGTCCAAGCCTTTGCTAACCATGAATCCCCTCTCTGGCAACGCTGGAGCGGTATCCGGCAAACGATGCATCAAGTGCTGAAGGAGGAAGACTACCCCCTAGTAGTCTCCCACTTCGCTTTATATACCTTTCCAATCCTTGATCAATTAGACAGTCGCCCAATGGTGATGCACTTCCAAGGACCTTGGGCATTAGAAGGGCATGTAGAAGGCAGCAATACCGTTGCGACTCGGTTAAAATGGATGCTAGAGCGGGTGACTTACAAACGGATAGCTAAGTTTATCGTACTTTCTGAGGCTTTCCGCAACACCTTGCACCGAGAGTATCATATCCCACTAGAGCGCATTCATATCATTCCTCCGGGGGTTGATACCGAGCGTTTCGACACCACCATTACACCCCAGGAGGCACGGTCAAAACTAGGCTGGCCTCAAGATCGACCTATTATCTTAGCTGTGCGACGGTTAGCTAAACGCATGGGCTTGGAAAATTTAATTGCAGCAGTGGATCAAGTGCGTAAGCGCTATCCAGACGTGCTGTTACTGATAGCGGGTAAAGGCACACTGATGCCAACCTTGCAAGCACAGATTGAAGCATTAGGACTGACTGACCATGTCCGGTTGTTGGGTTTTGTCTCGGACCAAGATTTAGCCCTAGCTTACCGTGCTGCCACTTTCTCAGTTGTGCCAACCGTGGCATGGGAAGGCTTTGGTCTAATTGTTATTGAGTCCTTGGTGAATGGAACGCCAGTTCTAGGAACACCTGTAGATAGTATTCCAGAAATTCTACAGCCTTTCTCGGAAGACTTATTGTTTGAAGGGACTTCCGTTGATCAACTTGCTCAGGGCATGATCGAGGTATTTTCTGGTAAGCGTCAACTACCTAGCTCTGAGGCTTGTGAAGCTTATGTTAATGAGCACTATACTTGGCCGGTGATTGCTCAACGAATTAAATCTGTGTATCAAGCTGCTATGGATTAATATAGCGCTATGCGCAAGGCATGCTAGCAATAGGGAAGCAGCGAGGTAGTGTGGTCATGGGGATATCCCCCATGAGGGTATAATGGGAAATTGTTTTGAATTTTTAAACACCCTTTTGTGTACTACTCGCTCTTATGACGCGCCGTCGAGTCCTTAGGCAATAGGCATGCTAGCAATAGGCAATAGCGATGGAGTGAGGTAGTGTGGTCATGGGGATATCCCCCATCAGGGTATAATGGGAATTTGTTTGCAATTTTTAAACACCCTTTTGTGCACTACTCGCTCTTATGACGCGCCGTCGAGTCCTTTTTGTCGATCATGCCGCCGTTTTGGGCGGAGCTGAGTTAAGCCTGCTAGATCTAGCCATTGCCTACCGGGACACCAGCGAAGTACTGCTGTTTGCCGATGGCCCGTTCCGGGAACGGCTGGAAGCTGCACAGGTGAAGGTCAAGGTCATACCTGCACCCCAATCCATCTTAGCCGTAAGGACTTCAGGGGGACTCAGTGCTGTTAAGGCATTACCTGCCCTGTGGTGGATGGCTCGTCAAATAGCAGCAGCTGGACGTGAGTTTGAGCTAGTACACGCCAACTCCCAAAAAGCATTCATTGGTGCTGCGATCGCAACATTGATGGGCGGTCCCACCGTGGTTTGGCACCTGCGAGATATTGTGACTGCACAACACTTTAGCTCAGT
>NZ_JAAHHS010000655.1 GCF_010692395.1 Moorena sp. SIO3H5
TAGACCACGTCCGAAGCGCGGGTCATCTTACGTTTTTACTTTCATGGCCTTGATGCACCTTTGAATGAAGAATTCTTAATTCTCCATTCTCCATTCTCCATTCTCCATTCTTAATTCTATATTCTTCCAGCAAGCAATCACAAAACGCCTTCAGTTCCGGATTGACATAACTATTTCTGGAATTACTACGTAAGCAAGAACAACCCCTAGCTAAGAGTCCATCTAGGGTGTCCACCCGCCACAGCTTGATGGTATCCCCGTCTATGGTAGCTAGTTCCGTCCCATCTGGGTTGAAAACCATCCGAGTCCCTTCGAATTGGGCAATTTGCCGACCCCTTAAATCCCACAGGCGGACGGTACGGTCAAATCCAGCGCTAGCGAGCAATTGACCATCCGGGCTAAATTCCAGCTGGTCAACCCAACCCTGATGACCTTTCAATGCCTGGATTTGCCCAGTGTTGACATCCCACAACCTCACCATTCCGTAAACTCCAGCAGTAGCTAGGAGTTTACCATCCCGGCTCAATGTAAGCTGGTAAACTCTACCCTGATGCCTTTTAAATGCTTGGACTTGGCCAGTATTGACATCCCACAACCTCACGATTCTGTCAACTCCAGCGCTAGCGAGGAGCTGACCATCCCAGCTAAATTTCACCTGGTCAACCCAACCCTGATGCCCCTTCAATTCCTGGACTTGCCTAGTTTTGAGATCCCACAACATCACCATTCTGTCACATCCAGTGCTAGCAAGGAGTTGACCATCCCGGCTCAATGCCACCTGCCTAACCCAACCCTGATGCCCCTTCAATTCTTGGACTTGCCCAGTGTTGATATCCCACAACCTGACTATTCCGTCAAATCCAGCGCTAGCAAGGAGTTGACCATCCTGGCTCAATGCCACCTGCCTAACCCTCCCCTGATGCCCTTTCAATGCTTGGACTTGCCCAGTTTTTAGATCCCAAACCCTAACGATTCTCTCCTCGCCAGCGCTAGCGAACAGCTGACCATCCAGGCTAAATTCCACCTGCCTAACCCTACCCTGATGCCCCTTAAATTCTTGTTGGACTTGCCCAGTTTTTAGATCCCACAACCTCACCATTCCCTCCTCTCCAGCGCTAGCGAGATGCTGACCATCCCGCCTAAATGCCACCTGCTTAACCCTACCCTGATGCTTTCCAAGTCTAGGCTGTTGAATGTGGTCAAGAATCTGTTGTAAAGCTAGCATTGGACTAGCAGCGGGATAGTCTTTCAAGGGAGTATTTTTCGTGACCATTGCTTTCAATGCTTTTCCGGTCTCCATAGCTTCTAGTAAGGCATCAAACGGGCTCTTCTTAAATTGATCAACATGTTTAACTCCTGCTCGTTCTAGTTTTTCTCCTTCTTGCTGCCATTGCTCTAAAATCCGCTTTTGTTCCTCAAACTTTGTCAATCTCTTCCGAATCGGTTCTACTAAATAATCATGAACTAACTGATATAAGTCTTCTGTTCCTAGTGGAATCTTAAACACTAAACCCGATCCTACTAGAATCTCCAAAATCAGGGTGATTTGCTCTGAGGGTAAAGTTAACCCAGTAGCTAATTCACTCTCCGTTATTAAGGGTCTCAGTTGCTTGTCATCGGTCAATAGAAACAACAATTTCCAGGTAGTTTCTCGGTTTTTCGTTCCACAATCCGTAACCACAGCGTCCAGATAACGCTCTACTAATTTTTCCTTATCGCCTCTTTGCTGATACTGCTCCAAGGTGACAATTCCCTCGGTTTCTAATTGGGCTCCCACCACCTGCAATTCAATGGGACGTACTTCTCCAGTTTCTGCTGCTAAATCTTTCACCAATTGCTCAACCAGCTGTGGTTCTAAGGAAAACTTAGCCTGCTCCGTTAACCGTTCAATCACCGCTTTGGCCTGGGATTGAGTAAAATTTCCTAAGTAATAGATAACATCCTTGCTGAGGATATCATTATTGACGACATCTAAACTAATCAGGCGGTTGTTACACTCTAATAAATAATAGATATAATCTTCCCGCAAAGCCAGAATCACCTTCACGGCCTCAAGGGTTAGACAGTCCTTTATAAATTGATAAAAAACTCGCCGTTGCTGTGGCTGAGGATACTGAAAGAAAAATTCTTCAAACTGGTCCAAAATTAGAACAGTCAGTCGATTAGTGTCACTATTGTGTCGGAGCTGGTGGAGAATTTTGCCCAGAATTTCCTCCCCCTCTCCCCCCTGATCTGTTCCAATTATCTTTTGAGCTAACCTATCCTGCCACCGGTTATAAACCCTCAGCAACACTGGCTCCACATCCCGAGCATAAATAATCTCTTGCTGTAATCTAGGAATTAAACCAGACTCAAGTAGAAAACTTTTACCCACACCGGAGGAGCCACAAATTACCGTTAGTTTGTGGTCTGTGCGACCAATACGCTCAACTAAGTCATTAATGGCTTGTTCTCGACCAGAGGCAGCAATTTGATCAGCGAGCTGAGTATACCTGATTCGTTGGTTGAGGGACAATCCACCAGGACCGACAAATGCCCGAAACCGGAACTGATACTCGATTGATTGCTGGTATGCCTTAACTGAGAAGGCTTTTTGATACTCCCCTTGGTCAAAGTAGAGCTGTCGCAATTCTTTGAGAATCTT
>NZ_JAAHHS010000656.1 GCF_010692395.1 Moorena sp. SIO3H5
TCTCTTCTTTTTTTTTTCTTCTTAATTCAAGTTTTCCTTCTTCTTCAGCATCTATTACTGTTTCTAGCTTATTTTGTATAATTTTAATTTGTTCATTTAGAGAGTAAATTTCACTCTCGGTTTCATCTATAAAATTTTTCTTTATCTCTATTTCTGTCTTTAATCGCTCTGGATTTCCATTTAAAGTATATGAATCATCTTCCGGTTCAGTTTCTTCTGAATCTTCGCTACGGTATTGTGAATAGACGCTTTTACGGTCATCCTTAGGTGAGATTAAATCTTGTGGTTCAGGTATATTTGCCTCAGGCTCAGAGGCATTATTATTATTTTCAACATCACTGTCTAAATTATTTCCCTGAGAATCCGAAGTTATATTATTAGGTTCAGTATGGTTTTGTGCTTGAATAGATTCATCTTCATCTACAATATCTACATCATTATTCTCTGGTTGGACAGGTTGAGAGTTTTCAGGAATTGAGTTAGGAGTTATTTCTTCTGTCATAAATACCCAAATACGTATTCTAAATTAGTCTGAAGCTGAGTTTTAGAAACTAGGATTTTTTAATTGTTGATCAAGTGAAGATTTTGTATTATAAAGTTGCTCTATTTTTTCGAGCAATACATTAAGATTATCTTCTTTTTGTGTTAGTCTTATTTTAAGTTTTTCTTCTTCTTCAGCATCTATTACATTTCCTAATTTAGAATTTATAGCTTTAATAATATGATTTAGAGATTCTATTTGACTCTCTATAATACTGATTTCATTTTCAGCTTTATCTAGCTTGATTCGTAGTAATTTGGGATTTTTAATTGAAGTAAATGAAGCTTGTTTTGATTCATTTAAAGTAATATCTTTAATAGCCAAATCCTTAACTATTCTGCTAGGTATGTCTTCCCAAATCTGCTTAAGAGCTTCTATAGAAATGGCTAACCCCTCTTCTCCCTTACCGATGCGATAGCTAACTACACCCAAAACAGAATTAGTTTCTTGATCAATTACAGGGGAGCCACTATAACCAGGTTGTAGATAATACTTGTCTTTAATTATTAAATCCCAGGCTTTAATGCGATCACTTCCATTCTTAGATGCTAATTGAATCTGGTTACCCAGTTGTCCTTGAATCTTTCTAAGAGCTGGATTATCTTTCTGAGCAAATTCGTAAAAACCATAGATAATAAATGGCTTATCTTTTTGACCACTTGCACACAAGTTTAATAGAGGTTTATCCCATAATCCCTCAACGGTTAAAACAGCTAAGTCAAAGCCCTTGTCATCACCAGACGCAATTACAGTTGCCGGAAGACCATTCGCCCTGATGGTTTCTGCTCCACCAACATCGTTCACCACATGAGCGCAGGTTAATAAGTAAGTATGATTAGTATCCCTATGAATAACAAATCCGGTACCAAAGTTTCGATTACGACTACTATCACTGCTAGTAATTAAAATTACTGAGTCTGAAAAATTTAGGCTCATGGTTGAGATTTGGGATTAAGGACAAGTTTGACTTTTAAATGGCTACCCGCTTTCGCTTTACTAACGTAGACATTTCCCTCTGCCTCAAAATTGAAGTTTATTTCAACTTCAGCTTGCTGAATCTCCATCTCTTGATTAATTTCTTTCCAAGCTGCAGTAATCGGGCGACAACTTTTTACTAAAATCGGCTTTATTTTATCAAAGGTTGTATTGACCTTATCGGCGAATCGATTAGAAATCTGTTGGGCTTGGTCTTCTGGCACTTCTACTTCTATCAACGTGCCATCGTCTAACTCAATTAACTTGGTAGCGGTCATGATTATACCTAACTCAACGTCTACTCAACTCCTAAAAGTTGTTTGACCCAGCATTGGTGGGTTAAGGCCAGCAACTTATCCCTGGCTACAAGGCGAAACAATTAAAGCCCCTCTAACGCACCACTAGCAATAGTGTCAAATATGAGATGCACCTGATGTTGAATTCGAGTAGTTTATTTTGTGATGATCAGCTCTGATCGCTATCAATTCTTTATTGATAGCTAATTTACTATCCAAAAATAGTATTACACAAAATCCGGACTAATTTTCTTAGTTGAAGTTAAATTTACTAAATCTTTAACTCTGTGAAAACTGTGAAAATTTTATAAAAAACTTTGACGAGAGATAATTCACAACAACGAATTAGCAAGGCTTTCCGGGACTTTTGTCTTGGTAGTACGAAGTAGTAAGTAGGGCATAAAGTGTCGATGAATTGCTCTGAAGCAGGGTGAAGTAACCTGAAGTAAATTACAATTACTATAGTATTTTTTTTGAAATGTAAACAAATAATCAAAAGGATTATAAAACATAAAACTTCCAATAGTTAAGAGCAGTAAAGACTACAGAGTTTTTGAGTTTAGCGAAAATCACAATCTAGTTTTACAACTCATTTATACACTGAAAAATATCGTACAAATACTCATTGCTAAAGTTCAATCATTTTGATACCAGTATCAAGACAACTAGGGAGAAGTGAGGTGTTGACTGTAGCGATTGGCCGTAGGCCACGCTACGCGATGAAGCTGAGGCCTTTGGCCACGCTACGCGAACGCTTCCGCTAAAAGCGATCGCATCATCACTACCCAGCCCAAATAGAAAAACGAGATCGGG
>NZ_JAAHHS010000657.1 GCF_010692395.1 Moorena sp. SIO3H5
CAAAGCAACAGCAAAGCTAGTATAAACATCCCCAACCTGAATGGTGCTGGGTATAGGGATAATCTAGCCAGCCTGGGTGTAAAACGTTTTATAATTTCAAGATTTGGAAAGGGAAGAATCTCTCCTATTGCCCCTTATTCGTCAGGTTCAATTGTACTACTCAGACCCCGGTTCTTCAGGGTTTCGCAATAAAACTCAGCATGCTCTTGAGCACAGGTAATCACCAATGCCAGGCCGGATTGATGGGCTTCCATCATAATGTTGACTGCTTGAGGTTGAGTCAGACTCGCCACAGTTTCCAACAAGGTTTTAACCACATACTCCATAGAGTTGAAGTCATCATTATGGAGCAACACGCGATAGCGAGGCGCGTGTTTACGAACTGTTGAACGCTTCTCAATGGTTTCGACTGACAAAGCTTGTCCCTCTCTATTTTAGATGTTTACACAAACTCTCCATTATATACTGCCATTAGTCTAACATCAGACATCTGGCAGGGAGAGGTATGATCAAAAAGTTAACATTACTTAATAGTTTACCGTGACTACCCAGGTAATTGCTACTCCTTCTAATACTCCCATCCCTGGAACTTACTGGCAGTGGCGGGGGGAATCTATATATTATGTACAGGCTGGAGAGAAGCCATCAGGATACCCACCATTACTGTTAATTCACGGATTTGGGGCATCTACAGACCACTGGCGCAAAAACATTGCTCAATTGAGTCAGGATTTTGAAGTTTGGGCGATTGACTTGTTGGGGTTTGGACGTTCTGGTAAACCAGATGGGGAGTACAGTGGCAATTTGTGGCGAGACCAATTGGATGATTTTATTACAGAGGTGATTGGTCAACCAGTAGTCTTAGCTGGAAACTCCTTGGGGGGTTATGCAGCTTTGTGTGTGGCTGCACAGCGTCCTAGCTCCGCCGTAGGTTTAGTATTGCTCAATAGTGCTGGACCATTTAGTGATACTCAACCGGCCACTAAGGTCAATCCTGTTAAAAAAGTTATCAATCAGGTAACCAAATCAATTTTTCTACAACCTTGGGCAAGTTTCCTGTTATTCCAGTACCTGCGGCGACCGTCAATCATTCGCAAAACCCTCCAGAAGGTTTATCTTGACCAGGGTGCGGTAACGGAACAGTTAGTAGACGAGATTTATCGCCCCTCTTGTGATCCTGGTGCTGCTCAGGTATTTGCCTCCGTGTTCAAGTCACCCCAAGGGGAAAAAGTCGATGTGTTGTTGGAACAGATGACTTGTCCATTACTGATGCTATGGGGAGAAGGGGATCCTTGGATCAAGAGCAGAGAACGGGGAGCAAAGTTTAGGGAATATTATCCTCAGTTAACCGAATATTATCTACAAGCAGGACACTGTCCCCATGATGAGATACCAGAACAGGTGAATGATCTGATCAGGTCTTGGGTAATGGGTAATCGGTAATCGGTAAGGTTTATTCTCCGGAAAGCCCAGCTAAGCTGTCGTAGTAAACTTTAGCATGCATGCCCGCCCCCCTTACGCGCGGAGGTTAGGGGCTATTTCTCTTGCCTTGCTCGTAGGGCTATATTGCCCTATTCAGAAATGAGGAACTGACGCAATCAGGATTATCTCAAAGATTAACATAACTTAAACCATATCAAAAACGCGATCGCTAACATCCCACTCCGATACTAAAAAAAAGACACCAAGTCCTGCCAGCAACCCAAACAAACTCGAAGGGAGACATGTCAATGAAAAGCACAGTAATGAAATTGTGGCTCGGTGCCTCAATTATGGCCGGTATGAGTGCGATCGCCACTACCCCAGCTGTTGCTGGAAGCCTCACCGGAGCGACCCTGACCGGTGATGACTACTACAAGATTTCATCTAACGGTACGGAGACATATATAGATCAAAATGCTATTTTGTCAACTATCTTGCAAGGTGACGCTAGTAACCCTGGTGGAAACCTAGAGCTATTTGCCAGCAGTGAAACCCTCAGCAACGAAGACTTTGAGAACTATACCGATGTCACTAGCCTAACAGGTCAAATTGGTGGTAAGGACATCACCTTGAGCAGTCTGACAGTAGCTGACTGGTTTACTGATATTGGTGGTGGCATCAGATTGGCTGAGAAGTGGTTCAGTGATGCCTTAACTGCAAACGGTCTTGGAGCTTTGATTGGTACAGGTCTAGATGCTATTGCCTATGGACAATTTCTTAACAATGGAGGATTGCAACGATTTAGCGACCCCAATATTTCCTACGTCAACCAAAATGACACAACAGGCCTAATTACCATTGGGCTAGCAGGTCACTTTAATGCTATAGATATGTTGGCATCAGCAATAGCTCAAGTTAATCCACTCTTGGCTGCTTTTCTACCACCTAGTATACAGGCTAGTGAAATTGTCAAGGTTGACTACAATGGCGAAACTAAATACCTTTACGGTTTCGAGGGCATAGAATCTGGGCTGTTCAGCCGAGAAGATGGTATATCTCACGATGCCACCTACCAAGTGGCGTTGCTTAGATCGGAAGCGCACCCGTCTGACCTCCCGTCACGACGGCACC
>NZ_JAAHHS010000658.1 GCF_010692395.1 Moorena sp. SIO3H5
CTCTTTCCTCTCGCCTCTTGCCTTCCCCTCCTGGGAGGGGTTAGGGGTGGGTTCCTCTTGCCTCTTGCCTCTTGCCTCTTGCCTCTTGCCTCTTGCCTCTTGCCTCTTGCCTTCCCCTCCTGGGAGGGGTTAGGGGTGGGTTCCTCTTGCCTCTTGCCTCTTGCCTCTTGCCTCTTGCCTCTTGCCTCTTGCCTATTATCTGCTCCCTGCTCCCTGCTCCCTGCTCCCTGCTCCCTAAAAAAATGTACCTCATCAAACTGAATACCGCTAGACTGATCAAGTGCTAGTTAATCCATGGGTAAGTCCCGCAGGAAGTAAAAGCAATCACTTTTACTATCTGTTTCCTTGATTCGCCCTAAGTAGCCAGTTAAGGGAGAAGAAAGCTCAATTAATATTTCGTGTAGTTCTGGCTGAGTCAAGGACTGGGGTGGATTGGAAAAGTTATAGGCTCCATAGATCATCTCTACTCCCACCGTGTGATTATCTCTATCGTCAATCAGCTTTTTCACCAGCTGGACAATATGCGATCGCAATTTCAGTTTTTCAGAAATATGATTAATATATTTCTCAACTTCCTGATCAGCTTGACCAGGTATCAAGTAATTCTTTAGTATAATTAAATCAACGGAATTGGGATACTGGCTTTGAAGTTTCACCAGCTTCTCAAGAGTTTCAGGATTAATAATTGCCATATCATGTACAATAGCTGCATCCATAAGTTGTTTAGTGGGCTCACCAGGGCCAATAATTAACTTAGCTGTTTTATTAAGTAGTTCTTCATTCTTTAAACGTAACGTTCCTAAATTCAACAGTTGTACTGCCGTATCGTTAGGAATTTTTTTTCCAGCCTTGCACTCACCAACCAAGGGATAAGGTTTTGAGCAGAATAAATCTAAGCCACCAGCACCACCTTTGTGATCATAGTCGATGGTAAATCCTATAAACTTAAGGCTATCACGAACAATAATTTCAAAATCTGTTCCAGCTTGATAATTAGTTTTACCTTGATCCAACTCTTTGCTGCGATTACCCAATGCTGCTATGGTATTTATCCAAGCTAAATCTGGATTAGATGAGGTTAACGGCTTGTTGCTACTCCAGCCTATAAATTTTTTTATCTCTTCGTCAAGGGCTTTAGCCGCTGGGTTAGTAATGGCCAGGTTAGCGATTTGACTCTGTAATTCTTCCAATTCCGGATACAGTGGCGGGAGTCGATTTTCTAGCTGGTGTCGCCGTTGGCTGAAAATGCGATCGCTTAATACTGGCCAATCCTCAGTAACCCTAATATTATCACCTAAACTAACAAACTTCCCAAGGGGCTGACTAGTATTATTTCTAGCTACTTCAAGCACTTTAGGAAACTGATAAACCCGCAAGTAAGCCAGGAAAATACGCTGCTGTTTCTCAAGTCTTGCTTGTAATCCTTCTGCTGTCCATACCGTTAACGGTGATAAGCTCTCCAAGGATTCAGTTTTAGTCAAGTGTTGGCAAAGTTCACACCTAGCCCAAGCTTTAATCAAAACTGTCTCAGAATTCACTTCCCCTAGGCTTTTTTTTGCTATTTCTCTAAAACTAGAGCGATAATACTGCTCAAGAGACAGGGGATTACTGGATATATTATTATTTGATATAGTAGACGGATATAGGACAAATTTTCGCCCTGGATTGATAAATATCTGAGGTATAGCAGCAATTATTCGCCCTTGGATTAAGGCTTCGATATCTGGTGAAGGTAAAACTAGGGCTATTGAAATTATATCTTGCTGACTCATTATCTTGCTAACTCATTAGTAAATATCTAGCTCACTTACTATCAATCAATTTTATCCCTTGCGTCAACTATGTAACTCCTGTTAACTCTAGCATTTACCAATAAAAATTCTATAGCAATCCCAACTTAATTAATTGTGATAATTTTGTTCTCTGTTCCCTGTTCCCTGTTCCCTGTTCCCTGTTATATATAGCTCTATTTAGTTAATCATCCAACTTTACGCCTCTTCATCCACTGCCTCTTCAGGAATTTCTTCCGATGGAGCACTCAAAATTTTTCGCAGTAATCGGTTATCTATGGCTAGCTTTGTGTTATAGATAAAATCCTTAATCTGCTCTTCACTCAACTCATAGTCTTCACGACTCTCATAAACAGCGCGAATCGCAATTAAGGGCTTAACGTCCTCTGTTTTCAAGGCTACCGATTTTCCTCCTTGAGCCTTAAGGTTATTGAAATACTCTTGAGCCTTCTTTGCATTTGGACTTATCGGTTTAGAGCGGACTAAACAACCACGGGTCAGATCATATTTTGTATAATCCGTAAGATGAGATAACCCAGTCGTTACCCTGTTTCCAAAAGAGGCTTGGATCACTGCTAGTCCGATGTTGACCGTATTACCTTCTTGTTTACCAACTATCTTGACGCCGAGGTATTTATTTTTTGGTTTAACGGGAGCTTCAATTTTTTCGATTGTGACTCCTGCCACTATCTGTCCGATCAGTTGCTTTAGGCCAAACTTAATAGCGTTAGTTAGTTGAGGGTCATCCTCCATATACTCTTCATTGTCAATATTT
>NZ_JAAHHS010000659.1 GCF_010692395.1 Moorena sp. SIO3H5
TGGGAGCGCTCTACCTCCTGGTGAGCGCTCCCTTACAGAATTCACCATTGAACCCCTGTCTTCTGCCCTCAAAACTAAGGTGTTGATCGATAATCAGCAACCTGACTTACCTAATATCAATGACCTGTGTGGTTATCATCTTGGTTTCGAGACAGTTTCTGAAAAAGGTGAACGGGTGTCCCAACAACTGAATATGCTTTTTGTCCCTCAGGTCGAAGAATCAATGATTATAGAGGGAGATTATTTACGCGATCGCGCCTACGAAGAAGCTAAACCTAAAGTCGCTCATTTTAGCTTCGATACCAATAAACTAGAACTTTTGATGACCACCTACTATACCCGTGTGGTATCTGTTGATTCCATTACCCTGATTAATCCCAACTTAAGAATCCGCAAAATTATCAATTATCAGCGTCCTCCAGAAAGCGAACCCCTAGACAAGGTGGTGCTAGTAGGATTTGGCGTGGAACAAAAAGTTTGATAATTAGCGTAGCATTTCTCAATTGGTTGAAGGACTTTCGTTCTGGGTTAATGGGAGTAGGGAGTAGGCAGCAGGGAATAGGGAACAGGGAATAGGGAAAAGGGAATAGGGAACTTCGGATCAGGGAAAAAATCCTGTTTACCTGATTGTCAGCCATGCAAAGCGCGAGTGGGGTAAACCCCTGTGAGGCTACTGCATCACTACTATGATAACTGCTATCAATACTATATATATTTAACTATGTATAGGGAAATGTTATGTTTCCGTTGATACTAGTTCTGGTCTCCACACATAACTGTCACAAAAGTTTACAATTACTAATGTTGAAGGATTGGAGCCACGGTGTATAACTGAAGGTGTAAATCCGGGTAAAGGCTCTAATTTACTAGGTTTGCGTCAGCTAAAACACCACCCCCGCTGATCATTCAGCTGCTATAGGCAAACAAAATTGTTAACTTTTTTAAATTAAACTACACATAGCAGATGGAGCTTACTGAATTTATAGAACGTTCTATTGGACGTTGGCGATCGCAACGCAGCGGTCATCACTTAGCGTTTAGTCACTTTGAGGAAATACGCTCAACTATTGATATTGTTGCCCTTGAGGCTGATGACTCAGCTGTGATTGACATTTGCAAACTATACGATATTGATCCCACAACTGCCTTGCATCCCTTTCGCATGAGTTGGGAAGGTGAATCAGATTGGGATGAAGAGGACATCCAGTCTGGAAGTTGCGTTCTAGTCCCTATCCCCGATCTTGACAACCCCGATCGGGGAAAACTCCTCAGAGAGCAAGGCTATGCGGAGACAATTGCAGCAGTGGGCAACTATCACATTAGTGAAGATGGTACCTTCACTTTGTTAACGGAGTATGACCGAGCAGCTGCTGAAGAACGGATTTGGTTTGCCACACCAAATCTACGTTTTCGAGTTTCCCTGATTAAAACCAGTTCTGGTCAAGGGGTGACTACAGCTTCGTTTTCTTCAGAAATCCGTGACCTATCCCAATCGAGCTGAAAGTGACCCGGTTGAACCGTTAAGGTCATAATTGAGATTTTTTTTTATCTTTTTTAACCCTAGGTTTTAATTAGATTAATACAGGAATGCTGTCTAGTACTACCGATAAAAACACCAGTAACTTACTAACTCTAGCTAGTTGGATGGCTGGAGATTTTAGTAACCAAAAACAAGCGATTGATAATCCTCAGCTTTACGCTCACATTCATGTTTTCTTTCGCCCCTTACCCTTTGATTTCTTTTCGGGTATTGGTTTCTACTCTGAGCAAGTCTATGACTATGATCTATGGAGTCCCTACCGTCAGGGAGTCCATCGCCTGATTGATAAAGGTGATCATAGTTATATAGAAAATTACAGCCTTAAGGATCCAGTTCTTTATGCCGGGGCAGCGCGAGAGCTAGATATTCTCAAAACGATCACCCCTGATGCTATAGAACGTCGCTACAACTGTTCAATGATTTTCTGGCGAGAGGGTGACATGTTTCGTGGCAGTGTAGAACCTGGTTGCCAGTGTTTCATCCAACGTAATGGGCGTAAAACCTATCTGGTCAGTGATGTGGAATTGACTGAAACGACTTGGATAAGCCTAGATCAGGGTATGGATGTCAATACTCATGAGCACGTATGGGGATCAGCAGCTGGTCATTTACGATTTGAAAAACGGCAAAGTTTTGCTGAGGAATTACCTGATTTGTAGCGCGGATGTATATTGCCTAGTGATCAGCAATAACCAATTAGCTTATAACACAAAAACCAACAAACAAATACTAAGTAAATTAGGGTAGGTAAAGTAGTCTAGATTAGACGACTCAAAATAACCATTTTTTTTATGAAAGTGATTATTAGGTATGCCTAAAACCTAAAAACCTAAAACCTAAAACCTAAAACCTACAACCTAAAACCTAAAACCTAAAACCTAAAACCTAAAACCTACAACCTATAGGATTGCGTGTAGTAATTGTGAGGATTTTTGTTCCTACTCTCTACGCCCTTTGTTATCAAACCACTATCATAAAATATTAATTATCATTAGAGTTGAGGATGATTTGTGA
>NZ_JAAHHS010000066.1 GCF_010692395.1 Moorena sp. SIO3H5
GATTAATTGGGTTATTCACGACGGGAAAAACTTATTGTCCACCAATCCCAATATTGATTACTCCCAAGCCATAGGCATAGACCATGGTGGCGACAACTGGCTAACTTGTGTCTCAACCCGGGGCAAGAGCTTTATCATTGATGGGAAAAAGCTCAAAGCCATGAATCAAGGCTATTGTCGCCTGGTGGCTAAGCATAAATCTGGTAAATCAGAAAAATACTGGGATTCTAATTTAGACAGAATTCAGTTAAAGCGCAACAACCAGATGCGAGACGCAGTCAATAAAGCAGCAAGATTTATCATTAATCGCTGCCTGAATGATGAAATAGGAAATTTAGTTATCGGTTGGAACGAAGGACAAAAAAGCCATTCCAACATGGGAAAACAGGGGAATCAAAAGTTTGTAGTTATCCCCACTAAACGGTTGATTGAAAGACTCAAGCAACTAGCTTTTGAGTATGGCATCAACTTAATAATCACTGAAGAGTCTTACACCAGTAAAGCGTCTTTCTTAGATAGAGATTCCTTACCGAATCACGGTGCAAAACCCGTAGGTTGGAAGCCATCCGGTAAACGAGTTAGACGCGGTCTGTACAGGACTGTTTCCGGGAAGTTGATCAACGCCGACTGTAACGGTGCTGCCAACATTCTCAGAAAAGTAACCACACAGTCATTCGACCTGACTAAGGTGGCTAGAGGAGCATTGACACTCCCACATAGATACGATTTATTCAAATCCTTGTCTAGATCATATCGAAATAGGGGTGAAGCAGGACGGGAAAACCGCTCCTGCGTAACATCCTTATAGAATCCCCCGTGCTTCAGCCGGGGGAGATGTCAAAGAACTTGTGCCCTCAGCCAGGCTGTCGGTAAGGATAACATCTTACGGAGTTTGGGTACATAGGCTCTTTGGCTAAATACATCGTAATGGTTGTGTTCAATCACATTGAGAATTTTCTGATAGAGCATCAACGCAGACCAAACTGGCCAACGGGCGTCACTGCTTAGGGCTCTAATACCTCTTTCTGCTTTGGTATAGTAATCCCTTGCCCGTTGAATTTGGAAACGCATCAGTTCCTGCCAACGGTCATCAACCACACCTTTGAATAAATCATCCTCAGTGTAATTAAACCTTTGTAGATCTTCTAAGGGTATGTAAATACGACCTCGTCTAGCATCCTCTCCAATATCTCGGAGGATGTTAGTTAGCTGATTGGCAATTCCTAATGCGATCGCTTCTCCCACCGGATTATAGGAGTTTGTTTGCTGATCCCAGGGTGCTTTACTAGTGGAGTTGTCAACCCCCAGTACCGCACTAGACATTAACCCCACCGTACCCGCCACCCGATAACAGTAAAGATTCAGTTCATCAAAGGTTTCATAGCGACTACGGTAGAGATCCATCTGCTGACCGGCAATCATATCCCGAAAGGGTTGAATATCCATCGGGAAGCGTTCTAGGGTATCGACCAAAGCCACATCATAGTCATCGATGGGATGTCCCGCAAAAATAGATTCCAGATGTTCTTCCCACTGATCTAGGGTTTCAGGGGTGGTTAAAGCCGCCTGGGGACCATCGACAAGTTCATCAGTTCGTCTGCACCAGACGTATAGTGCCCAGATGGCTCGACGTTTTGCTTCTGGCATTAGTAGGGTGCCAAGATAAAACGTCTTAGAGTACTTCGCCGTAATCTGGCGGCATAATTCGTAGGATTTTGACCGGGAGGCCAGGTTTCTCATGGGCTGAGATTTGGGCAGTTGGAGCATTCTTAGCAACGTTGGAGATTGGAAGCTTTCAACTTTCATCCTTCAGCCCTCATTACTCGCCCTTGGCATGGGTGAAGAGACTAACGGGGTGTCAATCTCTGTTTTCTGATTGCCGGCTAGTGGTTGAGCGCTGGTTTGTGAAAGCCTAGTGCTGTTGTTATTTATTGCCTGCGATGTCAGCTTACCAGAAAGTACGGCTCCTTCCATACTTGCTAGGTAACGTTGCATAGTGTAATCCCCGCTTAGGAAGAAATTGGCAATGGGTGTTTCTTGGGACGGACGGTGGTTCTGGCGTCCTGGGGTTGCTTTATATACCGAACGGGGAGTCTTAACCACGTGGTATTTTAGCAGTTGAGCTGAGTTATCAGTACCAAAATGGTTGGGGAACAGTTTCTCCAGTTCGGCTAGGGTGGCATTCACAATTTCGAGATCGGATTTGCCAATCCAATTTTTAGCAGGTGCTAAGACCAATTCCAACATTGAGCG
Organism: Moorena sp. SIO3H5; assembly: GCF_010692395.1. Lineage (GTDB taxonomy): Bacteria > Cyanobacteriota > Cyanobacteriia > Cyanobacteriales > Coleofasciculaceae > Moorena. The sequence continues at coordinate 2,254 of NZ_JAAHHS010000066.1, forward strand.
GTCGGGATTGGCGTACTCCTTGCAGGTATTGCTCATGTCAGCATAGACACTAAGCAGGGGTGAGCGAGAAAATAACAGATGGTCAATATCCGTCAGTTTGCGGTCAAACCACATTTGCAGGTTAATTACCGGTACCCCCTCTAGCCCATCCAGCTGTTTGAAAAATTCCATTTCACCCCAAGGTTTGGGGATCATCAGCTTCAAAGGGTCTACCGGCATAGCTGATACATAAGCATCCGCTGTGAGAACTTGATCGGGCGCTCCATTCAATCCCCGGATCAAGAACCCACTGACACTGTTGTCTGAATTGAGTAAAAATTCTTTAACTGGGGCATTCAAACGTACTTCTCCACCCCCCTGTGTGATATAATCAACAATAGGTTGGCAAAGCCGCTCGGTGGGAGAACCATCTAAGAATGCCATCTTGGAACCGTTCTTTTCCTGTAGGAAGCGGTTGAGAGCAGTTAGGATTACAGTGGACGAAATTTCATCAGGCCCAATAAAGTTTAGTGCCTTAGACATGGCGATGAAGACTTCCTTCTCTACTCGCGGTGGTACGTTCTGTTTTTTCAGCCATTCTGAGAAGGAGTATTTGTCCATTTGTTCGACATACTTTTGCCCTTGAAGCATTGCCGGAATCAACCCTATCCCAAAGCGAATCTTCTCGGGCCAGGTCAGCATGTCGTTATTGCGCAGAATTGCCACAATCCCATTGACAGGAGCTGGTATATCCGGGAAGTCAAACCGGGAGTAAGTTCCGGGTTGATTTGGCTGATTAAAGATCATGGTGTGCTCTTTCCACTGCAACCGGTCTTCAATACCGAGTTCTTTAATTAGCTGCAGCATATTGGGATAGGCACCAAAAAATATATGAAGACCAGTTTCATACCAGTCTCCATCTTGATCTTTCCAGGCTGCCACTTTACCGCCTAAAACATTTCGTCGTTCTAGGACAATTGGGGTGTGACCAGCGTCTATTAGATATTTAGCACAGGAAAGCCCTGCTAGTCCGGCTCCAGCGATCGCAACTCGCATGTGATGGTAATACTGTAAATTTTTCGCTTAGGGGTATTATTCTCATTATACTTTGCATTTCGTTACATTTCACACTTCGATCCCAGGATTTTCTTCAGTTTTCCCAAACCCTACACCCGCTCACCCCACACCCAGTCACCCCTTCAGGTTACAGCAAACCCTAGCGCTAGTTTAAAGCACACGGAAAATAAATGGGTAGCGGTAGGATGCATTGGGATCCCCAAGAATCTTGAGAATTGCCATAATCGGCAGTACCAAACTTAAAATAAATAACAGAGGCAGGAAAAGCCAACCAATCAGGATAAAAGTCAAAGCCCCAAAAATTAGCTCATATAGCCAGACATTGAAGTGAAAATTAAGGGACTCTTTGGCATTATCTTTGACTACTTGATCATCGGAGATTAACAATATAGCCAGGGGAATTAACACGGATATAAATGAGACACTAATGAAAATTGATCCGTGACATAATGCTGATAACAGCTTGCGCTTGTCTGGGTCATAGTTGATGTTATTTTTTTGGTCATACACCATAGCTTAACTCCTTAATTTAGATAAAATATTGAATTTTTACTTACCAGTATTTTAGCGTTTATAACGCTATACTATAGGTCGTAAATTCCGTCAAAAATTAGGGATGATATCACGACATTGATGAGTTTAATTACTAGACTTATGGCAGAAGTAGGGAAAAGGAAATGGAAAAACAGGAATAGGGAAATTGGCTTGCTGGTTAGGTCTTTAAGAAAGAGGTGACTGTGTAGTGACCGGGTGGGTCGTGTGGGCCATAGAGAAATATACCTATTGGTAGTTAAAAATAATCATTATATTCGTTGTTTTCCGGTTGATATCCTAAGCTGAAGTCCCAGGTTTGACCATGAAGTAAAAAATATATCCCTCTCAGGTAGGAAGTAGGGAATAGGGCTAATAGCTGAAACAAACCTGTGTAGGTCATTACTATCAAAAACGCTATAATATATAGAGAGTTATGTAAGAATTAAGCGAAAGTCCCCTATCTAGTCTTTTTGGATGTCCACTGAACTTGAAGCAGAATTGCTCAACGCTGTTGAACACCGCCGTAACTTTGCGATTATTTCCCACCCGGACGCGGGTAAAACCACATTGACAGAAAAATTGTTACTCTATGGTGGAGCAATTCACGAAGCCGGAGCAGTGAAGGCACGGCGAGCTCAGCGCAAGGCAACCTCGGACTGGATGGAAATGGAGCAACAACGGGGAATTTCGATTACCTCCACGGTGTTGCAGTTTGCCTATCTCGATTGTCAGATTAATTTACTCGACACACCCGGACACCAAGATTTCAGTGAGGATACCTATCGCACTCTGGCAGCAGCTGATAATGCGGTGATGCTGATTGATGCGGCAAAGGGTCTAGAGCCCCAAACCCGCAAATTGTTTGAAGTGTGCAAAATGCGATCGCTTCCTATATTTACCTTTGTCAATAAGCTTGACCGTCCCGCACGAGAACCCCTAGAACTCCTCGATGAGATTGAACAAGAGCTGGGCTTACAAACCTATGGGGTAAACTGGCCGATTGGCATGGGCGATCGCTTTAAAGGAGTGTTTGACCGCCGCAGACAACAAATTCACTTGTTTGAACGCACCGCTCACGGGTCCCGGGAGGCGAAGAATACGGTAGTAGATTTGGGAGACCCCCAGATTGAACAGCTCCTAGAACAAGACTTATATTATCAACTAAAGGAAGAGTTAGAAATTCTCGATGGTGTTGGTCCAGAGCTGGATTTAGAGCTGATTCACTCCGGTCAAATGACCCCTGTGTTCTTTGGCAGTGCCATGACTAATTTTGGGGTGCAGCTGTTTCTAGATGCTTTTTTGGACTATGCGCTGAAACCAGAATCTCGCAAATCCACAGTGGGCGATATTCCTCCAACTTATCCAGACTTTAGTGGGTTTGTGTTCAAGCTGCAAGCGAATATGGACCCCAAGCATCGGGATAGGGTGGCCTTTGTGCGGGTGTGTACCGGTAAGTTTGAAAAGGATATGACTGTCAGCCATGCTCGTACTGGTAAAACTGTCCGTTTGTCAAGACCCCAAAAGCTGTTTGCTCAAGACCGAGAATCAATTGATGTTGCCTATGCCGGGGATGTGATTGGTTTGAATAATCCTGGGGTGTTTGCCATTGGAGATACGATTTACAACGGTAAGAAGTTGGAGTATGAAGGGATTCCTTGTTTTTCCCCAGAGTTGTTTGCTTATTTGAAGAATCCTAACCCGTCTAAGTTCAAGCAGTTCCAGAAAGGAGTCAAGGAATTGCGGGAAGAAGGGGCTGTGCAAATTATGTACTCCGTTGATGAGTCGAAGCGGGACCCAATTCTGGCAGCAGTGGGACAGTTGCAATTTGAAGTAGTCCAGTTTCGCCTCAGAAATGAGTATGGCGTAGAGACTAGGTTGGATATGTTGCCCTATAGTGTGGCTCGTTGGGTAGCCGGTGGCTGGGAAGCCTTGGAAAAAGCTGGGCGTTTGTTTAATACTGTGACAGTCAAAGATAATTGGGGACGTCCAGTGCTATTGTTTAAGAATCAGTGGAATTTACAGCAAGTCGCAGGAGACCATCCAGATTTGGATTTGAATTCTAGCGCCCCTGTGGTGTCTGGCTCTCAACCAAAGTCTACATAGCATGATTGTTTTGGGATCAGTGTGTTGGCATCAATTCATTGTGATCAAATATAGCGCGCTAGAGTAAAATCCGATAACTGGGAAGCTAATGATTAGTAATGCGATCGCTTTTAGCGGAAGCTTCGCTTCATCGCGTAGCGTGGCCGTAGGCCAATCGCTTAATTTTGATTGAGTCTAGCGCTATAGTAAAAGCCGATAAGTAGCAGGGTAAGCCCATCTTGTTGGGTAACCGGGGGTATTTCTCAATAAACCCGGTCTTGTTGTCCTTATTGAGAATATACTTTCTATATATAGTTTTCATGCAATTCAATAAACACTATATGTAGAAATAAAAAAATTAGATGCGTTTACCCTCCTCTATATGCCAAGCAGCCCTAACAGAAGTACAAAACTAAATCAAACCCACCCTTGAATATAGTGGTGACATTTTACTAGCTTTGTTGCCACCCCCTTAGGCTTGAAATTCTAAGCACCTACTAGGGTAAACGCATCTAAATTTGTATCATAATTTACAGTTAAAAAGTAAACAATAGTATCAAAAATCTAGAATCACCCTGTTAATTATCAATAAGCCTAAAACATTGCTCAATTATTAGCCGTGTTATCCTTGGTGGATTTGAGAGTACTCTAAATTCTGGTTGCGTACGCAAATCCGACTTTGAACAAAAAAACTTCTTTAGGATGGAATTTATTCGAGTTTAAAAAAAAATGAGTTAATGAAACTTTTGTCTGTTACTATTTATACAAAATTATATGTGTTTACCCTCAAACACCGATCGCAGAATTAATGACCTACTCGCAATCTCTGTAACCCTTACATTGTAAGGGTTTTAGTTTTTTTGGAATGTGTAATTAATTTTGTGTACCTGCTTAGCATAAAAACTCCAAATTCAGCAGATATGTAATTAAGAGCTGATTTATAAAGGAAATCTTAATAAGTCTGAAAGCCTTGCTATGATTGTCTTTTGGGTATTAAATAGTTCAAATGTTCTATTCTAGCGCAAGCCTTATCCTACAAAGATTACAGCGAGTTTACGAATCAGCTCTAAGGACTATAAATGGGTAGGTTGAATTATGAATGTATTAACGTGGCAGCGGTCTCTAAATGCTTATACAAACAAAAACAATCATAAACAAGAGTACCACAACCGGTTGAGCAAAGATGAAACTTTGACTGAGGCCGCAGCTTTAGGTATTGCAGGAACTACTGTAATACTAAATATAATGCAAAATTATCCAGAAGTGAAGAATCTAATAAAAAATTTGAAGGGTAATCATAAACTTCAAGCAAAAGTTGTCGCTACACTCCTGGAAGATCCTGAAATTGCTAAAGCAGTTGTAGATATAAGTAAGAATGATGACTTTAAAAAAGGTGTAAGTAATCTTGATAATAAGTTACGCAAAAAATTTAAAAAAATTGGTTTGTCTATTGCTAGGCGTTATACAAAGAAAACATTCTTGGATATTGTTTGGGAAAATAAGGATATGTTTAGTGTTGAACAAGATAATCTAACTTTAGAGAATGGTATTGCCGATTTCTTGGCTAAGGAAAATCATTTTATTGAAAATTTTACTGAAATAGGATCTAAACTCCTAGGTGAGACAATTGAATTAATAATAGAAGATGCTGGTGAAGTCACTTCTGAAGTTATGGATTCTCTTGTGGGTTTAATAGAGTGGATAGGAGAAATTATCTGAGGGGGTGACATGAGCCCTGAAAAACTTACTCTATAAGGCTTTGATGCCAATGCTCTCAGGGAAGATAAACTTCCAAATTGATCCTACGAATGATTTTCTGGAAGCTTAAGCCCTTATAAATACGTCTAAGGTCGCGTCCAAAACAGCATGTATCTTTTAGGTGCGACCCGTGGCGAATTTAATAATTATACTAAATCCGGTTGTCATACCCCCCTCATATCAGCAGTTTTGCGATCGCTTAGTGTCGCAGTAGGCCAATCGCTAAATTTAATTTAACTATAGCGCTACAATAAAAATAAAATCATTTTATCACAAATCTGTTAAAAAACAACTGCTTCTGCCCACACTTCCCTACTCCCTACTCCCTACTCCCTACCCCCTTGATTCCCTTGACTCCCAATTAAAAACTGTTATAATCCCCCAATAACCTACGATAATCGAGAAACCAAAACTCTTTTCCCTGCGTCTGCGATAATCAAAGGCACCAGAGTTTTTCCCATTCTTGAAGCAAAGCCCGTCACCATCGATGACGAAACTAATTATTCAAATCCCCTGCTACAACGAAGAAAATAGCCTAGGGATTACCCTTTCGGTGCTTCCCCGTCAACTGAGGGGTGTAGATACCGTTGAGTGGCTAATTATCAATGATGGCAGTACAGACCGCACCGTAGACGTAGCCCGCTCCTATGGCGTAGACCACATTGTCAATTTTAAACACAATCAGGGACTAGCCAAAGCTTTCATGGCAGGAATCGAAGCTTGCTTAAAAGCTGATGCGGACATTATTGTCAATACCGATGCGGATAATCAGTACTGCGCTGATGACATTCCCAAACTCATAGAACCTATTATATCAGGTCGAGCCGAAATAGTGATCGGGGCGCGACCGATTCAGAAGATTAAGCACTTCTCCCCCATTAAAAAGTGTCTACAAAAATTCGGTAGTTGGGTAGTCCGAATTGCTAGCAATACTAATATCATTGATGCTCCCAGTGGATTCCGAGCCTTTAGCCGAGAAGCCGCCTTAAAGCTAAATGTCTTTAATGAATACACCTACACCCTAGAAACTATCATTCAAGCTGGACAAAAAGGCATCGCTATTACCTCTGTCCCAATCCGTACCAATCGCTATTTACGTCCCTCCCGTTTAGTAAAGAGTATCAGTGCCTATGTTAAGCGATCGCTAATCACTATCCTGCGAATCTCCATGACCTACAATCCCCTGAGATTCTTTATCACCTTGGGGACAATTCCATTTACTTTAGGAACCTTACTGGGGATTCGTTGGTTAATCCTATACTTCGCTGGTACTCCCAAAGCTCACGTACCCAGCTTAGTTTTAGCTGCTATTCTGATTCTAATGGGCTTTCAACTGTGGATATTTGGCTTAGTGGCAGACCTAATGGCAGTCAATCGTCAACTTCTAGAAGACATCCAACTGCGACTACGCCGATTGGATGTTGACTCCAATCGCACTCCCCATTGGCCATCCACCGGAAATCATCAACAGCGGGAAAACCGTGATGAGGGGGGAGAAGGAGAAGAATTTGCCAATAGTTTCTTGAATCAAGAATAGTTCTATTCTGATAGTGGGACGCTCTTAAGACTACTTGCTATAGTGGGGAACTCTTAAGACTACTTTCGGCACTAAAGAATTAATCACTCTCGGACTCTCGGACTAACGCACTCAGCATTGACACTCCCCGCCCTGGAAGGACGGGGATTCTTGCTTCAACGGGGTGACTTGTTTAACCAGGCCGGAGCCAGGAAAAATAGAGGTCTCCTCTCCACAAGCGTATTTGGTCTTTGACCTAGGTTTCGGTGTGCCCCACCGTACCTTTTCAAAATCTATGTCTTGATGCAGTCGCTCATGGGGGAAACCCCCAAGACCGCGCTGCATCGCTTTAACTATATACTTTTTTATCTAAATTTTTCATAGACATTTAAGTCGTTAGACCCAATTACGCAATATGTAAGCTCTACATATTTTTTACGTTGCCTACTTATGTTTAGATAGTATCTAGCTGCTACAAAAGTCTATTGCTTATACTTTTAGAGTAGCACACAAGGTGCAAACTTTCAATACAAAGTCTAAAATAAAAGCCGTCCTAGAATGACGGGGCGCGATTACCCAAGACTTTTGGTAAATAATGACCAGAGACCTATTCGCCCGTCAAGCCCTAAACCAAATCCCTAAAATCCTTACCCTCCTAGACCGCAATCCCCACAGTCCGACCTACGGCTGCTTCGACCGTAATTTCTGGCACTATAAAATCATTGATTTCCCTAGTGGGATGGCACAGGAATTTGTCTGGCCTCTAGCACTAGCCTATCATACCGATTTCCCAGATAACCCGTTCTACCAGCAACCAGTAATTCTCGATTGGGTCGAAGCAGGAATACTTTTTGCTGCATCCAGTTCCCATCCCGATGGCTCCTGTGATGATTATTTCCCCTATGAGCGTGCTGCTGGAGCCGCCGCCTTTTCTTTATTGGCTAGCATCGAAAGTTACAAAGCCATGGGACTCCATAACCCCATTGCCTTACAATTCTTTGAAAAACGGGCAGATTGGCTAGCCCATCACATGGAAAGTGGACAGCTGAGCAACCACCAAGCCTTGATTGTCTTATGTTTAGACCTGCTATCGGAACTGTTGCATACCAATCAATGGGATAGAGCGCGATCGCAAAGGCTAGAGCAAGTATTATCCTGGCAAAGTCCCGAAGGCTGGTTTATAGAATACGAAGGCTGCGACCCAGGCTACCACACCTTAACGATTTCCTGTCTAGCCAGGATTTATCTATTGAGACTAGACCCACGCCTAAAAGAAGCTCTGATCAAAGCTGTCGAATTAGCCGCACAATTCATCCATCCCGATGGTTCTTATGGGGGAGAATACACTAGCCGTAACACTTACAACTTTTTTCCCCATGGCTTTGAATTAGTAGGACGCTGGTTTCCAGAAGCCCTAGAGATTAATGACCGCTTCTTGGTGGGATTAGCTAATGGTCTTGCTCCCTGTTATGCCGATGATCACATTATTGGTCACCATACCTGGAATTATCTCCTATCTTGGCGGGATTTTGTCAGCAACCGACCCAAAGCAACTCCCCGTCCCAGTGGTCGCGTATGGTTGAAAGACGCCAACATCCTAATTGACCGCCGTCGAGGTACAGAGCTTTATTTAGCTTTGAATAAAGGAGGCGTTTTTAAGATATTTCGAGACAATCAATTAATTGCTTCAGATACCCATTTTTCCCTACTCGTAAAAGAAAGAGGTAAATTCAAAAATGCCGTTGGCCATCTGATCGATGACTATCAAGTTAAAGTCAGTGAGGATGAAATTCTGATTGAGGGAAACTTGGGATGGGCTAAACAGAAGCAAATGAATCCAATGAATTTACTAATTCTGCGGGGAGTGATGTTAACGGTAGGACGCTTCTTTCCCAATTTAATTCGGAAATTATTACAGAAATTATTAATTACTGGTAAAAAAGACGCTCCCTTCTGCTTTCGCAGATATTTTTATTGGCAAGGTGAGCGATGGTTAGTAATTGATGAATTACAAGCTAAGTCTTGGAAATCGGTACAAAGTGTCGGAATTGGTGGAGACCAGACATCGATTTATGTGGTCATGAGTCGTACTTTTCAAGCAGGTCAATTACAACCCTGGGTTGACCTAAGTGATGAGGTGCAAACCTTGGATGATTATGAATGGTTGAAGTTCGAGCAGCGTTTTTAAAATTAGGTAACGTGGAAAATATTTTTGAGTGCCTCAGTGGTCAAATACTGTGTATTGAAGTTTTACAAAACTATAGCGCTATTTAATTTTCCCTAACTGCTGCATTACTTGCTCACAAAGCTATAGCGCTTTAATAAACCAAATTATTAAATTATGTAACATTTGCTTGAAAACACTAGCGCTATTTAAAAAAACTGTGTTAGATTTAAATCATGAAAAAACAATAGCGCTAGATTAAAAGGCAAAGACATGGCAGCACAAGAGATAACCACCATTGGCACCACTCAAGCAGCTTATCTTTTAGGTATTTGTGTCCAACGAGTTCGCCAACTTCTCAAAAGCGGCAGAATTAAGGGTTTTGTAACAGTTATTAAAAATATCCTTTAATCTACCAAAATATTGAATATTTTGGTAGATTAAAGGAATGGCACTCGTACCCGAGCTAAGGCGGTCGAACTTACGGGACTCTCAAGGAACACTCTGAGGAAGTATGCAGATAATGGCACAATCAAATGTGAGCGAACGCCAAGCGGAACAAGGTTTTTCGATACAGAAAGCTGGCTCAGTCAAGGTCGAAAACAGTCAAGACAGTCAGCTACCATCTGTTATTGCCGGGTCAGCAGCAGCAAACAATTTGACGACCTCGCCAGACTTGTCGCATATATGCACTCTCTGTTCCCCGAAGCGGAAATCATCTTTGACATCGGTTCAGGACTCAACTACAAAAGATTTGGTCTTAAAGCCATACTGGAGCGACTTATGCGCGGCGATCAACTCACACTTGTTGTTGCCTGTAGAGACCGACTCACCCGATTTGGGTTTGAACTTTTTGAGTACTTGGTCAGTCTCAACGGTGGAAAACTCTTGGTTCTCGACAACCCTGAAAGTTGTCGAGAAGCAGAACTCACAGCAGATCTTCTCTCCATCATTCACGTCTTCTCTTGTCGAGTACACAAACTTCGAAAATACGGAGCAAAAATCAAAGAAGATAAGAGTGTTCCTAAACTATGAACAGCGTGCAATTGTCCGCCACTGGTTTGGAGTGTCCCGTTATGTCTTCAATAAAACCGTCAAAATCCTAGAGAATGGCGAAATCAAGGCAAACTGGAAAGCCATTAAAACTGATATCTTAAATGACCTTCCTGACTGGTGCAAAGCAGTACCTTATCAAATCAAGTCTATAGCGATTAAGGATGCTTGCACCGCCGTTAGGTATGCCAAGAAAAAGTACAAAAAGACTAGACAAATTAATCGGGTTCGATTCCGTTCTAGGAAAAATCCTGTTCAGTCTTGCTACATTCCTAAATCGGCTGTTTCTGTCAAAGGAATTTACCACACAAAGTTAGGTGCATTGACCTTTGCTGAGACACTTCCTGACAACATTTGTGATTGTAGATTGACTAGCACCAACGGTAAATATTACCTAGTAGTCCCTTACAAAACAGCCCACATTAAAACCGAAAACCAAGGTAGGGTTGTAGCGTTAGACCCTGGTGTTAGAACTTTTTTGACATTTTTTAGCCAGACTTCCGTTGGCAAAATAGGACATGGTGACTTTTCTGGGATTCAGCGTCTATGTCAACACTTAGATAATCTGATTTCAAAGATCAGTAAGGCTAAGGGAAAACAAAAATACAGAATGAGAAAAGCCGCCAGAAGGATGGTGATCAGGATTCAGAGCTTAGTAAATGAACTACATCACAAGGCGGCTAGATTCCTGGTTGACAACTTTGATGTAATATTGCTCCCTACCTTTGAGACGTCTCAGATGTCCAAGAAGCGCAACCGAAAACTTAGATCTAAAACGGTTCGCAATATGCTTTCTTTTGCCCATTATCGGTTCAAAGAGTTTCTAAAACAAAAAGCATCTGAGACCGGAAAGATTGTTGTTGATGTCTGCGAAGCTTATACCAGCAAAACGGTTAGTTGGACGGGCGAGATAGTTAACATTGGCGGCAGCAAGACTATTAAATCGAAAATTGATGGTCAAGTAATGGATCGTGACATCAATGGCGCTCGCGGGATATTCCTGAGAGCTTTGGTAGATACACCCTGGCTGAAAAATCAGCTTGCATTGGCGGGCTAAAGTCTACTTTGGTAGATTTTGGTAGCTAAAAAGTATCGGCTACGGTGTGGCTAGAAGTTGACCCCACTGTTGAAATTCTCACTAAAGTTTTTGGTTAGCATCAGATGTTGTTCGCCTTGAGTGTTCCCCTAGGGAAGGTTGAACGCGCACGCGTGGCCTTTTGGCCAAGGTTGAAAGTTGCCTGTTGCCTGTTGCTAGCTTGCCTTTTGCCTTTTGCCTGTTGCCTTTTGCCTGTTGCCTTTTGCCTGTTGCCTTTTGCCTGTTGCCTTTTGCTGCTAATCCATGAAACGACTCATCTCCATTGCCATCAGCCTAGTCATCCTAGGGGTAATTTATACCAAAATTGACTTTCCCCAACTGATCGCTGTATTTAAAGAATGCGATCGCATGTGGATGGGGATTAGTCTGGGCATGGTGATTCCGATCACCCTGTTCACGGCTTGGCGACTGCAACAACTAATGCCGACAGGTTCCCAACTCCGATTTTGGGAAGCCAATCGCCTGATTTTAGCTGCCAGTACCCTGAATATGGTCTTGCCCTCCAAAATGGGAGATATTGCTAAAGCCTACTTTATGAAGCAGCGGGGTAATTTAGGTGGGAGCTTGTCGTTAGCCATCGTGATTTTTGAAAAAGCTTGTGACATGCTGTCTCTATTGCTATGGTGTGTCTTTGGTTTATTACTTTATCCTGGCAAAAGTGGCTTTTTTTGGTTGATGACCGCTGGGATAATTTTCGGCTTAATTCTAGGGCTATTCCTCCTCAGCTCCCGCCAATTTGCCCATTTATTTTTCTTAGTGACCAAAAAAATTGCCCCAAAAAAATTCCGCTCAAAGCTAGAAAAAATGCAAATGTCTTGGGGGGAAATGCACAGCTACTTCTGGCATGACCCCAAGCAGTTATTGAAAATTACCCTAACTTCAATTTTTATCTGGTTCTTACACTTATTGCAAATTTGGTTATTTATCCTCGCCCTCAACGCCTGGACACCCTTTTTAACGAATCTCGCTCTGTCTCCCCTAGCTATTCTAGTAGGATTGTTACCACTCACCTTTGCTGGTGTTGGCACCCGTGACGCTGCGCTAATTTTCTTCTACCAACCCTATTTCCCGGCTGCTACCGCTGCCGCCTTAGGGTTACTGTGTACTTCCCGCTACCTACTTCCAGCCATTGGTGGCTTACCTTTTCTAGGACAATATTTGACTGCAGTGCGCGACTTGGGAAAAAAACCTTCTTAATTTGACGTTTGTCAAGGGGAGATGTATGTTAAATTTATTTAAATTCCGAGCAGTTTAGTTAATAGTTTTGTAAAAAACTGCTCAGGGATGGCACAATTCCCCAACAGCAAATACTATAGTCTGTACCGGAAACCCATCCTTCAAGAGGCAGCTGCAATGCTCAATAGTCATGGTCGTGAGGGAAAAAGGTGAGGCAACAATCTATGTTAATAAGTCGCGGAACTTTACCCCCTAGCTCTGGCAAGGGGGTAAAACCTAATCCAACGGTTCACAAAAACTTCACCAAGTGGAAAACTAGTTGGCAACCTACCAATCAGACACTAGCTGAGCCAATAACTGACCGTAAAAGAGTGGAAGAATCTCTCTTAGCAGTCCAACAGAGATATCGATCTCTATTTGAAAACTCGACTGATGGTATATTTAAAATTACGCCTGATGGTTACTATATAGCCTGTAACCCATCACTCGCTAGACTATATGGCTATGAATCACCGACCCAATTTCTGAGTCATGTAACTGGTGTTGGGCAGTACCTTCACAAAGATCCCCAGCGACGCTACCAATTCCTTGACCTACTGCACTCAAAGGGTTTGGTAGAGGATTTTGAATCCCAGGTCTATCGCCAAGACGGCACCCTAATTTGGATTTGCGAAAGTGCTTGGGCAGTGCGTGATCCTACTGGTTACATTCTATACTACGAAGGTTTAGTACAAGATATTACTAAACAAAAATTAACTGAAGCAGCGTTACAAACAGCACAAGCCAAATTAGAAGCCCAAAGCCAAGAACTGGAGAATGTCTTAAAGAAGCTGGAACTCGCTCAAGAGCACTTAAAGCAAAGTGAAAAAATGTCCACCTTAGGACAGTTATGCGCGGGTGTTGTTCACGAAATCAACAATCCACTTAACTTTATCTGTGGAAATGTCACTCCAGCAAGGGACTATGGCGAGGATTTATTAAGACTGTTGGGATTATATGCCAAACACTATCCCCAGCCTGCAGCCGAAATTCAACAGTACGCTGATGCCATTGACCTAGATTTCCTGATCGAAGATTTTCCCAAAGCCCTATCATCTATGGGATTAGGTGCAGAACGCTTGCAACAGATTGTGCAGTCAGTGCGCCACTTTTCCAGACAGGATACCTATGAAAAGCAGCCCGTGAATATTCATGAAGGGATTGATAGTACCCTTACTATCCTCCATAACCGCTTAAAGCCCAAAGGAAAGAATCCCGGGATTACCGTGACCAAGGACTATGGAAAACTCCCTTTAGTGGAGTGCTATTCTGGTTCAATCAACCAAGTGTTGATGAACCTGCTGTGCAATGCCATTGATGCTCTCGAAGAGTCACAGGTTAACAGGTTATTTGTTCCAGTTTCCCCTCAGTCTTCTGACTATAGCCCGCAAGGTGTAAAGCAAAAGGCACCAGCCCCCCCTAAGATCACCATTCGGACAGAATTTATAGGCAGCGATGGTGATCAAGGGGACAGTTCTGGTGGACAGGTCGTGATCAGAATTATCGATAATGGTCCGGGAATGACAGAAGAGGTCAAACAGAAGATATTTGAACCATTCTTCACCACCAAATCCATCGACAAGGGAACTGGCTTAGGGCTAGATATCTGCAAGAAAATCGTTGTTGAACAGCATGGTGGTCAAATCCTATGTACCTCTAATCCGGGTAACGGAACAGAATTTGCGATCGCAATTCCTGTGGGTTCATATCATAAAGGCTTGCAGGAAAAAGATCCGAACCAATGACTAACCACCAATAACTTAACTAATGACTAATTAAACTGTTGCCTCCAAAGACTTGAGATATTCAGTATTGACTCCCGATTCTCGGGTTAGGGCGATTTTGCCAGTCCGGGCAATTTCACGGATACCAAACTTATTCAGCATTTGGGTCAGTGCTACCATTTTTCCAGGGTCTCCCACAACTTCTAGAGTTAGTGAATCCTCAGATGTATCTACGACATGGGCACGATACACCTCGGCTAATTCAAGAATCTCCGAGCGGGTGGAACTAGTAGTGTTAACCTTTAGCAGCATCAACTCCCTTTCGACACAGGGAATTGAGGTAATATCTTGTACTTTTAGGACATTAATTAGCTTATAGAGTTGCTTAGTCAGCTGCTCAATGCTGCTGTCATCTCCAGGTACTACCATAGTAATTCGAGATATACCAACCTGCTCAGTCGGTCCAACCGCAAGACTTTCGATATTGAAGCCTCTACGGGCAAATAAACCAGCAATGCGAGTTAGAACACCCGCTTCATCTTCAACTAAAACGGAAAGGGTATGTTTCATAGTTTGACTTGGGAGTTGACTTGGGAGTGGTGGGGGCCTGTGTTGCCTAAATTGCTATCAAAGTAATTGATTGGTAACTAAGACTGTTGACTCTTAAGTGTTGACTAGCCCCTTGTTTAAGGGGGGATAAGGGAGGAGTAAGGGTTAACTGTTAAGTTTCTTGAAGCTAAGCGTCAACGGTCAACGGTAAACCAACGTAAGTATATGCGCTACGCGCACGCTGCGCGAACAGCTATCAGCTATCAGCTAAAGCGCTACGCGCACGCGTGCGCGTTCAGCTAATGAGTCACAGGCTAGAAGCCTGTGCCACGCTACTTGATGTGATCCATGAGCATAGGGCAAGCTACACCTAACAGCTTTTGAATAAAATCGGTAAGCATTGGAATAATGCTGCAGTGAAGTCAAAGGACTTGTGGCCTGTGTCATAAAGCTGACTGCTGACTGCTGACTGCTGACTGCTTACAAACCAACTACCATTTTATCCAGGTTTTGAGTAACTAATAACTCTAGTAACAGTCTGCTGTATCTAAAGATATATTTTTTCTAAAACTAGGCAGCTAATTGGAAAATTCCTCGGTAAGATAAAAATCGTTAAAAACTGATTGGAGTGAAACCAAAGATTTATGGGTTTTTTAAAGCGGATTTTTGGATTTGGAAGCCCAGACGAAGCTGCCTTAGCTAGTACCCCTTCACCAGAGGCACCAGCAGGAAATGACATTCCCCCAGAGCGAGTGGGGTTAAACGGAGAATACGACCAAAGTGGCCTTGCCAAGCGAGTTGTTTGGGCCTTTGACCAAGACAACGATCTCGATGACGAGGAGAGGCTTTGGGTTGCTCAAACTGGCGGTAAAGTTGTTCTAAAAGGAGAAGTAGCTACCCAGGAGGTTCTAGATAAGATGGTTAGTGTTGCCTCCGGTGTGGATGGTTGCACGGATGTTGACACCGATCAAGTGAGCGTCGGCTAATACCAATTTTGGGTATAGTCAAACCTTAGCTCCTAGCCACTCTAACAGGATCCGATTCACCTGTTCCGGACATTCATCGTGGGGACAGTGACCAGCATGATCTAACTCCAATAGCTCTAAATTAGGATTGAGTTTAACAAACTTGCGAGCTAAGATGGGGGGAATCATCCGGTCTTCTAGTCCCCACATCAATAGCATAGGAATATCTAATGTAGGTAATAGGGATTTGACCGGTAGACTAAAGTTAGGAGCGGTCATCCCTCTCAAAAGTCTACTAAAGGTCGCCGCAGCTCCAGGATCGGTGGCAGGGACACTCAGAATTTCTACCAAATCATCTGTAACTGCCTCTGGATTAGCATAAGCTAACCCTGCCCACTTACGAACAACCGATGGACGTCTGACCAGATAAAATATGGTTTTGAGTAGCACTGGTGATGCCACTAGACTCTCAACAGTTGAGACTATCGGTCCAAGCCAACTAGGAATCGCTTCTTCTCGGGCTTGGAAATCTGGTAAATTAATCATCACCAGACCTTTAACCATCTCTGGATGGGTCGCTGCTGCTCCTAGACCAACTAGCGAACCAATGGAGTTACCTACTAACACTACCGGTTTTTGGATAAAAGTTTGCCAAAATTCATAAACCTGAGCTACCCAAAGGTCAATGCTATAGTCAACCGCAGCTTTCCGGGATGCCCCAAAACCCAGCAGATCTAAAGCATAAACGGTATGATGTTGACCGATTACGTCTAGGTTATTACGCCAATGCCCGACCGAAGCACCAAACCCATGAAGCAGAATAACTGGTGTTGTAGGCTGGACAGTTAGGGGTTGGGGTGGGCGAAAATAGGTATAACGGATCGGCCAACCACGCCAGACCCAATCCCTTTGACTACCAACTCGTTGCTGCCAATGCAAAGATTTGGTCACAACCTGCCTCAACTTCAAAAATATTTACACGCGCCACTTGAGTCCATTATGCCTTCCCTATCAGCCTATGGAGTAAGTTATAACTATTCCATAGGCCTTGGTTTCCTAAGTGATGTTAATAATTGAACAGAAACAAGAAAGGAATCAGTAAAATGGCAAGTGTATGTAGTAAGTCGATTTTTTGATTAATCCACTTAAGAAAATAAACAAACGCCTGTGAGTGATAATAGAAGACGCCAACGCGATCTACCCCAAATTAACGAAAGAATCAGGTTTCCCAAGATTAGAGCCATTGATACCGATGGGGCACAGCTGGGTATAATCACACCTCAAGATGCCCTGCGGATCGCTGAGGAAAAGGAGTTAGATCTTGTCCTGGTTAGTGACAAGGCAGATCCGCCAGTGTGTCGCATCATGGACTATGGCAAGTACAAATTTGAACAAGAGAAGAAAGCCCGTGAAGCAAAGAAGAAGCAGCACACGGCTGATGTCAAAGAAGTGAAGATGCGCTACAAAATAGAAGACCATGACTACAATGTGCGGGTCAATCAAGCGGAGCGCTTCCTCAAATCTGGCGATAAAGTCAAAGCTACCATTACCTTCCGAGGTCGGGAAATCCAACATAGTAATTTAGCCCAGGCACTACTCGAGCGCATGGCTAAGGATTTACAAGAATTGGCAGAAGTCCAGCAAGCACCTAAGCGGGAAGGTCGCAACATGATGATGTTACTCTCCCCTAAAAAATAGTGGTTATAGTGATTGGTCATCAGTCATTGGTCATTGGTCATTAGTCATTGGTCATTAGTCATTAGTCATTGGTCATTAGTCATTGGTAACCACATGCCCAGGTGCCTGGAATTGAAATCTCAATACCCATGCACAGATCAAGCAGCTTAAAATACCAAAGACAACTGACTGAGGACTAGTGACGAAGGACTAATGACTCTATGAAATTGCCATCTCCGACTCGCCTGAAGGGTTACTGGATTAGAACAATCTTAGAGTGGGTGAATCTTCGCCCAGAAGAAGGCGAGCGGACATTGTTGATGTTCGCCTTCCATACCACCACTGCCATGGGACTGCTTTGGTTAGAGTACAGTGCCATTGCCTTGTTTCTAGAGAAATATGGCGCGAAGTGGTTACCGGTGATCTATATTGCTAGTTCCGTGATCTGCTCTGGGTTGGGAGTATTATACTCCTGGTTGCAGAGGATTTTACCCTTGAGGTCAGTCTTGGTAGCGATCGCTATCCTAGCTGCCTTACCCTTGTTAGTGTTCCGCCTAGGCTTGGAGATCGAGTATGGCTATATTACTGTAGTCACCATCTTTCTATTGCGATTGTGGATGGATGCCGTGTACATCCTCAATGACCTTAATTCCCAGGTGACGGCTAATCAGTTATTCAACATTCGGGAAATTAAGCGTACCTACCCCCTAGTCTCCAGTGGGCTTTTGGTAGCTGATGTCCTCTCTGGCTTCTCATTACCTCTATTATTGCTGTTCGTGGGACTCAACAATGTGGTGGCTTTTGGGTCTGGCATGATGCTCCTGGGAGCACTGACCTTGGTTTATATATGTCAGCACTACCAGCAAGCCTTTCCTAACTCTCCAGCACGACAGTGGGAAGAAATGGAGCCAGACTTTGCTGTGCGTCAGCCGAGTGAATCCCTCAGACGCTATGTCATCCCTTTATTTGCCTTTTTTATCTTAGGGGAAGCCCTGTACCTCCTAATTGAATTTCAGTATATGGGTCAATTGGAGGAAACCCTGGATGGTTCAGCAATTGCTGGTTTTCTGGGTATATTCAGTGGTACTTTGGGACTTTTTGAATTGGTTACCCAATGGTTTATCTCTAGTCGGGTGATTGATCGCTTTGGTCTTTTCCTAAGCGCTATGGTATTACCTGGTGCTTTATCTGTGATTGGCTTAGTGACCCTAGCTAAGATGGCAAGTTGGGTAAAGTTTGATATTGGGTTGCCTAGCTGGATAACAGGGCTATTTATTGGTGTAGTCTTACTCCGATTCGTTGATGAACTATTGCGATTTACTTTAGTAGCTAGTGTTGAACCGGTACTTTTCCAAGCCTTACCGTTAGGGTTACGCTCTGTGGTTCAAACTACTGTGCAAGGGATTGCTAAACCCATGACTACTGGCATTACTGGTCTTGGGATTTTAGCCACCATTGGGCTGCTAAATTGGGCTTTCCCCAATTTTGAGCCATTGCGGCATTGGGTGTTTATTTTAATGGTAGTGATTTTTGCCCTATTATGGCTACTGAGTACCTGGTTAATGCGGGCTAATTATGGTTCATTGCTGCTGATCAATGCTGAGCAAGGACGTTTGGGTTCTGCCAATACCAATTTTCTGGATACTAAGACCGTCTTTGAGGAAGCAGTAAGACGACTGAAAACTGAGCCGAATAACCGCTCTGCTTACATTCAACTGTTGTCTCAAATCGCTCCAGAAAAAGCTAGTAAGGTTCTTTCTCCCTTGCTGGTAGAAATGTCTAAAGATTTGCAGCGCCAGAGTTTAGAGGTGATGTTGCCCTATCCCAACCCAGATTGTCTAAAAGATGTGTCTGGGTTGATTGATCAAAGACCACCAGTAGAAGTCCTGGCCTTAGCATTGCGCTATTTTTGGCTGGCTCAGGAAGACCTGAATATTCGGACAATTAAGCCTTATCTACAACCGGCTGTTGACCCAACCGTAAGAGCTACAGCAGCTGCTTTAATTATGGGTCGGGGTACACCAAAAGAGAAGTTTGAAGCCGTCAAAACCCTGCGCCGGATGCTCACCTCAAAAAAAGAGCAAGAACGGTTAATGGGTACCCGAGCTTTGGCAGAGATGGATTACTTGGAATCCTTGGTGGTTTATATTGATAACCTGTTAAGGGATAAGTCATTAAAGGTACGGTGTGCTTGTTTAGAGGTGATTGCTGCTAAACGATTTGAAAAGTACTATCCGTCTTTAGTCAAGGCACTCTACTACACATCTACCCGCAATGCTGCTCGTATAGCGTTGGTCAAGCAAGGGGATGAAGCCATTCCTTTATTGAGGGTTTTGTCTGAAGATATTCACAAGCCAGACGTAGTAAGGCGGCAAGCTTGGATGGCTCTCGGTGAGATTGGCAGACTCCACGCCCTAACTGAAAAGGGTACTCCTGAAGCTATGAAGCATTTGGTGCAACAGTTGATGAGTAGTTGGGGGACAACCCGTCGTAATATTCTCACGATCTTGCTCAAGATTCCAGGGGAAGTTGGGATTGAAGCGGTGATGAACCAGTTAGGGCGTAGTGGTATAGAAACTTTAATTGAGCAAGAATTGATGTTTTTGGGTCAAATTTATGGCGCACTCCTGGATTTGACCTCAAAGAAAATAGCTGGATTGGAGGCAGATTTGCTGCGGCAGGGGCTTAATGATCTTCAACAAGATCTTGTAGAGGTGTGTTTCTTACTGATGAAGTTTCTTTATCCATCGAGTGCCATCAAAGCAGCTGAGTTTAATCTAGCATCCCATTCTCGGTCAAACATTGCCCTAGGGCTAGAAATTTTGGATAATACCCTAGATATTCCTAATAAGAAAGCATTTTTGTCAATTTTAGACCGGCGTTCTCTGAAAGAAAAATTAGCTGCCCTAGTGGATTTAGTGCCTTATCAACCCATGAATGTAAGCGATCGCTTACGCCGGTTAATCGAGTTACGACATTTTCTGTCAGATTGGCCCCTAGCCTGTTGTTTTCATGTGGCCAGAGCAGCACACTGTTCCCTAGCACCAGCAGCAGCTCTGAGTTGCCTACGTCATCCTACCGGTTTTGTGCGAGAAGCAGTTGTGGCTTATCTCAAAGAGATGTCACCTCGTGCTTGTGCAGAGTTGTTGCCAGTGCTTAGGAATGACCCAGACCCCTTGGTAGCTGCTCAAGCACAAGAGATAATCGGATAGTTTGATCGCATAGTTCCCTATTGTTTGTACACTTTGCTGGCATCGTCTCTAATCTCTAATGTCTGATGGCAGTGGACAGTAGACCATCACGTTAAATAATGTCTGAAATTCCTACAGTACAGTGGTTCAATCTTAATTTCACCCCTTAATACCACCCCATAGTCTAGTCAGCCATTAACTATAAACAATTATCTGTATGGGTTAAACTTGTATTTTACTACAGGACGGCTATTCGCTAGCAGCCAACCGCTAACCCAACCACTAACCAATGTTATCTAGCATTGATCGTTTAATTTTTATCAGGGGTGTCCCTATTTTTCACGAATTGCGGGACGATTTTCTGATGCGACTAGCCTCTGTGATGGACGAGCTAGACTTTCCTTCTAACCATACCATCTTTGCTCAAGGGGAAGAGGGTAGGGAACTTTATATTGTAGTCTCAGGTTTGGTAAGAGTTCACATTGGTGAGCGGAATTTGGCACAGTTCAAGCAAGGAGCCTGCTTTGGGGAGATGTCTTTGTTTGATGCAGAACCTCGTTCCGCTTCTGTGACCACTATCGAACCTTGCCATTGTTTGATGTTGACACAGCTACAACTCTATGATGCCATTGATGAGACACCAGAATTTGCAATTAAGATTATTCGTATGCTGTCCCGCCGTATTCGCGAACTTAACCGAAATTTGAATGCTGATCAGGTTAAAAATCCACCATCGGAGTTGAGAAGGGTTGGAAGTCGTTTAACTGATTTCCGTGCTTAAGATAAGTCTAGTTTTTTGGTACTAGTTTTTTGGTACTAGACCTGGCTCGTAGGTCAGTTAATCATTAAAATAATCAGCAACATCGGTTTATAATTAACAGTAACTATGTCTTTTGTTGGTCTACACATTCACAGTGATTATAGCCTACTAGATGGAGCATCTCAGCTACCAGCACTGGTGGATCGAGCTGTTGAGTTAGGAATGCCTGCGATCGCACTGACAGATCATGGTGTGATGTATGGTGCTATTGAACTGATTAAAGTTTGCCTAAAAAAGGGTATTAAGCCGATAATCGGTAACGAAATGTATGTGATAAACGGTGATATTCATGTCAATAAGCGTTACCGAAAATATCATCAAGTCGTCTTAGCAAAAGATACCAAAGGCTACAAAAATTTAGTAAAAATAACAACTCTTTCTCACCTAAAAGGGATGCAAGGCAAAGGAATTTTTGCTCGTCCCTGTATCAATAAAGAATTACTGGAGCAATATCACGAAGGGTTAATTGTTACTAGTGCTTGTTTGGGGGGTGAAGTGCCCCAAGCTATCCTAAAAGGTGACTTAGATGAAGCCCGTAAAGTAGCTAAGTGGTACCAAGATGTTTTTGGGGATGATTACTATTTAGAGATTCAAGACCACGGCTCTGTAGAAGACCGAGTGGTTAATGTTGCGATTGTTAAGATTGCCAGTGAATTAGGTATTAAAATTATTGCGACTAATGACTCCCACTTTATCTCCTGCTATGACGTAGAAGCTCATGATGCTTTGCTGTGTATTCAAACCGCTAAACTGGTTACGGAAGAGAAACGAATGCGCTATAGTGGAACGGAGTATCTCAAGTCAGCAGAGGAAATGAAACGGCTGTTTCGAGATCACTTACCTTCCCAGGTGATAGAGGATGCGATCGCAAATACCTTAGAAGTGGCCGATAAAGTCAAACACTACAATATTCTGGGAGAGCCTCGCATCCCAGACTACAAGGTATCCAAGGATTATACCCCTGACACCTATTTAGAAGAAATTACCTGGAATGGACTGATGAAGCGGCTAAAGTGTCGCTCTCGTAGTGAAATTGATCCAGTGTATAAAGCACGGCTGGAGTATGAGTTGAAAATGCTCCAGCAGATGGGATTCTCTACCTACTTTTTAGTGGTTTGGGACTACATCAAATATGCTAGAGACAATGATATTCCCGTTGGTCCGGGTCGTGGTTCAGCAGCAGGTTCCCTAGTGGCTTATGTCCTAGAAATTACCAACATTGACCCCGTACATCATGGGCTACTGTTCGAGCGGTTTCTCAATCCAGAGCGGAAATCAATGCCAGATATTGACACAGATTTCTGCATTGAAAGACGGGATGAGGTGATTAAATATGTCACCGATCTATATGGTGAAGACCGAGTAGCCCAGATTATTACATTTAACCGCATGACCTCTAAAGCGGTATTAAAAGATGTAGCGAGAGTGTTAGGAATTTCTTACCAAGACTCTAATCGTATGGCTAAGATGATTCCAGTGGCGCGAGGTAAGCCAGCCAAACTCTCAGTCATGATTTCTGATAAGACACCAACACCAGAGTTTAAAGAGGCTTACGATCAAGATCCGGAAGTTCATCGCTGGGTGGATATGGCGATTCGGATAGAAGGGACAAATAAAACTTTTGGTGTCCATGCTGCTGGTGTGGTTATTTCAGCAGATCCGTTAGATGAAATTGTGCCATTACAACTGAATAATGATGGTGCAGTGATCACCCAGTATTATATGGAAGACCTGGAAGCTCTGGGACTCCTGAAAATGGATTTTTTAGGACTAAAGAACTTAACCACTATTCAGAAAACCAAAGAGTTAGTTGAAAAGACTCAAAATCTTAAACTCGATTTAGATCAGATTCCCCTAGATGAAATTAAAGCTAAGAAAATTTTAGACAAGGGTGAACAGAAGAAAAAACCCCTAGATATTCAAAAAACTTATGAGCTCCTAGAGAAAGGCCATTTAGAAGGAGTATTTCAATTAGAATCTTCGGGAATGCGTCAGGTAGTGCGAGACCTGAAACCTGACAGTATTGAAGATATATCTTCAATTCTAGCTCTTTATCGCCCTGGTCCTCTGGATGCTGGTCTGATTCCTCAGTTTATTAATCGTAAACATGGTCGAGAAAAAGTAGAGTATCAACATCCTCTACTAGAGCCTATTTTACAGGAGACTTATGGAATTCTATGTTTACCTAAAGGTACGTTAATTGATCAGGCCGATGGTTCTTATGTGCCCATTGAAGACATTAAATCTGGCGACCTAGTATTAACCTCTGATGGTAAACAAGTTTGGCCAGCAAAGGTAGCCAAGCAATGGTGCAGTGGTATCAAAGATATCCTGAAAATTACGTTATCTAGTGGTACAGTTATCTATTCCAGTAAAAACCATCGCTTTTTAACACCAGATGGAGACAAATTTGCCTATGAGCTGAAACCAGTAAACCCAGTCGTCAAGAATGCTCATGGTTTTGGTTCTCAAGTTTATGAAAAGTTCCCCGGAGTCAGCAACAGTAAAACACTATGGTCAAATGATCCTCATTTGGGTTTAGTAACTAGAACGCTAGTCAAAGAGTCATCTCCACAGGCAACGCTACCCAGACCGAAAGAGTCACAGTACAAGACAAGGGTTAAAGACTGGGATGTTCGGATAGTTTATGTTACCGCTGTGGAAGAGAGTGGGCAACAGGAGTGTTTTGATCTACAAATGGAGGAACAATCTTCCCCATACTTTCTGGCTCATGGCGTAGTAGTTCATAACTGCTTTCAAGAAAGTATCATGCGGATGGCCCAGGATTTGGCCGGTTATTCTCTAGGTCAAGCGGATTTACTGAGGCGGTGTTTGAGTGGATCAACTGAGATCCTTGATCCAGCAACCGGTCGTTTAGTTTCCCTGAGGGAGATTGCTTCTAAATCTAGTTACTGGTTGGGACGAAAGGTTTTTTCTATGGATTTAAAGACCCAAAAAATTACCCAACAACCAATTATCGAAATTCATCCTAATGGGATTCGTGATGTTTGGGAGATTACTACCAAAACTAACTGCAACATTCGCGCCACCGATGATCATCTTTTCTACACGAGTCTAGGATGGAAGCCTCTGAAAGAGTTTACCATAGGAAGTTCCATCGGTTTAGCTAAAGCATTACCAATTCCCTACAGTCGTGAACTGTCGAATAGTAAAGGTAAGCTAACTGATAATATCATTAGACTTGTTTCAGAAGTTGGTAACAGGGAACAGTTAACAGCTAAAAGTGGAAACGAATTAACGAAAACAGTTGCGACTCCGAGTTTAGCACGTCACCAAGGTATTGCTGACTCAGATGTTTTCTGGGATGAGATTGTTGAGCTGAAGTATCTTGGCCAAGAGGAGGTTTTTGATTTAAGTATTGCTGAAACTCATAACTTTATTGCCAATGACTTTATTGCTCACAATTGCATGGGTAAGAAGA
Source organism: Moorena sp. SIO3H5 (assembly GCF_010692395.1). Classification (GTDB taxonomy): domain Bacteria; phylum Cyanobacteriota; class Cyanobacteriia; order Cyanobacteriales; family Coleofasciculaceae; genus Moorena. The sequence continues at coordinate 27,096 of NZ_JAAHHS010000066.1, forward strand.
AGGTGGCTGAGATGCAGAAGCATCGGGAGATTTTTATCGATGGTTCAACCAAAAATGGCGTGACTCAAGACATAGCTGAAGAGTTATTTGACCAAATGATTAAATTTGCTGAATATTGTCTCAGCTATGATACGAAGATTATCACAGTAGAGTATGGGCCGATGGCGATTGGTGATCTGTAACTTTTGTGTCTCCATCCACTAAATCGGTTT
>NZ_JAAHHS010000660.1 GCF_010692395.1 Moorena sp. SIO3H5
CATTTTTTTTACTCATATACTCCAACATCGATTCAACAACATCATCGGTAATATGATTTTGTTTGGCAACATTGTGAATATCACCATGAATCAGTTCGCTGACAACCTTTTGGGCAAAACGGTCTGTATATTGTCTGCGCTCTCCGATAAAATCTAGAGACTCACTAAATGGTTTCTTACATGTTTTACATTTGAATTGACGCCGATTATATCTAATAAATACGTCTTGACCACTGATGGGTAAATCTTGAGCAAGATGAGAGTGATTTTGATGAACTGTTCCACTGACTCCTTCACAGTGAGGGCAGGTGGCTTCTCGACTCAAGCTCCTAACCTCTAGCGCAATAAAATCATTATCATTTCGATAGCCTGTAACTTCTACACCCTCTATGTTCAGCAGTTCTGTTAATAGGGAAGACATGTATTCTGTACCCACATGCTCTATAGTTTAGATTACTAGGATAGTATATTTGCTGCAAGCCTTATATGGAAGGGAATGTGGAAAATCTGTAAGAAGGTTAAGCCTAACAGGTCCTGAAGAACCTGAATTATTGAAGCAGTTGACTCATATTATTCTGGAAAATTCTGGGGGCGATCGATGTGCGTTGGCAGCTTCTCCATAAGCGTGGGGAACGGGCATGAAAATGGTTCAGGTTGCTTGGGCGACCTGTTTGGATTCCATCGCTTTGCGTTTAAGCAACTCAGCTAACGATTCAATACTCGGATCCCCTCGCACCCTAGACAGAAGATACTCCCAGAAGCTAACCCCTAATTTACGACAGGTCTTTTTCAACCCAACCATCGTATCTCTCGCTTGGCGACCCAACTGTGAGCGGGTTCCACCACTAATCTTCTGGCGGATGACGCGCTCTCGAATATCGCTCTCTGCCTGATTGTTGTGTAATGGAATATCGGGGGCATCGAGTACCTGAAGTAATTGTTCCTTTTTGCTGCGAAACTGAAGCAACGCATTGCTCAACGTCGCATGCTGGAGATAGCAGCGACCAAAGATCTCATCAAAGCGCTGGTCTAATCGCTGCTTTTCGGTCTCGCTAGGAGCCAATTGATAAGCTTTAAGCTCTTGATAATAGTCCCAGATCAAGCCTTGGACTTCGTCTATATTCTGGCGAAAGCGAGCGGTAGAGCCCTCTAATTTACGAATACTGCGCTCGGCATGGATCCAACACAACGCATGCACCAATAGATTAAATTGTCCGGCTCCATCGGAGAGAATAATCAACTGTGCAGACACGCCTGATTCAATCAATCCTCCCAGCAAAGCCGCTTCGGTGACCACCCGAATCGCGTTTGGAGTACAAATACCAACCGACGACAAATATTCCTCCCATTGCTCGTGCTCGGTTGCCAACACCGTTGAACTAAAGCTTAGCGTTGAGAGGTGTTTGGCGGCCAACCCACTCATCTCTAAATAGTCGCGCGACTCATCATTGAGCACATAGCTCAATGTCCCTCCTTGCAATACTTCTAGGAAATTCACTCGACTTTTGCTTTGGCTACTCTTAAAGTAACTAAACAAGTCATTGCCAACCACCGTGCAATAGCCATTTTTCCCGTCGTGTCGAGCACCGGTATCATCGGTGTGAATATATGCACAGGTGCTTAAGCCCTCCTTTAACACCGCTGATTGCTCCGTGACAAACTCATCTAAACCTTCGCTCAATATCCGATTGATTTGTCCGGTGGAGATATCGATGCCCCAGTCGTTCAACTGCTCTCGTATCAGCGGTTGCGGCACTCGATTTTGATAGTGCTCATGCAAGATGTAGCTCACTAACACCGGGCCAAAATGACCCGTATGTTGATACTCGGGCGGTAACTGTGCCCGAACTATACTCCCATCTGGCAAGATATATTCCCCCAGCAAAAAACGGATATTGCAGCGCTCAATCGTCAGCTCTTGCACATCGTATTCCCGATATTGATGTAGTTTTGCGCCCTTAGGTAAGTTCTCTGGCTCTATCTTCCAAGGTTTATCTACCCCAAAGCCACCTTTCTTACTGCGCTTGCCTGAAGCGCGACGCTTATCCGGGTCTTTGTCTGTTGGCTTAGTCTCATTGAGACGACTCGCCTTTAATTTCGGCTTTCCTTTGAGTTTCTTTTGCGCCTCTAACTCCTTCTCCAGTTGGCTGATGCGAGCCTTAAGGATTTTATTGTCTGTGCTCAACTGGTCGATGATCACTTGCTGTTGGTTAATGATTTGATGAAGCTGTTCTACCTCACCACGAAGAGACTCAACATCATTGAGCACAGGCGACACAGCATTAGCACAGAGCGGTGGTGTTGAAGTCATATCTCTGTTAGACCAAATTTGGACACATTTGGCAAGGGGGATACATTTTTCTTTAATACAAATGTGTACCCACGATTATTGGCAAGGTGCGGTCTTTGATAGTAAATTTACAACCTACCAGAATCTCAGAAAGCTGGAGGACTCACCGAATAAAATCAAATTTATTACGGTACGTAAGCGAGGACCGAAAATTCTTGAAGAATTAAAAGAAATCCCT
>NZ_JAAHHS010000661.1 GCF_010692395.1 Moorena sp. SIO3H5
GTATTCTGTTATTCATCTTTTTGTTTCAACCCAAAGACGCCATACGTGTTCCGTGTTCCTTCGTGACTGGCGCTCAGACTTAACCTCTAACTCTAAGTGACGATTTCAATTTTTTGACACTACCTATGCCTAAAAGGAAGGGGCTTGGGAAAACCCCAGTCAGCCCCCTTACACTCCCCGCTCTTCCTTCAGCTTCTAGCCTTTGGCATCTGCTGTAATAGCAGATCCCTGGGTTTTTCCAAGACTAAACGATGAAGGCTTTTTGAAAGCTCAGCAGCTGACAGCTAAAGTAAATACTGGAAGCTTAGTGTGCAGAGCCGTTGCCGTGATAATCGTCTGAATCATAAAATCCATTCTTAGTCCCAAAAAACAGGCACAAAGCAGTAAAAGGAATTGTTAGTACCACTAAAACCAGTTTTACGTCCATTTTCTTAATAACTCCTTATGGCTGTGAGAAAAAAGTGTCACGTTCATTGTAACTTCCTCTTTCCTCCAGAACCTGCCTCAATCCCCTGCCTAAGCTGTCACGTAGTTAATTTTTGGGTTGAGGCTGATTGGAAGATGGGGAAGTTCAGGTGGGGATAGGGTTTCACGTTTTGTTTCATAAGATGAACAGATTCAATTTAGATCCGTCCGTGTTATTTGAAAAGCCATGGTTACTGTAATATTTTTCTATTTCTCTATGATTATATATTCTTAATTTTTTAATTAGAGCGAGTATGGTAATATCTTAATCTATGTGTTTGTTGGAGTTTAAAGGCCAAAGTGATAGTAAGCTTATAAAAAATAGCAACTACAAAGTACCAGCTTAAAGAGTACCAGCTGAGTGCGATTGGCCGTAGGCCACGCTAACAGCGATGCTCCTTTGGAGCCGCTACGCGAACGCTATCGGTAGTAACTTAGGTAAATTACCCACTATCTTAGAAGCTGCTAATCACGAACCTATACCAAACTCAAGCTTTTTCCCTACCAGAGCGTTCTAGTTTGCCTAAAGCTGCACCATTTAAAACCACCAGAACCATATAATCTAACAGGACGGCTCTAGCCTTTTATATGAAATAAATATATAAAATTAAGCGTCGCCAATTCATTAAAATTAGCTCGATAACTCTTGGTAGTAGTGTTTTGGCAGGTTGTAATAATCAAAGCTCTACGCCATTAACTACAGAAAAAAAAGGTAAATTAGATAAAATAAAATTTGCTTTGGGCTGGAAAGCTGAAGCAGAATACGGTGGTTTTTATCAGGCCGTCGCTACTGGCATTTATCAAAATTATAACCTAGATGTTACTATACAACCAACAGGTCCTCAGAGCAATACCACCCAATTATTAATGGGAGGAGTAGTTGATTTAATTATGGGACAGCCTGTTGATGCTATTAAAGCAGTGCAACAAGGTATTCCCAAAATTACTGTAGCAAGTATCTTCCAAAAAGAAATACGAATTCTATTGGCTCATCCAGGGGTAGGCAATGACTCTCTGGCACAATTAAAAGGTAAACCGATTTTTGTTTCTCCTGGAGCCATCACAACCTATTGGCCCCTACTCAAGGCAAAATATGGTTTTACAGATGACCAGAAACGACCCTACAACTTTAATGTTAGCCCTTTTTTAGTAGAGAAAAATTCAGCTCAACAGGGAATTTTAACCTCTGAACCTTACCTTATAGAAAAGCAAGGAGGCTTTAAGCCAAATATATTATCGTTAGCCGATTCTGGTTATAATCCCTATGCTTTCACCATCGAAACCACGAAGAAACTCGTTGAAACTAACCCCGGTCTGGTTCAGCGATTTGTTGATGCGTCAATCAAAGGATGGTATAGCTATCTAGAGAATCCCGAACCAGGTAATGAGCTGATAAAAAAAGATAATCCAGAGATGAAGGATGACCTAATCGCCTATGGTCTGGAGAAGCTTAAAGAGTATGGTATTATCATCTCTGGTGATGCTGAAAAACTTGGCATTGGGGCAATGACCGATGAACGCTGGGAAAGTTTGTTCAATGATTTAGTTACGGTTGGTGTACTTGATGCCAATACTGATTACAAACAAGCCTACACCTTAGCATTTGTCAATAAAGGAGTAAAATTTTAGTTTATTAGATTAGTTACTTTATAGTTGCTTTAATTAAGTAACGAAATAACAGCTTATTAAAAAAAAGTAAAATTCCGAATACAATCTATTATTTATAGACATGTTAATATCAAAGTTTTAGATATTGTTATTAGACATTAATTTAGATCTAGTCTTGCTAAGCCAGATTTATAATTTAAACTATTAACGGATTGCTAATCACTGATTAGACCTCTTGCAAAAGTAGTTTTATGATACTGTTTTTATAAATTTTTTTCCGCTGTTACCTGTTACTTCCGACTTCTGCAAGAAGTCCTGGGGGGGCGACATGAGAGCTAAAAAGTAGACTGTATAAGCTTCATAGCTCTCATACCTCGTAAATAATTATCGAGCTTATGACGACTTAAACGCATTAACTTATCAACTAATTCCCAACATTGCG
>NZ_JAAHHS010000662.1 GCF_010692395.1 Moorena sp. SIO3H5
CCACATCCGGGTGTTCCTCTCCTAGCAAGCGTTTCCTAAGCTCTAAGGCTTGCCGGAAGAGGGGTTCGGCCTGTTGGTAGCTGCCCTGGCGAGAGTAAAGTAAAGCCAGGTGGTTGAGGCTGGTAGCCACATCAGGGTGTTCCTCTCCTAGGACTTGTTGCCGAATCCCTAATGCTCTTTCTGCTAGGGGGATAGCTTCTGAGTATTTTCCTTGTTGGTAAAGCTCCCACCCTTGCTGAGTAAGTCGAGACGCTTCTGCTAGTTTTCTTTCAATCACAGACTCGGTTAGCTCAGTTGATGGTGAGCTTTCTTGAGCTTGGGCTATACTCATCTGTCCCCATGGTGGCACGGGAACTGCTCTGATCCCGATCACACCGACTAGGGTAGCGGCGATCAGCCCTGGTTTGATTAAGATTTTTGCCTTCATCAACGATTAGCTCCCTAAAATCTTAACTATCGGACTTACGAAATGTAGTGGGTATTGCCCCCCTAGCCCCCCAATTTTGGGGGGTAATGATGTCAAAGTCCCCCAGAATTCGGGGATTTAGGGGGCAATACCTAACTCCTGTATTTGTTGTTCCAGTTGACCTGCCCTGACCTGATCTCCCAAGGTTTGATAAACCTCTTTCCCTTTCTCTAGCCACGCGATCGCTTCATCCTTCTGACCGATAATCCCACTGGTGACTGCCAGCCCTCCAAGCACTTGAGCTTGAGTGTCTAAATCTCCTGCTGCCTTAGCCAGTTCTAGGGCTTGCCGGTAACCCTCCCTAGCTAGGCGATTTAATCCCACGTGTTGGTAAATGTCCCCCAGAAGTTGATGAACCCGGATCGACTCAGGTCCATCAGCCAAAGCTGTTTCCAGCAGGTCAATGGCTTCAGCATTTAAGTCATTGCTGCGGTACAAATGAGCCAAAGCTAGTGCTTCTGCTGGCTTACTCAACTGCTTTTGCTTAATTTGCTCTGCTGCTGCTGATACCTCCTGGGCTTTTTCCTGATCGAGGATGGTAAACCCGAAACTCCCTTCCTGTTTAGAACTTTTGCCTTGGTCAGTCTTGACAATCAGCCAATAACGAGCACCTGGTTGTAGGGACTGCTTTCCTGAGTAAACTATCTCCGTTGCACTGGTTTCCTGAGTCCACTTCACCCCTGGACCTATCACCCTGACCTGGTAAGTGCTCGCGCCCTCAACCTGATGCCAGCCCAAGAGCGGTTGCTGATTAAGCACAGAACTATCCCGAGGTCTAAGAATATAAGGAATGTCTGGATTATTGGCTGCTCTTTCAATCACTGTATCCTTGTCGGATTGAGATAGCTTTGGCTTTGAGGTAGGAGGACAGCCTTCAGAGACGATATAGTCTCTGCCACCCTCCGGTTCCCACGGCATTAAGTTCTGGCACAGGACTTTAGCAAAGGTATTGCTGCCCAGTAAGAGGTGATCCTTAGCCGCCAATGGCGCACCAATAAAGGCTGGCTGATAATCCTGCCAAGTGGAACGCTTCATTTTCACCTGACCTTGAGGACGAAGGGTCACAAGTAGATTTAAACCATTTCCAATCGGACGAGCTGGTCTAGCTAAGCTGACTACTAAGCTCAGCCCCAGGAGCAAGCCAATCAAGAGTTTCCATTTTTTCCATTGCATTAGGGTTTACCTGCCTTCTTTAACGCTTTGTGAGCTAGGATTAACCATTTTGGTTGATCAGGATTAACAATTGAACCTAGCTGAGAACACGTTTGCCATTCTTCAAGGGCTTGGCTATTGCGGGTTTGCTGTTCATAGACCTGAGCCAACAAACAGTGGGCTGAAGCGCGAGTTGTGATTTGTTCCAATCCCTCTGGTGTACTGGCTAAGTCGATCGCTCCGGTTAGAATGGTCTCCGCTTGCTCTAGCTGCTGTTGTTGTAACAATGCCCAACCGAAATTTTTCATCAAGTTGTATCTGACTCTCAACGGCTCATTTCCCGCCTGCTGTAAACTTTTCCACAGCAGAGGCGTAGCCAATTCTGGTTTATTCTCCAATATCCACAAGCGAGCCAAATTGTTCTGCGCTCTAATCAAATTCTCCTTAACAGCAAATTGATATTGACTCTTGGCTTTATCGAACTTTTGCAGGTCTTCGTAGAGGGACCCTAAATTATAGTGAGCGTTGGCATTGTCTGGATCGAGAGCCAAAGCCTGAAGATAGTCAGCTTCAGCACCAGCCAAATGCCCCTGATTATATTTCTTGACTCCCTGGCGATTGTACCAATCCGAAAAAGCTGGCTTGTTCGAGAATAATAGGACTAGAACCCCAAACAGCAACAATGTGGAAGCGAATTTGGCTTCTTCATGGTAAGGCTTGGGAATACGCAGCCTGTTGAGTAATTTTTCAAACCCTTCTTTTCCGGCTTGGGTCAGTTCGGTTCTGGCTTGCAATAGGGTTAAGATACTCGGAAACGCCACCACTGCCACTCCCGCAACTCCGGTCCCGGCACTCAGAAATCGGGGCACAATATCCACCAACAAGCTCAGATTCACA
>NZ_JAAHHS010000663.1 GCF_010692395.1 Moorena sp. SIO3H5
TTACTTACTCGGAGTCGGTGCCTTCCCCTCTAGTGCTACTAATAATGTATTGATCCAGCGCGCAAGCCCACAAGTGGGGGACACTTACACCCTGCAAGTGTCTTTAGAAAACCTGGGCACGGAGGGAGTTTCGTTACCGGAAGACCCTTTTAATCCAGCTAACTTTAATCCGAATGTGGAAGCCAACAGCGGCTTATTTTCGGAATCGAGAGGCACAGGGGATGGTGGCAGCTTAACGATTAATACTGACAAATTGATACTCAACAATGGTGGCAGAATTTCCACCGATACCTCTTTAGCAGGTGCTGGTGGCAATATTACCTTAAATGTGGGCTCATTGCTGGAAGTGAATAATGCATCAACCTTCATCTCAAGCATTGCCCGGGGTAGTGGCAATGCCGGCACAATCGTGATTGATACCTCACAATTGCAGGCGATCGGGGGTATTCTCAGTACCAGGACCTTGAGCTCCGGTAATGCTGGTGAGATTACCATTACCGCGACAGAATCTGTGATGCTCTCAGGTACAACCGTTGAAGAGCGTGGGGAGATCCGAAGCGACGCCAGACTTGGAGCAACTGGCCAGGTCGGGAGGGTGGTTGTTGACACTCCAGTTTTGCAGTTGCGTAATGGCGCTCAGATCGCTGTTAATGGCGGTGATGGGGATGGGGGCAGTGTAATGGTTAGAGCTAATTTGATCGAAGCGATAGGTACGTCATCTGATGGTATATTTCCCAGCGCCTTTTTTACAGTTGCAGAGGGCAACGGCCCTGGCGGCAATTTAACCATTGAAACCGAGCGTTTGCTTGTTAGTGATGGAGCACAATTCGTCTCTCGTACCGATGGAGATGGGGATGCCGGAAATATCACAGTGTACGCCTCCGAGTCCGTAGATGTGATTGGCACTAATGCTACTGGTACAAGCTCTAGCGGCCTATTCACCAGTGGACTCCTTATTGGTAGTACTAGGGAGGAAATTGTTGGGAAGGGGGGCAATCTCCTGATTGAAACTGGGCGTTTGCGAGTGGCGGAAGGAGGACGCCTCCAAGCCTCTGCGGTTGGTTCTGGGGATGCTGGCAATATTACCATTCGGGCAAGGTCGGTCGAGGTTAGTGATGCCTTTGAAGATTTTACTGGCCTGGTCAGTGGTGTTTTGGTTGCCGTGGATTCAGGAGCCACTGGCAATGGCGGTGAATTAAGGATAGATGCAGAACGCTTGCACATCTTCGATGGTGGACAGGTGATTGCTTCTAGCTTCGGGGATGGTGCAGCTGGGAATATCATCCTCAATGTTAATGACATAGATGTCACTGGTATTTCAGAAGATGGTCAGTTTCCTAGTCGCATTGCGGCCTTCTCAGAAGGTAACTCCCCTGCACGTGATGTGACTATTACCAGTAACACCTTGAGAGTTCGCGATGGTGCCGAAATTTCGGTTAGTGCTATTTTTCCAGGGGAGTTAGCCCAGGCCGGTGATCTCAAGATTACCACTGAGTCCATTGTATTAGACGGGGGCGCTACCCTTTCTGCGGAAGTCAATGCTGGGGATAACGGCAATATTAATGTAGATTCCCAGCTGATTATAATGCGCGATGGCAGTAACATCACTACCAATGCCCAAGGTTCTGCCACTGGGGGTAATATTACTATTGATACTGACTTGCTAGTTGCCCTAGAAAATAGCGATATCACGGCCAATGCTGTAAATAGCTTTGGCGGACGAGTGATTATCAATGCCTTAGGCATTTTTGGCACTGAATTTCGAGAACAAAAAACCCCAAATAGTGATATTACTGCCTCTTCCGAACTCGGAGCTTCCTTTAGCGGTACCGTCGAAATTAATGCACCATACTCTGACCCTAACGCGGGATTATTCGAACTACCAGACAATTTTGTTAATCCCAAACTGCTAGTTGCCACTGGTTGCGGTACTGATGATGGCAATCAATTTACCGAATTTGGGCGGGGTGGCTTACCCACAGACCCCACTAAACCGCTTCGGGGTCAAACCCTGTGGATGGATTTACGGCCATTACCTCGCCATATCGCTCGCCGCCGGAAAAATCGTGTACATGCTGCTAATGCTGCTAATCCAGGTAACTCACGTCGGTCTAGAATTGTTGAAGCTAATCGATGGATTATTAATAAGGACGGAGTGGTCGAGTTAGTGGCTGATTCACCTCAGTCGAGTCCGTTCATTTCCTGGTTTTCCCCTTATTATTGCTTACGGTAACACCTGGGGTGTGGGGTGTGGGGTGTGGGGTGTAGGGTGAGGTGTGGGGTAGGCTGTTCACTTTGTGCGATGTCCATAGCTTAAACTTCATGCACTTTTTGTCTCATAGTATGAGAGAGTGTATCTCTTGCTAGATATCCATTCTGGGTGTTATCGCCTTACGCGATCCCGTAAAAGGCCCATAATAAACAGCCTACCCGACTCCCGACTCCCCACACCCCACACCCTACACA
>NZ_JAAHHS010000664.1 GCF_010692395.1 Moorena sp. SIO3H5
GCTTTGCCGAAAGGCGATGTGGGATACCACCTTCCTCAACAATGTTGGGGATGTAGTACTCAGCGTATCTGACACCATAGACAGCAATGTCTATGATGTCATGGTTTGTCCGGGTTAAAAGTATCAGTAATAACTATAGCAATCCTAAATAGGTTGTGGTAATTTTACGAAACGTGATTCTTGTTATACCTGGCTGGGTTTAAACCCGCTCACTTGTCACAAATCCTATAGGATTTGTGACATATGTTCGGCGAAGCTATCGCTATAACCCTTGCCCAGTAAGGATTTACGATCTTGCATATTTTACAAATAATTTAGGATTGCTATATTATAGCATTTCCTAGAAAGCAATTTTTATAAAAATTACTTTTTTAAATCGATACAAGTCTTTCTGAGTAAGGTCTGTATCGATTATTTTATAGTCATTTATCCTAACCACACGCTTCTTTTGCCATATGTCTTTATATTCCAAGAGATATCTTAAAATTTTTAGTTTGATTTTCACGGTTTACTTATTATCTGGTTGTCAGAGTGAGCCGAAGTCATTAAATCAAGTTCAGGAAGACAATAAAATTACTGAAAAAATTGAAGGAAGTCTAGTCTTTAAAAACGTTACTCTAGATCAGTCAGATAAGCAAGGTCGTCCTCTATGGAAAGTTACAGGAGATAAAGCGACTTACTCTCCAGATAGAAAAATCGCTTACATTGACAAACCCAATGGGGATTTGTATCAAGATGGGAAACTGATTTTACAGGTGTCAGCCCAGAGTGGTGAAATTCTAGAGAATGGTGAGATAGTGTTTCTCCAAGGTCAGGTCACGGCTACTGATCCCCGTAATGGTGCTGTGTTACGAGGTGATGAGTCTGAGTGGAAACCTAAGGAAGATTTGTTAGTTATCCGCAATAACGTTAAAGGTAATCACCCTAAACTACAAGCATCCGCAAAGGAAGGGCGTTACTTAAGTCGAACCCAGAAGTTGGAATTAATTGGTCAAGTAGCAGCCATATCAAAAGACCCAAACTTGCAAATGAAAACAGAACGTTTGCTCTGGCAAATCGAACAACAGAAGGTAATTGGTAACAAAAGGATACTTATTGAGCGCTATAAAAATAAGATAGTAACAGAACGAGTGGAAGCAGACAATTCTGAGGTAAACCTTAAGGCAAATATAGCAACTCTCAAGAAAAATGTGCAGTTGACTTCGGTTGAACCACCGGTCGTGATATCGACTAATTCAGCAGTTTGGAATTTGAATGATAAAACTGTGGTGTCCGATCAGCCGGTTAGAATTGTTCACCAGCAGGAGAAAGTGATGGTAACAGCTAACAGGGGACGGGTAGATTTGGGTAAGAAAGTAGTTAGGTTAACTGGAGGAGTACAAGGGGAGGGAAGCCGTAAGCAAGCCAAACTATACGCTAATCAGCTAACTTGGGATATCCCCACCCAACAGATGGAAGCCTCAGGTAATGTAATATATGAACAAGTTTCACCCCAATTTAATACGACTGGTGATAAAGCAGTGGGTAACCTTGAAGCTCAAGATATTTTAGTAACTAGTGGTGTTGGGGAAAGAGTGGTAACAGAAATTATTCCTTGAGCTAGTTGAAGGTTGAACGCGCACGCGTGGCCTTTTGGCCAAGGTTGACTGTAGCCTAAATTAATTTATTGCTGAGACTGGCTTTGGAGCCGTTGCTCAACCCTTGACCGTTGACTGTTGACCGTTGACCGTTGACCAAAGTTGACCGTTGACCGTCAACGGTCAAGCCAACTAGATATCTATTTGCTATTTTTTATTTTCAATCAACAAGGCACTGCTGATTTTTTCAATACGCTTGGGATCACCAATGATCAATGGTTTATGGGTTTGATTGCTACTCTTTTGGGTAAGGGCACCCCACTCGACAGACAGGCGTTGCAGTAGCTGATCCTGTTTTGCTCGAAATTCTAGGATATCGTTGCCACCATTAATTATGGCAAACCACACTAAACCGCGATCGCGTGTTGGGAGAAAACCAGCTAGAGCACTAACTTCTCTGAGAGTTCCGGTTTTAATCACAGCCCCTGGGGGAATGTTACGGTCGAGCATGGTGCCCTTAGTATCCCGTCCAGCTAGGGGAAAAACATCCCTAAGATTAAGCTGGTAAGGCTGTAAAAAACGCTCAATAGCCATGAGCATAGCACAAGCAGCACGGGGGGAAATTCGATTTTCCATACCTAAGCCAGAGCCATTAATCAACTGAATTTCGCTACCGGGTACACCAGCTGACCTAGCCGCCAACCGAGCGGTTGCCTGAGCGCCGCCAATGGCTTGAGACAACATCTGAGATACGTCGTTATTACTGTAGATGTTCATCTCTCTAAGAATATCTACCAGGGGCAAAGACTTGTGGAGTAACAGATATTCTTGCTTCGGAATGGGAGTATCAGATACGACTACATTACCAGCAATTTCTAATTGGGGA
>NZ_JAAHHS010000665.1 GCF_010692395.1 Moorena sp. SIO3H5
TTTTAGGGTGGCAATTGGTATTGCCCCATAAATCGATTCCAACCGTACATACATGCCAGGGTTGGACAACACAAAGTCCACCTCCTGGTTAGCTACTATTTCTTCGAGGGTGTCAAACCCTAGTGGTGATAAACCGCTTTACCTGACGGTAGATTCGATTCTTTTTATCCTCTACTTTGCAGATAGAAATATGGTCAACATCCATCGGGACAGGAATAACGCCCTTAATACCAGGGTCAGCACTGGTTTGATTCACCACTAAAATCCCATTGGTAGGTCTCGTTTCGCAGTAAACCAGCATCGGGATTTGGCTAAACTGGTGGTCATTGCGATACAAAAGATTCAGTTCCCGTAAGCGAGAATGGTGTGCCTGCAATTCGTCAACACTGACAGTGGTTTGTAGAATCTTGCCAATGTGCTTAATCCAACTTGCCAGATCAGAACCAGCATGAGGGGTAGACAGGAAAACAATTCCCCTCGTCCGAGATGCGATCGCTTCCCATGTGCCAAAGTCCCTAGCACTGCGCAGCATCTGTTTAACCAGCAGTCCCCCCATACTGTGAGTAACGAAAATTATTGGGCGATCGCCTATCTCATAGCTATCCAGTAGATCTAAACTATTAGTCGCCCGGTCTACCAGAGGCATAGAATTACCCTTCCATCTAAACGGTTCTACCTCATAAGCCAGAGACCAAATTCCCACATCTGATAAATCTTCCCCCAGCCAAGCAGGCCAAAAATTATTATCATCTCGCCGTTCTTGCGGGTGCCAAGTACTTAGGGCATCACCCCCGAGTCCATGAACAAAAATGACATCTCCACGGCGATCGGGGTTCTGAGTACCAGAAATTTCAATTAAATCCTTACGATCACTCACAGACTAGGTCTCCAGGAATAAAGGTCAATTGACAGCCATGGGGTTAATCGCCATACCCTCACCACATCTTGCTATTCAATAGAATAGCTACCGACTGAGTCGCTATAACTCCGGAAAGTGCCAATAAATTCTCTGTCTACTACATATTCCGCCGTTCCCTACTCTCGATTCCCGATTCCCGAGTCCCTACTCCCTATTGCTCTATTTTTATCCGGATAAAAAATCATTTATTTTTTTGTGCTCAAAGAAAATAAAAATTTTTAATAAAAGTAAAAAATGTCCGGATAATCAGTTTTTAAACTAACTCAGTATTATCTCTATTTATCTAACTACATAATAGTTATGTCTTAAATTTTTTTCAGTAGTATTTCTAATTTACAACCATCTTTATAGGCGGTTAGTTTAGAACTATGAAACGAGTTAAACACTAACTCACTTTCAGGATAAACTATCAACTCACAAAGCTCGAAAAATAATGAACAACAACTCTCTTTCTCTAGCCAAAACTCTCATCAACACAGGTCTCATTTTTGCGGGCTTAACTGCTGTACTGGCCACATCAGCTAACGCTGAATCAGCTATTCGCGGATCTGCCGTAGAGACACGGGGTTCTGGAAGCTCTATCAGTGTTTCCGGTGAGCTGATTTTACCTGACGCTCTCCACTTTCCTGGTCCATTGGTTGTTACACCAACCTACACCGGTGCTGGAACAAGCACTGCAACTATTGATACCCTCACCCTAGATGGAGGTGTAGCTGCAGCAGTCTCCACTACTAGCGGTAGTGACTCACCAAATGTATTCCTTTCCGAAGCTGCAAACGCTCTAGCTGCTGCTACCGCAGTTGAGGATCAAGCCGCTTTAATCCGTGCCGGAGCAGGTACTGAAGGCTTGGGTGCTCTAGAGTAAATTAACAGTAAATGACTCCTCTCTAATCAGGGCAAACGCATCTTAATTAATAAACCCTCTATTAGTCTCAACAAGCCCTCTTGAAATCGCCTTAAGCACTACTTATTGAAAATAAGTTGAACCTGAGCAGGGCTTGTTGACGATTAAATTCAGGGAAATAGTGGCTTACACTTGAGTGTCATACAGTCTGATTCAAAATTAATTGGTTTAACCACTGGGTCTACTGTGTCACACTCAACTGAAAAGCGCTATAGAGTCGTAATTTTTCTGTAATCCACATAGCGCGGTTTACTGTCAAGACTAATTTAGATGTGTTTACCCTGTCTCTTCAATCACTTTTCTTTGAACATGCCTCCTGGAATTTCTCTGTAGAGAAATCCTAGGAGTATTTTTTATCGTTTAAGACAACACTAGCAAAGAAAAAAGGAAGTAGCAGGAAGCTTCGGAGCAGTCAACAAAAATTATCACAATTCATTTGTAAGCTATCAGTAAGTATTCAGCTATCAGCTATCAGCTATCAGCTATCAGTAAGTATTCAGCTATCAGCTATCAGCTATCAGCTTAAGCGCTACGCGCACGCTGCGCGAACAGCTTTTTAATAAAAGAGGTAAGCCTTCGAATAATGCTGAGTTAAGTCTGCTGACGGCACCTCAAGTAGCGTGA
>NZ_JAAHHS010000666.1 GCF_010692395.1 Moorena sp. SIO3H5
AAAACTGCCAGACTTGAACAGACCGCAAAGGTCATGGGTAATGGCAGCATCCGTTGTAGTTGCTGACCAGAAATTCCCACACTCTTCAAGGATTTCTCGATCAAACGGTCATGGTGCAACTCAGACCCAAAGAATTCCCGGAGGAGTTGGCGAATCTTAGGTGATTCATAATTGGCTAAAGACGGAGCCAGCAAACTCGGACACAGATGAGTAACATGATAGGATTCCAAACTATACCCAATCAACTGCTCTCTAGTAATCGTCTTATCTACCATCTTTACGCTGTAAGGAGACTCGGGAAAACGCATTTTCAGACGGTTTAGGAATCGGCATAACTCCCGATAGAATTGATGTCCAGTAACACCACCAGATGTCACTGATTCCTCCCGGTCTATTAGCATACCACGGCGGTCTAATTCTATTAGCAAGTCAGGAATTTGTTCTCGAATTCCTGGACACTCCTGACTCAATTCCTCTGGTGACATCCCCCCAAACTGCAACAGCTGGAACAGTTTATAAGTCTGCTCTTGCTTTTCCGGTTCTACTGTAATCGAACAGCCTTGGTTTTGATAACGAATTTCTACCCTGGTATCACTGAATTTTAAACATACTTGATTTTTAAATAGCGGCTGTTTCAATAAACTCTTAGTTAAGGTCATAACTTCATTCCTAACTTAATTTAAATTGGGTGATAATTTCCTAGGTTTTAAAGAGTAGGGAGTAGGGAGTAGGGAGTAGGGAGTAGGGATCCCACGGGGTGTGGGGTGATGGGTGTAGGGGAAGATCAGGAGCTGGCTACGTTGCGACGGGACGGTTAAATCAGGTTTCGGGGCTCACTCCAAATTCCCTGTCTTGATGCAGTCTCTCATGGGGGAGACCCCCAAGACCGCGCTGCCTTCCCAAGACCGCGCTGCCTCCCCAAGACCGCGCTGCATCCCTTGTCTGTACCCCCACACCCCACACCCCACAACCCACACCCCACACCTGAGGTCTTTGTTAAAAACCTACCCCTGTGAGCTCCCCACCCTTCCCTCTCCCCAAACCTCCCTACTCCCTACTCCCTACTCCCTACTCCCTATTTCTAAAGAGCCGAAACTCGTCTGAGCAAATCACTAGTGCATGAATAGTAGTTCCAAATCGCCCTGTAAAAATTGTTATACATTTCAATAAACAGGTAAATTTGATCCCCTAACCGTTGCCGAGTTTGTTGATCAACGTGGCCAATGTCTTGAAAGATGCGATGAATTAAGTTTTCTGATTCTCCAGTTATATTTCTGTTTACCAATTCTCGAATTGGGTCGATAAACCCAGACTCAAGGTTAACCCGCTCACACGCAGCAAGGTAGGATGATAAATGATAGTATGCTTGACGTTTTAACACCCCTAAAGTACTCAATAAAACCAGTGGCTCGGAGTTTGCCCAATAGGCCAAAGCATTCCCAATTGCCACAGTTTCCGGTAGTGCGATCGCATCCTTTAAATCCTCATCGCTAATACCAATCCCATTCAACGCCTTCAACCAAAGCTGATCTTCCCCATATTCTTGACCATAGAGTTGGTTAATTAATTGTTGAACCTTGGTATAATTTTGGGTTCCCAGCACTGGGAAGTCCCAATTCCACCGATGGCAAGACAAATGGTAATGCTCTATCCCAAAGCCATACAAAACAGTGATCGGTAGCTCAGATTCACTAGAGGTTATTGGTTTCCAAAACAGGTTTCCTTCAACAGTAGTTTTGAGTAAGTCATTGGTAAAATCCTCCAACTCCAGCAGAGTATCGATACCAGAATGAACTTTAAACGGAGTAGCATCATCCAGTAACGCCTGCTCTTCCAAGCCTTGCAAAATTGATTGAATCACTTCCGGGTTATCAGGAGCAAAAAGCTCTTGAAGCTCCTCAATACTCCTAGTACCATCCATCATTACAAACAGTGTTTGTAACGTTTCGACTGACAAACCCCTAGTCTCGAAACCAAAATATTGACCATCCCGATAAAAAACAATCTGATCGGGATAGATATTAATATTACAAGCTAATTTAGGGTAATTTATTGTCAGATTTTCCTTAGATTTACCATCAACTAATGGCTGAATTTGGTCTAGAGTTGAATTTGAAGTTACGCTTTCCACAGGTTTTTTTTATTATAGGTGTTTTCAAATCGCTGAGGGATAAAGTCCTCGGTTTTATAGAGTAGGGAGTAGGGAATCGGGAATCGGGAATCGGGAATCGGGAATATAGTTTATGGCTCAATTTTATGGATTCGTAAACCCTTGGCTTTCTACTAAGAGGCTTTTTTTTAACTATCCTCTAATAAGCGATGCAGCGCGGTCTTGGGGAGGCAGCGCGGTCTTGGGGGTTCCCCCCATGAGCGACTGCCGTTCCCCCAGCGACTGCATCAAGACACAGAAGCCAAGGTATCTCTTCAATCGAGATTAGAAG
>NZ_JAAHHS010000667.1 GCF_010692395.1 Moorena sp. SIO3H5
GATATAAACCCATGGTAGAAGTACCAATGTCAATGGTTCCTATGATGAGGAGCCGGATGAAGGGAAACTTTCACGTCCGGTTTTGGAGACGAGTCGGTGGGGCGACTTACCGACTTAGTTTAATCGATAAAAAGCAAATCAAGCGGGTTCGGATTGTAAAAAGAGCTGATGGTTACTACGTCCAGTTCTGCGTTTCAGTTGATGTGGTAGAGGATTTAGAACCATCCAAAAGTACCGTTGGGTTAGATGTAGGGCTAAAAGAGTTCTACACTGACTCTGATG
This sequence comes from Moorena sp. SIO3H5, assembly GCF_010692395.1. Classification (GTDB taxonomy): domain Bacteria; phylum Cyanobacteriota; class Cyanobacteriia; order Cyanobacteriales; family Coleofasciculaceae; genus Moorena. The sequence continues at coordinate 283 of NZ_JAAHHS010000667.1, forward strand.
GGAACTCCGAACCAAATCCCCGATTTTATAGAACTGGGGAAAAGCGACTAAAGTTTTATCAACGCCGGGTTTCCCGGAAAAAGAAAGGCTCTGCTAACCGGAAAAAAGCCATCAATAGATTAGGCAGGCAGCACCTTAAGATAAGTAGGCAACGTGTTGGCGAAGCCTGCGCGCAGCGCATAGAGCACGCAAAGAGATTGGTTAGAAGTTACCGCAAGAAGAGTGCAGCCTTTATAGTTGGTAGGCTATGCATCAAAGGTGACAGGTTTTGTTGTAAGGCTGCACTCTTCTAAGGTTTCGTCTCCGGCACGTTGCGTACTCCGGTCTAACGACCTGGTCGCCTATGAAGACTTAAGGGTCAAGAATTTAGTAAAAAATCACTGTCTGGCTAAATCTATTAATGATGCAGGTTGGTATCAGTTTAGGAAGTGGTTGGAACATTTTGGTGCTAAGTTTGGCAGGGTAACTGTAGCGGTCAACCCTGCTTATACGAGTCAAAACTGTTCCGAATGCGGCGAAGTGGTCAAGAAGTCACTATCAACCAGGACTCACGTCTGTAAATGTGGCTGTAAGTTAGACAGAGACCACAACGCTGCAATCAATATCCTAGTGCGATTCGTTGGCTATAAACCTAAACCCCCAAAAGGGTTCTGGAGGACTAGCCGCAAGGTAATGAACCTTGACAACTTGATAACCATGTTGGTGAAAAACCAACCCTCACGAAATCTGAGTGACAGCCCTACCCCTGCTTTCAGGAAGTAACACACCTGGGGGTAAAGCGGGGTCGAACAGTGAAGTGCTACTAGCCTAAAAGTGGCATTAGTAACAGGCAAAGAACTCACGGGTACGCAAGGAAGATACATATGAACCATCGTGATGATTGCGCAGCGAAATCAGGCTGAAACGCTACGGGACAAAAGTCCAAGGAACATAAAGGATTGTAGGATTTAGGATTCCTACAATGATTTCCCCAGTTCCCGGTGGATAGTATCACCCTAAAAGTTCAAAAGAATGGTTATCAGGAACGAAGTAACCTCCATGAATACTCTCACGAAGGTCGATTCTTGAGTAGGTAGTTAGCCGCAAGTTTTATGGGGGCAAGATTGAGTCAGAAGCCAATGCCTAGAGTAATGTCTAGGATACGCTGACAGACTCACGTCTGTAGAAAAAGATATAGCCATGAATAACAGTGGAAAAGTCTAAAACTCGGGGGTTCGCCCCACAGTCGGAATGGAACAAGACCAACTGGCGAAAGCTGGAAATGGTCGTGTTTAAGCTGCAAAAACGGATATATCGAGCCTCTCAGCGTGGTGATGTCCGCGTGGTAAGAAAGCTACAAAAGACCCTGATGAAGTCCTGGGGAGCTAAGATGATTGCGGTCAGGAAGGTAACCCAACAGAATAAAGGCAAGAAGACTGCCGGAATAGACGGGAAAAAAGCTTTAACCAGTAAGCAAAGACTCGCCTTAGTAGCCAGCCTAAAAATCCACAAGAAGCCGCAACCAACCAGAAGAGTTTGGATTCCCAAACCTGGAAAAACGGAAAAGCGACCTCTAGGGATACCTACCATCCATGACCGCGCCCTACAAGCCCTCGCCAAACAGGCTCTCGAACCTGAGTGGGAAGCAAAATTTGAACCCAACTCATACGGGTTCAGACCAGGACGCTCATGTCATGACGCCATCGAAGCAATATTCAAAGGTATTAGCCTAAAACCTAAATGGGTTCTTGACGCTGATATCGCCAAATGTTTCGACAAAATCAATCACGATGCTCTTCTAAGAAAACTTAATACCTATCCATCCATGAGGAAATTAATCAAAAACTGGTTAAAAGCAGGTGTGATGGATAATGGCACATTCTCCCCTACAGAAGAGGGCGCTCCTCAAGGTGGCATTATATCCCCACTTTTAGCGAACATAGCCCTCCACGGAATGGAAGAACAAATAAAGGAATATGCCAAAAGTTTACCTGGATGTAAACAGGCAAACAAAAAAGCATTAAACCTAATCAGATACGCAGATGACTTTGTCAGTGCGACCTGAAAGTCGCACGGGAGAGTGGGAGATTCCAGAAGAACTCCCCAGGTAAGTGTCCAAATGCCTGTGTCCATTCTCTCACGGCTTCCGAAGTAATTCAGGAGTCGCACAGCGAGAG
>NZ_JAAHHS010000668.1 GCF_010692395.1 Moorena sp. SIO3H5
ATTGGGTGCTGATGATGTGGTCGTCCCAATTCACTCTAGTAACACACCAGAGATGCAAAATAATCTTTTTACTCCTAGTGGTTCTAGTGATCAATTTAATGTAATACCGACAACAATAAATTATCATTATGATGAGCAGACTAAAGAGTATGAAAATATATACCAGGAATTACCATCGCAATATATCGACTCAAACGGTAGCAATTTTCCAGGGAATAATGATTTTGCTCCCATCAACGAATATCACATGATGTTTGACATACCGGAAGGACATCAGAAGGGACTGTTCTGGTTTCATTCCCATCAGCACGGTAGTAGCGATCGCCAGGTTAGGTCTGGGATGTCAGGTGGAATTGTTGTTAAGGGTATTCAGACAGCATTCCCTGTGCTTAAAAATATCAATATTACTGAGGAAGATGCCGATAGCTATGGAAAAATAATGTTGTTCAAGGATTTTAATGACTATCTTGGTACTGGTAGTAACAAGCCCAAATTTTGGGCTCTTAATGACTTAAAATATCCTGAAATCACAATCAACTCATTTGAGGACAGGTTCTGGCGTATCGGTAATATTGGTGCAGATAAGTACCTCAACTTAACATTTGTCAAGCCCGGCAGCAATCCCAACCATTCCTCTGATCTGGGTCTACCAAAATTCTTGATCTTAAGTCGTGATGTTAGCCAAAATTATTTCGCAAATCTTTCATTAACTGATTCAATTTTGGTACCTCCCGCTGGTCGAGTTGGGCTAATTGTGCTTGGAGGTGAACCAGGAGAAACCTATGACCTTATATCGGTAGACGATCATAACACACCCCAGCCCTATGGCAACCCAGATTGCTTGGATGTTAATAATAATAAATACGGCTACTTAGCCTCTGTAACAATTCCGGCGGCCTCAAAATCTCAATCACTCAAAGGACTACTTTCCCCTCAAGTATGCCGTAATACTGAGGGAGGATTTAAATGCCTCAAGTCCCTCAAATTAGGGCAATTAGCAGGAGGGGAAATCCTACCCAACCCTAATACGTTAGCTAGCTATGTGGAATGTTCTGGGGAAGCCACTGATACATGCGTAGTCTCTAGTTCAACGGATCCAGACGATAAATTCGAATTCATCTTTAATCGGGGTTACCTGAATCCACCCAATCAGGACATGGTCTTTACCATGAATGGGGAGTTATATGATGGTAGCCGGATTAATAAAGTCGTTAATGTAGGCACTAATCAAGACTGGAAACTGGTAAATCAAGACGGAAGTGATCACGCTTTCCATATTCACCAACTCGATTTCATAATGACTGAGGTTACGGTGCCTAACGATTACGTAGAACATCGTGGTAAGCGTGATTTCTATGATAACTACCCAGTTGAATGTAATCCAGCTACACTTCCCAAGGGTGGTCAAGGGTCTCACTGTACACTAAAAACATTAAAACATGGGTATCGGGACACAATTAACTTACCCGCAAACAGCGAAACAACAGTCCGTATTCCCTTCTTGAACCCATTCATTACTGGTGTATTCGTCTATCACTGCCATATCCTAGCTCACGAAGACTCAGGCATGATGCAGAATATTAAGGTAGTGAATCCCAAAAGCTATATTCCTCCGGCTTTGTTTGAACAATGGTTTGATAAATTCCAAGTCGAGGATAATAAATAGTCTCCGGAGACGTCTTTTTTACAGGTAGGTAAAATTGTTTGTTAGGATTAACCTACTCACTCCAGAGCTAGCAGTAACGTGGGCAACTAGTTGCCCACCTGTAGTAGTTTAAAATGATTTGTAAAACATGCCAATCCAATTTGATTTAGCCAAATATCTTAACCCTATATTTGTTGAAACCGGAACCTATAAGGGTCACGGCATTGCTGCTGCTTTAGAATCAGGGTTTACCAAGATCTACAGTATCGAAGTTTCTCAAGAGTTTTACGAGCACTCGGTACAACGATTTAAATCAGAAATTGCCCAAGGAACTGTAGAAATCCTCTTAGGAGACTCATTATCTTGTTTAGCAGAGGTAATTCAGACCATAGACTGTCAAATCACTTTCTGGTTAGATGCTCACGAGACACTGGGTTATCAGGGTAAAAAGTCTTGCCCCCTGTACGAGGAACTTGATGCGATCGCTAATCATCCCATAAAAAACCATACCATCCTAATTGATGATCTGCGTTTACTATCACAAGAAGGTTGGGGTGAATCAGTTGTCAAAGATGACATCATTGAAAAGCTTAAACAAATCAATCATAATTACTCCCTGAGCTATGAAAATGGTAAAATCGAAAATGATGTTTTAGTGGCTGTTACTAATACCTCCCTGGCTGTGGGTGCTGATTTAAAGTGATTTACAGTAACTATTGACCATAAGCAAAAATAAATTTTTGTTGAACATGGCTACTAACGCTAGTAAACCTAATTTCTTGTGTATTGGGG
>NZ_JAAHHS010000669.1 GCF_010692395.1 Moorena sp. SIO3H5
CCCAGAAAACTCTGGTCGCGAACCTAAGAAAGTCAAGCTGACCTTGATCGGTTCTCCTGAAAAAGTTTGGAAGACAATTCTTGCCCTTTATGGCCTTAAATACGCCTATCCCAACGAGTGGAGCACTCCGGAACCTACGGGGAAACCTGATGAGATTATGACTTTTTTGATTCGCTATTTTTACGTAGACTAGGATAGTAATTTGCCAGCGATGCAGCGCGGTCTTGGGGGTTTCCCCCATGAGCGACTGCATCAAGACAGGGTTTTGACCCCCTGGCGACTATGAGTGAAACTTGTTTTGTGGAGGTTAGTTTACTGAGTTGGAATGTTGTTGTTTTGAATTGTTGCTGACGGCTGACGGCTGATAGCTGTTCGCGTAGCGTGGCCAAAGGCCTTCAGCTGATGGCTGATACGCTAAGATTTAATTGTAGTGGTTTATATATTAGAATTCGGTCAAGCATTGGTTAACCAAACCTTGACCGATTTTTTTGTAAGCAGTCAGCCGAAGGCTGATAGCTGTTCGCGTAGCGTGGCCAAAGGCCTTCGGCTGATAGCTGAAAGCTTACAAAAAAACTTCAGGTTACTTCATGGCACTTCATGTGGATGAAGCTCTAAGAAGATGTTTGTGATTATTTTTTCACTGATAAACAAACTTTGTGAAACTATTGTCTCAATCTCGCTCAACTAATCAATAATACTCTAAACTAATCATAGGACTACCTACGGCACAACCAGCGATCGCCTATGATTAGTAAAGAAGCCTTCGAGGAAAAATTTAAGACCATGCCCTGGAAAAGGCGACAAGTGTTGGAGGCGGTGGTTGGTGGCAAGACAGATCAAGAAATCAGAGAAAAGGTGCTGAAAGTTTATGATATATCTACGGTAAGAAAGCATATTTCTAATCTATATAAAGATTTTTATATTGAAGCTAATGGTTATAATTGTCGTTGTGAGTTAGTTGAAATTGTTAATACCTATAAGCCAGAGTTAGTGGCTGAGGAAGTATTAGACGAGTGCGGGTTATTCCCTAGACCTAGAGCAACTCAAGAGATATATATTGAGCGCCCACCTGTTGAAGCTCGTTGTGATCAGGAAATTATAAAACCGGGAGCGTTAATTCGGATTAAAGCACCGAAACGGATGGGCAAAACGTTACTGATTCAGCAGATTATCAGTCATAGTGAAAAACAGGGTTATGCTCAGGTTTATTTAAATATGAATGAGCTACCTTTGACTAAATTAGAGGATTTTTTACAGTCGTTTTGTGTACGATTGTCTGACAACTTAGGATTGCCAGATAACTTAGACAGTTATTGGAAAAAGCGTTTACCCAGCAAGGTAAATTGCAAACGATACTTAGAGCAGTATTTATTAAAGTCTTTAGATACTCCGGTAGTTTTGTGTTTGGATGAAGTAGAGCAAGTCTTTTCTCATCAAGAGGTAGCTGAAGGGTTTCTGACGTTGCTGCGAAGTTGGCATGAAGATGCTAAGAGTAAAGAGGTTTGTAAAAAATTACGGTTGATTGTGGTTTATGCTACAGACGTTTACGTTACTTTACCTACTGAACAGTCGCCGTTTAATGTGGGATTACTGATAGAATTACTAGAGTTTACTGAGCAGCAGGTTACGAGCTTTGCTGAGGCTTATGGCTTGAAGTTGTCTGGGTATTCAGTAACGCAACTGATGGCAATGGTGGGGGGACATCCTGATTTATTGTCCCAAGCTTTTGATTATCTCAAGAATCACAAAGCAGCAGAGAAGACACTGGATAATATTTTGGCTAATGCCCCTACAGAAGCCGGAATTTATGGCAGTCATCTCCGTCAACTGTTAACTAGTATTCAAGAACATCCGGAATTGCTGGACGCTGTTAAATTATTAGTTAGTACAACTAAACCGGTGCGCCTTGATGCTACTATCACTCGCAAGTTGGAAAGTATGGGTCTAGTGCAACGCTATGGCAATGATTGTAGTTTGATATCTAATTTGTATCGTCTGTATTTTAGCGATCGCATTTTGGGGAAAAGGGAGTAGGGAGTAGGGAGTAGGGAGTAGGGAGTAGGGAGTAGGGAGTAGGGAGTAGGGAGTAGGGAAGTTAGAAGTTAGAAGTTAGAAGTTAGAAGTTAGAAGTTATAATTGGGAATCGGGGAATATCATTATTATCAATAGAGCAAGAAGTACGATAACAATTAGCAAAACTATCTTTAACTATACCTAATTATTGAAAACTACTTGTTCTCTATCCTATCTCGCCAGACTTCCCAGACTTACTACACTTGGTACACTCTTCTCACTGCTCCCTGCTCCCTGCTCCCTGCTCCCTAAAACCAAAAAATTTGTACCTCACCAAATGGCAAACCGCTGTAATGATCAATCAACACTCAACAATCTACAAAGTTGGAGGTAGTTTACCTCACGATGAACCGACTTATGTGA
>NZ_JAAHHS010000067.1 GCF_010692395.1 Moorena sp. SIO3H5
GAAGACGGCATACGTGTTCCGGGTTCCTTCGTGATTGGAGCTCAGCCGTGTGCTCTTCCGATGTGAAGGAAATATAATGTATTCCACCAAGTCATAACAATTATCAAAACAATACATTAAACCATTCATTATTTTTCCCACAGCATCTTCTTTTTTAAATTGATGAGACCTCAAACTTGGTTCTGAATGAGATACCATCACATCATCTCTATGAGTTAAATCCAGAATTAAACACTTTTTTTCTGAAGTAACAAGTTTCTGCCACTTACGATTAGTGTCTGCTTTATGCAGAATGGATTTTATACTAAGTATATCAGGATGTTTTAAAAATCCTTCAGATAACATTTTGGCTGTATTAGGATTAATTGTATTTGTCAGGTTTTCTATTCTTTCAGCCATCATGTCAGACCCTAACACTAATCTTCTCAAAGTGGGATTCATGAATGATACAAAAAGAGATAAGGGGACTTTGTCAAAAAATTCATCATACAAGGATGGTAAGTGAAACTTAAATATCCAGAAATAGTTTTTAGCAATTTGTGCTACACTACTTTTAATCAAAGCAATATTATCGGGATCATCTAACATCCCTGTCAATACTCTATAGTAACCCTGGTGATAATCCTTAATAATGGCTTTGCGATTAAAATTGTTCTTAGCATAATCATTTACCTTGTTCTGGAATTCTTCATGGAATTGGATACTATACAACGATTCCTCTAGTTCAGTTGATGCAATTTCCATCTCGAAAATTTTCACTAGTTCCTTGCTAATCTCTAGGTCACTTTCGGCTGAAATATCCTTTATTTTTGATAAGGTATCTGTAAATCCCCTAACAGCAAGCCACTTTTCCAATAGACCACTTTTGTAATATCTCAAGATATCATCGATATTAAAATTTTCCCTAACACCATCTAAATCTCTGACTGGAGTATTATCCAAAATAAGACTAAACTTAATTGTCTTTGCCATCTGTCTCCACCTCAATAATTTAATTCAATAATTTAATTTTGCTGTCAAAGGCTACCAATTAAATGGATTTAATTTACTTTTAGAAAAGGCTTTCCCAAAAGATTTTGCTCCTGCCCAGGCTTTTTTAAAAGTTTTGCTTATTGTTTCTTTCCCAAACTTTGCTACTTTTTGGATACCGGTGGCAATAGTTGGAGCAATTTGTTTTCCTGCCATTTTACCTGTAAAGCTTCCTAGCATTCCTCCAACTGCTGTGCCAATTGGTCCAAATACAGTTCCAACAGTAGCTCCGATAGTTGTACCGGATAACCAACTGACAGCCTTGGTGTTTAGACTCACTAAGGTAGAGGTAGCTGCAACTTGTCTATCATATAAATCTTCTACAGCCTCAATCAGTGTAATCTCGCCTTTGCCAAGTTTAAAGCCGATTTGGGGAAGGGTAAGTCCCATATCAACCATGGCAGCAATTTCGGCTATATCTGCTTCTTCAAGTATGCCTAAGTGACCCTCTTCTTTAGCAACTACTGTGCCTAAGGTGACTAGTTGTTTGAAGGTGTTATCTACCTGACCAAGGTATTGATTGAAATAATTCTCAGCAACGTCCAGAAAAGAAAAATTATTAAATAAATCTAGATTTAAAGGGTCTGAAAGCATATCAAACGGCTGACCCATGGAAATTGAAGATAGCATGGTGTTGTTCTGAACATCATCTAATACTTGTTGTTCCATAACTTGAGGATTGTTGATGCCTTCAACTTCAGGTTGCTTCAGAGGAGTATATACGTCCGTTGATTCACCAGACAATGACGCTAATTGCTGATTATTAGCTAAAACTAAGGCTTCGTGAAGCTCTTGAACAATTTTACGTCTTTTTTCTACACTTTCTATATCGGTGATTTCTTCAAGGGTAGATTCAAGCCAATTTACTTTTGATTTACCTTGTTCTTGAGCGTTGATTAAGCTTTGATGATAACTATCAATCATGTCGATAGTATCTAACGCATTTTTGATATCAGTAAGGGTTTTGGTTTTGTCTTTTATTTTTTGACGCTTGTCGATAACATCCTTACAAAAATGTTGAATATTATCTCGATTATCAGACTCTTGATAGTTGACTAAGATTTCGGAAATTATTTTTTCAGTATTTTCCCTACCCTGAACAAGGATGAAGTCTCTCATTGTTGTCATGATTTACTGATAATATTACTGATCACACAAGGATTAGGGCTGGTGTGGAATTCAATGCGATCCCATCTCCCACTACCCCACTATCCCACTATCCCACTATCCCACTATAGCCTAATCCAGGATATATTCTTTTTTGAGAATTATGTTAATTATAGTAGCAAGTTAACTGGGCTCAAGTCTTAGATTTTGACGTATAGTTACAATCATTCATATCGCGCTTTGGCATCAGAATAAGTAGTTATCTCAGACGGAGCGAGTGGTGCCAACTCAGAATCGTGGTCAGAATACATATTTAAGAGAGTGATTGCTTTGCTGCTTAATTGATTAGTTAACTTGTAGATTGACATGATTTAACTTCTGCAATTGAGTGTTTTTGAACATCAGGTTTTATTTGTTTGAACCTCATATATTCATCAAACCCCACTGCATACTGACTTACCGCCTGAGATGATCTGACTTGTGACTGACTTGTGATCTCACTTTGCCTGTGTTAATGGTATAATCTAAACAGTAATTATACCATCAGCCATGCCCAGATCCGTCAAAGTTTTTCCCTGTGGCATTGAACAAGTTAAACTGGTAGTCAGGCGTAACGGTTTTTCGAGCTAGAGGACTTTGGCGGAAGATGTCGGGTTTGCTGCGCGCCACACTCAGCAACTTCCTAAGAGCTGATTGGTAAATACAATCTAAAGATCGAAAAAATTAAGATTATATAGATGCTAAACTAGCCGAGGTTGAATGAATTTCGCTCAATGACACGTCTACCTAAAATTGCTGCACCCACGATAAAGCCAAATCCTACTTGATTTAAGGGATACAGAAGCTTGAGGTGTTGAAACCATTACTACCTGAATCAAAAGGCTTTGGACATCCTAGAACAGTTGATTTAATAGAAATACTCAATGGTATTTTTTATTATGTCCATTGGACTTGTTGTAAGTAGGAAATGTTACCTCATTACTACGGGAACGAGGTTTATTTTCAGCTGACCGCTGACAGCTGATGGCTGAATGCTTACCCAAACTTTTCAATCAGATGATCCCCCACTCGTAGACCATTAGCAATAATGGTTAAAGCTGGGCTAACACTAGCATTGGATGGAAAGAAACTGCCATCGACTACGTAAAGATTTTCGAGATCATGAGTGCGGCAGTTGCGATCGAGCACAGTAGTAGCAGGATCGTCCCCAAAACGGCAGGTGCCACACTGATTTGCCATTACTTGAATCGGTACTTCCCCACGAGGATATATTTTCCCGCTCTGAAAACCATCCAGACCTTTTTCAATGGTTTTTAGTACTTCAGTCAAGCGATAAACCAAGCGATCGTGCGCTTCGATATTATTGGGAGTGTAGTCAATATACAACTTGTTGCCATCAATTCGCACTCGATTATTGGGATCGGGCAAATCCTCTGTCTGCACCCACCAGCCAATGGAACGAGTAGCTAACTGCTTCAGTCCAAATCCTGGCATAAATTTTGCAAGAACTGATAACAGTGGTGGTGCTTCAGCAAAAATAATATCTGTCAGCAATCCACCGGAATTTTGAATGTGACCCATTGGGTAAGGAAAATCAGGATCACCCCAATAAAAATCATTGAGATAAATACTTCTTTGAAAAGCACCTGAATTGGGCTTAGTGCTCAGTTGCACTACAGCAGTCATTAGGCTTTTCATCAAATTCCGTCCCACTTGCCCCGAACTGTTGGCAAGTCCTTGGGGGTGTCGATCATTGGCAGAGTGTAATAGCAAGGCTGCTGAATTCACCGCACCACAAGCAACTAGGACAATTTCCCCCATAAACAAGTAGGATTGTCCGCCAATTTCGGCTTCGACCCCTTTAACTGCTGAACCTGACGGGTTAGTGTGCAAACAGACCACTTTCGCATTGGTTTTTAAGGTCACGTTCGGATGTTTCAACGCTGGCACAATTCCGCTGACCTCGGAATCATTGGTTGGGTCGTCGTCTTGGCGCGTCAGTCCTAACGGTAGGTAAGATGGATGCAGACCTTGTTGAGCGATCGCATTGTAAATTTCCGCAATTTGAGGCTCTTGGGGGATTGCTTCAAAGGGATAGTCTTGACTATGAAATGGCTCAGTGGGATCGCTGGTTGCCTGACCGTGAACCTTATAAAGTTGTTCCGCTTCAGTGTAGTAGGGTTCAAAGTCGGAATATTTCAAACACCACTCCGGCGACACTCCTTCTTGATGTTGCACTTTCTCAAAATCCCGCTCCCGCAATCGTAGCAATGCTGCACCATAGATTTTAGTATTGCCACCGATAGCGTAATTCATTTGGGGGAAAAACGGTTCTCCAGCAGTGTCATACCAAATTTCAGGAGCGTGATAGCGTTCTCGCTTAAAAATATCGACATTACTGCGATTTTGTTCTTCTAGAGGCATAAAATCGCCTCGTTCTAGGATCAGAATTTTCTTCCCAGTTGGCGCAAGTTTATAGGCTAAGGTTCCGCCGCCAGCACCTGTGCCGATAATAATAAAGTCGTAATATTGGTCGTCGATAATCATAGTAAAAGTCCGAAGTTTGAAGTTTGAAGTGGGAAGTCAGAAGTCAGAAGTCAGAAGTCAGAAGGCAGAAGGCAGAAGGCAGAAGGCAGAAGTCAAAGAGTAAGGTTTCAAGGGTAATGCTTTTTTATAACTAATTATCCCGACATGATATTACAGGAGTTCATAAATTACTGGAGTTTAGGAGCTTAAAATTATTAACTTATGCTATATTAATCTTCATGAAAAAAATTAGATTTTACGATCAGATGTAACGATTAGTTATATTTTTACGGTGGTATAGATACTGCTTTAATATTGATTGGTCATAGCTTATCTTCTTGATCAAGACTTGCCGCATAATCGCTCATTCCCACTTCTGCAAGAGCGCGGTCTTCCTCAGCAAACTCATGAGAAAGGGCTTTTAACTGAGCAGGATCTAGGACAATCCGAGGACGTTTATCTTGAAACTTAAGAAATGCAATAAAATCAGCGACTTGCTGAAGTTGTTCAGCAGTAAGTAGATCCAGGTCTTGCTTGATAGCTTCGGTGCTGATTGACATAAATGCTTACCTCATAAATACGATAAACCCTATCGACAAGTTTAGCTAGGGACAAGGCTCAATTGTCCAATCTGTAGGTTTATCACTTCTATAACAGGACTGTTGACGACCTGCTTCCTTTAAATTCCATTTACCGGTAGATTGATCGAATTTAAACTCAAGTCGATAACGCTTGCCCCTAATTTTGTCATCAGGTAGATTCATCTGGGTTAGAATTACGATTTTTTCAAAAGCTTGCTGCTCAATCACCTTTATTTCTTCAGTAAAATCACTCTCGACCGTTTTTTTGTTACCAAATAAGTCTAGTGCGATCGCTTTCGGATCATCTCCTATTCCCTTACCTTTGATTTCAGCTATATTCAAGGGTTGATAACGAGATTTTTCTAACGCATCATCAGAGGAATTACAACCCATTAATATTAAGCTAATAGTCAACCCTACTCCTAGAACCGGTAACCTATATTTTCTATCCATAGTCATTTAAAATTAAATTTGTTATAGCCTTGATTTTATAAAACACGAATAAATTTTTAATTGACGGCAAATTCAGTTTGCTGACGCATTTCCGGAGGGTAAAAAGCTAAAACAATATTTTCTTTCTTGATGCCAGCATTAACTAAATCAGTAGTGATACCCGTTTCTATTCCATCATATTCAATATAAATTTTATTATTTTTTAGAGTAATATATATTAGGTTTCCTCTGATTCTTTTTCCCTGTGACCATCCTACCTGCATTAATCCGTAGTGCTCTCGTGTTTCGTCAAAAATGGGGTCAAGTCGGATGTCTCCATGAGAGGGGCGAAATTGAGCGTATTTTAGAATAACTTGTTTTATTATTTCTCGATAGGTCGTTTGGGTATCCATTGTTTGACATCTAATTGGACTACATCAATAATAATTAAATTTAGAGGAAGTTCCTCAATCACTAATCGACCAAGGGGTTCATCAAATATTTCATTATACGTTTGTTCAGTAATCGCTAAGTAAATGATTCGCTCGGGATCTACTTGAGTTAAGAGAAGTTTGTATAAAGTATATTGACCAATAGCTTTTTCTATATCAACAACAGGAGACTGATTCCTAAAGGTTTTAATTTCAATTGCTATTTTAGCATTATCTTGTTCGAGTCCAATGAGTTGACTTTCTGTTTCTTCTAAGTTCAGTGAATCCCTTGCACCTAAATCGATAAATAAAAATCTTTCACCATAGGAAATTACATAAGGATCATTGGTTATTTGCCATCCATCATTGATAATCGCTTGTTTCACTCGGTTATGAATGGTGTCTTTTGATGGCATAGTTACAATTTTTTTTTTACCTTTAGTTAAACTTTTATAGCCTATAGCGCCATTTACTAAAATTAATTAATAAAATAACATAATGTTTTTTTGCTGAATTTGATTTTAATAAGTGTTATTTTTAGCTGTATTTTTAGGTTTTGTTTATAGTTGGCACCTTAATTCATTACTCAAATCCCCTAAATTCCCCATTGTTAATATCTTCCCTACCCTCCCTACAAGGCTTTTTCTAGATATTCTAGTCTGGAGGTAACCAATCTGATTGGATTTGCTCAGGAGAATAGGGACAGTTGTCAGGAAAATCCCAATCGGAAATTCCGGTTTCATTGGCAGCATCGGCTCTCGCATCACCATAAACCTTTGATAAATCTTCCCAGTATCGGTTTAAACTAGGAGTATCTCTGAGATAGCGTTTAAGGTTATTGCGCTCTCGTTTGATCGTGATTTCCCAAGACCTAGACCGTTTTTCAGGTCGATATTCCCATTTCAACAGATGTTGAATCGTTAAACGAATAGAGGATAAAAAGCGGTCTCGCTCTCGTTTACTCAAGTCTTGAATCTCTTCTAGGAGATTCACCCAGTCTACTTCACTATACCGTTGTTCTTTGATCAGGGAAACTTGTTGTTCAACCCATTTGATGATGTCAGTTTCATAGAGCATTTTTTTATGGGAAATCTAACTAAACGAGACGAAAGCCTTAGGTGGTTGGGTTACGCTCCTGCTCACCCAACCTAAGAATAACGCTACTGCCAGATATAAATCAGCACAAACAAAATAATCCAGATCACATCGACAAAATGCCAGAACAGGGAGGTGGCAGCAACCCCAAACTCACCGTTGTCGTAGTTGCCGGGAATGAAGGAGCGTCCCAGCATAATCAATTGCAGCAATACTCCTGTGAGCACGTGCAAACCATGAAACCCGGTGAGCAAATAAAAGGTGCCGCCAAATAACCCATCGGTAAACCCGAAGGAGAGACTGCCCCATTCCACTGCCTGACCATATAAAAAGTAGCTCCCCATGGCCATGGTCAGGAGCCAAAATGCCCGAAAGCCCCACAGATTTTTGGCATGGAGATATCGTTCGGCAATGTAAATTACGAAACTACTAGAAACCAGCACTACAGTATTAATAGCTGGCTCTTTGATCTCTAGCCCTGTGACACCGGCGGGGAGCCAGTCGGCTGTGGTGGTCTTGTAAACAATGTATCCAACAAAGAAGCTCAGGAAGATTACACTTTCTGAGAGCAAGAAGATGATGAAGCCAAACATGCTGTTGCCCGCTTCATCATGGCTATGTTCTGCTGTCCCATCAGAGGTATGGGTCTGACTCGGTATTACACCAGAGGTGAGTGATGGATCGATTTCAGTTGGGTTCATGGCTAACTTCTAGGGCATCAGGGTTAGAAAGCAAAGGTTCAGATTTGCCATAGCCATAGGGTTCGGCAATCACCACAGGTAACTCTTCAAAGTTCTCGTGACTGGGCGGCGAGGAGACAAGCCATTCTATCCCGATCGCCCGCCAGGGATTGGCTGGTGCTTTTTCTCCTTGTACCCAGGAACCGACCATATTGAGGATAAAGGGCAAAGTAGACATGCCCAAAAGGAAGGCTCCAATGCTAGCAACCACATTCCAAAAGGCAAATTCGGGATCGTAGGACGCAACTCGGCGGGGCATGCCTTGCAGTCCTAATGGGTGCATGGGGAAGAAATTGAGATTGGCTCCGATAAAGGTCAGGGCAAAGTGAAGTTTTCCCAACCCTTCATTATACATGCGCCCTGTCATTTTGGGGAACCAATGGTAGAAGGCGGCATAAATTCCCATAACTGTTGCGCCATATATAACGTAGTGAAAGTGACCAACAACGAAATAGGTGTTGTTGACGTGAATATCTACTGGAACGGCTGCTAACATAATGCCAGTAATGCCCGCAAATACGAACATCACTAAGCCACCTAGTCCGAAAAGCATGGCGCTGGTGAGTTTGAGTTTGCCTCCCCAAATGGTGGCTACCCAGGCAAAGACTTTGATGCCAGTTGGCACGGAAATCAGCATTGTGGAGAACATAAACAGCATCCGCATCCATCCGGGGGTGCCGCTAGCAAACATGTGATGCACCCAGACCACAGCGCTCAACCCGACAATTATTAGGGATGAAATAGCAACTACTTTGTAACCAAAAAGGGGCTTGCGGGCGTAAACTGGGAATATTTCTGAAAAAATGCCAAAAATCGGTAAGATAATTACGTAAACGGCTGGGTGAGAGTAGAACCAGAAAAAGTGCTGGAACAGAACGGGATCGCCCCCTTTGGCAGGGTCAAAAAAGCTGGTGCCTAGGGTTAAATCAAACAACAGCATGATGGCTCCAGCAGTCAGGGCAGGTAAGCCAAATAATTGAATACTCTGGGCACTGAGTACAGCCCAGACAAAGACAGGCATTCGGAAAAAGGTCATTCCAGGCGATCGCATCCGAATAATGGTGGTTACGATATTGACGGCTCCCAGAATAGAGGATACTCCCGAGAGCGCCACGGCTAGTAGCCAGAGAAATTGACCGCTAATCAAAGCACCAGTGGGGTTTTGCAGGCTCACGGGTGGATAAGACCACCAACCTGCTTGGGCTGGGCCTCCTGGAGCTAAAAAGCTTCCCATCAGGACAATCCCAAAGACGGGCACCATCCAGAAGGCGAGGGCATTTAGCCGGGGAAATGCCATATCCCGTGCCCCAATCATCAGGGGTACTAGGTAATTGGCTAGCCCGGCTAACACTGGAAAAGTCCACAAGAACAGCATTACTGTTCCGTGGAGGGTAAACATAGCATTGTAGACGGTGCGATCGACCAGATCGGCTTCTGGGGTAATCAGTTCACCCCGGACGATCATGGCAAAGATTCCACCAATGAGAAAAAAGAAAAAAGAGGTGACAATATACTGAATCCCAATCACTTTGTGATCGGTGCTGAAGCTGAAAAACCGTTTCCAGTCTTCAGGGGCACCTGGGGAGGGCTGGTTGCCCAAGGAGCCGATTGGTTCAACTGAAGAAAGATTGGTCATAATCCTTTGTTTTGGATATTTGAACCGGAGTAATTAACCATAGGAGGCGCAGCTGGAACCACCGTTTTCCAGCCTGCATTAATTGCTGTTTCAGAGGCTCGACGATATTCCTCAAAGGCTGGATTGTAGGCTGCTGTGGGGGGTTGAACCGCTGCTTGAGCAAGCCACTGCTGATAGGATTCCGGGGATTCTACTACCACATCCGCCTGCATTGCTGCAAAGTAAGTCCCACTGTATTCAGAATCCCGCAACCGATAGTTGCCTTCGCGAATGGGAGTAAATTCAAACTCAATCGCCTGATTTGGGATAATATCCTGCTTGACTCGAAAGGCGGGAATATAAAACCCATGTATCACATCCTCTGATTTGAGGGTAAGCTTGATGCGATGGTTGTTGGGTAAATGGAGTTCTGTGCTGCTGATACTCTGCTCGGGATAGCGAAATTCCCACGCCCACTGACGAGACAAGACTTCAATACGCTCTATGGGTTCGTTGGAGTCAGGCATTTGTGAGTGAGGGCTTGACTCGATGGGTGCAGCCTCAGCGGTTGCCATTTCTAGATGAACATGCTCCATCGGACCGAGAATCGACATCTGGTCGTAGACCTGGTAGCTGTAGGCTGCAATCCAAATTACTAGGGCTAAGGGAATCGCTGTCCAGACGATTTCCAGGGTGATGTTTCCTTCAATTGCTGGACCATCGCTTAAGTCATACTTGCCTGCTTGCTGAAACAAGACTGAATAGGTTAGGGTTCCTACTACTCCTAAGAAAATAAAGGTTCCCAGTGTCACTAGGAAACTGAATAAATCGTCAACTAGCAGGGATTCAGCTGAAGCTTGGGGAGGAAACCAAGAGTAAGCCTGTTGACCCATCCACAGACTAATCCCGGCTAATGCGATCGCAACGACAACCAAGGTCAAAATCCTGCGAATATTCATAAGCCTATTTATTTCAACAGTAAGTTTGGATCTTCTCCGAGTCTCAACAGGCGATCAGCGCTAATGTGTAGGCCAAAATCTGCCGCCAGTTGCGCTCCCAGGGTACCGTGAACAAACATCAGTGCAAAAATCCCTAGTCCCGCTAACAAATAGGTCCATTGTACCTGTCTGGCTCTATCCTTATTCCAAACAAATCTCTGAAATCCTCGCCATACTGCCATTCCTACAATCAGCAGCAGCAGCAAGACCCCACCAACTCCATGCCAAAGCATGGTTTCCATGGCTTGTAATCCCCAGGCACTTCTAACGTCTGTGGGTGGGTCTGCCAGCATGATTTCATAGAAACCAGCTGCAACGGTGAAGAAAGTAATCACTGCTGCTGCCAGCATGTTGTACCAGCCGACATCAAAAAAATTGGATCTTGTGGCAGGAATTGCCAGTATCTTAAAGACTGGTTTTTCCAGGGGAAACAAGACCCCAACGATATCAAAGCCGATGGCCACGATAAATAACCCAAGGGTTAGATGTACCAGATTGGGATGAATCGGAATCGGGTAAGGCAAGCCATTGGCTCCCAATTGGCTCCCTAGTTGGTCAATTAGGTTTGAATTCATTACAACAAACCCTCCCTAGTCCCTTCTACTACCGGAACAGTATGCAATCCATAAACCCACACAAGTAAGTCACCCAGGTAGACCTGGACAAACACTAACCCTACTAACAACACCCCCACCCCCAAAAAAGGTATGGGTAACTCTTTGGGATTGCGAGAACGAATAATGTAGCGCCATGCTGTCACCGCTGCAATGATGCCAGATAGAGACCAACCAATCAGCGTATGCAGGTTCAATGTTCCCTCTGCTGCTGTGTAAGGCTCTGCTAATCCGGCTTCAATTTGCCCAAAAATAACAGCAATAAAGATAGAAATAGTCGCAAAAAATAAATTCCACCAACTTACCTCATACAGGCGATAATTACGGCTAAAGTAGCCGACAGTGTCACAAAAGACGGCAAACAATACCATGGCAATCACAAAATGAACCACGATCGGATGAATTGTATCGGGATATGGCAAGTTGTGATCGTTGAGTGGGGGGAGATACTCTAGCATATTGTTCTCAATGAGGTTTCAATGAGGAATTGTTGGTAGTGGTAAACAAGTAGTGATTTTAACACCCGAAACATTGACGCTTACCGTAGCAAAATCACTACATCGTTACCACTACCGAATTGTTCATAATACTACTCAATTAATAGTAATAATTTTATAATTACTAAAACGCTAGTATAAAATTATTAGGCATCTTTGACATTAGAGCCATAAAAACAATTATATTCAGGCTGATCAGCAAGAAAATAACATAAAATTGTTGGGGCTTTATTCCTTTCCAAAAAATCACTGTAATTCTCCTAATTAGTGTATTTGCCTAGATAAAAATACTCATTAACTGAGTATTGACTTAGACTTGAGCAGATATATAGTTAGTGACAGCTAATTTTTCAGCAAACAACTAACTGTGTCAAATTAATTGACTCAAATGACAGGGTTTACAAAGCAAGCAGCTAGCTCCAGTTATTAGATATAGCAACTATATAGAGCAAGGATAGCGATACCTGACTTTAGATATATCACCTGGTTTTACTATAGCCAGCTAACCCTTAGTATTAGTAGATTTTTCAGGAAGTTTTAAGATTTATTACAAAGCCAAAAAGGTTGACAATTTGTCTTCTCTAACTTTGACGATTTGTATTGTTATAGCAAAGATAACTTTGGCTAAGGTAACAGACATTAGGGAGTAGGGAGTAGGAAAGTTTGGAATAGGGAATAGGTAAAAAAACCTGTGTCCATAATTACTATTATAACCGCTAGATAAAGTCTTAACTGTTTGAACCTCCCCACCCTGTAAGAGGGTGGGGATTCCCAGGCACAACAACTATGTTGCTGTTATCTCCATGGGCGTGACTTTCCCCCGCACCGGAGGTAGCTGAGTTTAAAGTTACCGTAAGATAGTGGTTTGAAGTTACCGTAAGTAGAGGGTCGCCTTTACAGGGGACTGGCTATGAGAAAAAGGGTCAAAACTTATTAACTAAGGCGACCCTCTACTAAGGTTTCGTCTCCGGCCTTTATAGTTTGCAGGCTATGAGTAAAAGAGGTGCGACCCGTGGCGAATTTAATTCGCCTACGGTTAGAAGTTACCGCAAGAATAGGGCAGCCTTTATAGTCGGCAGGCTATGAGTCAAAGGGTAATGGTTATTGTTTTAAGGCTGCCCTAATAAACAGGTTTTGTCTCCGGAAAGCGCACCTTTGGTTAAAAATTTGTAATTAAGGCGACCCTATCTAAGGCGCGCGTCTAATGGGTCAATTCCCAGTTTTTTGAGACCCCGCAACTTGATGTTTATTGCCCCATTAATGTCAGCATCGTCATAGTGACCACAGTTGGTACAGACAAACTTTTCTTTTTTTCTGTTACTTTTGCTGACGTGATGACATTTTGGGCATTTTTGAGACGTGTGCTTGGGATTTACCTTGACTACTGGTATGCCTGACTTTGCAGCCACGACTTCTACTTTTTTAACCAATTCTCCCCAAGCTGCATTAGATATTGACCTATTTAAACCTTTTTTTGCCGACTGCCCATTGCGTTCGTGAAACGTCGGCTTTGCCGAATCGTAGCTACCACTTTCATTGGGTCTAGGTTTACACCGAGATTTCATTGCTTTAATATTGAGGTCTTCAAATACTAAAGCATCTGTTCCGTCAACTAATTGATTGGCAATACCCCAATGGTAGGCACTACGATTATTTGTTATCCGCTCATGAAGCGAAGCAACCGCTTCATAAGACTTCCCTCTATTCCTAGACCCCTTATTCTTCCTGCTAGCAGCTTTCTGCCTCAACTTCAAACGCCTTTCCCTGCGTCTAAAGGATTTTTGTTTAGCCGGATTAGCTATTGTTTTTCCATTAGATAGGCTTATTAACTTATTGATACCTAGATCGCAGCCTTTGACTCTCAGAGGGTCAATTTCGGTATTATCTTTTACTGGAGTAGGTGGAACCGATTTATCTTCGATTTGAAGACTTACGAACCACCCACGAGCTTTTCTGCGAACAGTGACGGACTTCAGGGTAAAACCCTCAGGTATAGGACGGGAGTTATAAAAACCCATCCATCCAATTCCTGGGAGGTATATTTTGTTTCCATTAAGCTTCACCTGACCAGGAGCGTATTTGAAGCTTCTAAATCGTGACCTTCTTTTTGGTTTTGGATATCCAGTTTCTCCTTTGAAGAATTTAGCAAATGCGACATCCAACTGTCTTAGGGTCTGTTGTAAAACAGTTGAATGAATCGATTTATACCAAGGTCTTTCTTTCTTGAGTATGGGCAGACTGGAACTTTGAGCTTCGTAAGCACTTCGTCTTGGATTTTTCTGACTTTTCTTCCAAGGGTAGCCTATAGAGTAATTTTTACTCACTGAACAGGTCAATGGACACGCTTCCCCACCACTTTTTAATTCACAGTAATTGCCTAACCTGGGAGTTTTTGCTTGATCGTAAGAATCATTTCTGTCTCTCAACAGGTAATTATACTGTGCTCTCAGCATATCCAACCATCTGTTCATTTTAGATTTATGTTCCTGATTGGGCTTGAGTTTGTAAGAGTATCCTAGTTGCATCTGTTCGACCTTTTTTAGTGCTAATCTAATTATAGACCTCCAAAACTATAGTGTCAAGAAAATGCCTGAACAAATTAAAAGAAAAGTAGGAAGACCCAGATTACACGAGGAAGCAAAGAAGAGTTACAGTATCAAGGCTACTGAAACTGGTTGGCAGGGATTGAAACGTTTGGCCGCTTGTTCGGGGTTAAGCCTTTCTGAATACTTAGAGTTCCTAGGAAGAACTGGGACTTTGCCTGATTGAGGGAAAATTCATCCCCGGAGACGAAACCTTAGAATAGTGGAGCCTTTATGGTTGGTCGGCTATGAGAAAAAGGGTTAAAACTTTATTATTAAGGCGACCCTATTCTTACGGTAACTTTAAGCCCTGAAAGAGGGATGGGGTATTCTTTTCCCTGGCCAAAGGCCACGCTACGCGAACAAACTCCCTTCTTGATAAATTGAAGGGGATTGACTTTGGAAACTATAGGCTAGAAATGTTGAGTAATTTTACTTATGGTTTTCAGTCAATATCGTGCCAACGTGATTTCGACATAAGCAACGTTATCGAGGTGCGACCCGTGGCGAATTTAATTCGCCTAGCGATGCAGCGCGGTCTTGGGAAGGCAGCGCGGTCTTGGGGGTTTCCCCCATGAGCGACTGCCGTGGTTCCCCCCATGAGCGACTGCATCAAGACACGGAAAGCGCACCTCAGGAGTCAGGAGCTTCGAGTCAGAATAAACTCTGTTTAATTTGCAATTAATCAGAGTTTAATCATTTGATAAGATTAGCGTTCGCTTTTAGCGGAAGCTCGCTAAAAGCGAACCCACTTTCGTTTTTCTACTTTTACTAGAAAATGCGATAAGTCTAAAATTACCAATTTTTGAACTTATATCCGATTTTTTGGGTCAATTACCCTGTTAGTGAGGATGGGACTGACTAATACTGGGGTATTGGCTTGAGGCGATGACAGATTGGGTATACTTACAGATTGGCTATACTAATGATTTAGTCAGGGCTTAGGCAAAAAATCTATGATACGGTTATTTATTAAAATTGGGGGTAAAGCCCCCCATAGAAATCAATGACTGAGCTAGAAGAGTTCAACCGATTAAACTATCAGTAGCAGCTCAAACCGTGAAGATTCAAACCTTTCTTCAACCCATTGACCGTACTGCTGGGGCAGTCATAGTTATACTGAGTCTACTGATTGGTATATTACTGTGGACTGGCGATCGCACTGCCCCCAGGGTAAGGGAATTTACGTGGCAAGATAAACAAGTCGGTGCGGAGGATAAAGCGTTTATCCTCACCTTCAGCCGTGCTATGGATCAGACTAGTGTCGAAGCTAATCTGAACATTGTTCCACCCATCCCGGGCAAAATTAGCTGGGCAGGACGTAAAATGGCTTATACTCCGCTGCTGCCCTTACCCTATGGCACCGAGTATCAATTCCAGCTGACTGGGGCAGTAGATCAATTCGCTAAGTCTGGCAATAACACTCCCATGGAACCGTTTAAGGCATCTTTCCGTACCCGTGACCGGGCATTTGCCTATGTGGGTGTTAAAGCAGAAGAACAGGGGCGATTAATGTTCTATAATCTCACTCGCCAACAAAAAACTATCTTGACGCCTCCAGATTTGGTGGTTATGGACTTTAAGTTCTATCCTGATGGCAGCCGAATTCTTTTCTCTGCTGTTCAGAGTCAGAATCAAGAACAGGACTTGCTCTCCGCCAAATTATATACTGTGACCACGGGCATATCTACTCGTGCCCCAGCTCAAGCGACCGTATCCTCAGACTCTAGTGGTAAAGTTGAGCTGGTTCTCGATAGCAAAGACTACCAGAATCTCAAGTTTGATTTGTCTGCTGATGGTAAAACGATTGTGGTACAGCGGGTCAGTCGCAGTAATCCTTCGGAGTTTGGGCTGTGGACCATACAAGCTGGTGCTAAACCAAAACCATTAGACCATGAACCAGGAGGAGATTTTATAATTACTCCTGATAGCAACGCCATCGCGATGGCTCAAGGTCAGGGAGTGGGCATTTTACCCTTGACACCAAATGCTCAACCCCTAGACTTTTTACCGAAGTTTGGCATGGTCCTAAACTTTGCTAAGGATGGTTCAGCAGCAGTGATGGTGAAGTTTAATTCTGACTATACGCGATCGCTATTTCTAGTCAAAAACCAAGGCTCTGAGCAAGAGATACTGCGCACCACTGGTTCTGTCCATAGTTGTGAATTCTCGGCGCAAAACCAGATTCTCTATTGTCTGCTCAGCCAACTCATTGCTGGGGAAGAATTCAAAGAAGAACCTTTCCTAGCAGCGATTAACCTTAAACCTAATGACAAGAATGAGTATACTTTAAAGCGCTTGGTAGTTTTACCGGAGCAACAGGAAGTTCATATGAGTTTGTCCCCAGATGACTTAGGTATACTCTTTGATCAAATAGTCCCTGAACGGTCATCTGATGAAGGTTTGATCACTGATGAAGGACAAATAATTGCCAATGCTAGACTCTGGCTATTACCTTTAGTGGATGATACATCTTCAGATACTCCAGTGAAGCTGGAAGCGGAACCACTCCTAACTGGATTTAATGCTCGTTGGCTACCTTGAATGTTACCTTCAACCAGATAACCTGTAACCTATAACTTGTAACTTTAAAGTAAAAGATTATGGAAATTAATCAGTGTCTTCATGTTGCTGTTTTAGTTTCTGATTTGGAAAAGGCAGAGCATTTTTACGGTCATATTTTGGGATTATCTAAAGTTGAACGAGAGCTGAGATTTCCTGGTGCTTGGTATCAGGTTGGTCAATTCCAAATTCACTTGATGGTTAATCCTAATGCTAAAGTTGAACTAAAAAATCCTGAAAAATGGAGTCGTAATCCCCATATTGCCTTTAGCGTAGTAAATTTAGATGAAGCGAAGGAATCTCTACACGCTCATGGTTACCCGATTCAATTGAGCTCGTCTGGTCGTGCGGCATTGTTTACTAAAGATCCAGATGGTAATATTATTGAGATTAGTGAGATTAGTAAGATTAGCACTTAGGGGTTTAAGGTAGGGCTCGGGAAAATAGATGAAAACCATTGCCTACCTGTACAGCAATCCCCTACTTGACTCGCTACCTGACCCAGCAGTTTGGGGTTTGGAGGTGGATCAGGTCTATCTAGATTTGGGAGGACGTCAACAGTGGGAGCAGTTAGTTGCGGATTGCCAAGCTCAACCCCCTGATTACTTGCTAATTCGTCGTCTGGAAGAACTGGGAGAGTGTTTGGCTGAAATTAGCGATCGCATTACCCAAATTGAAACCCTTGGTGTTTGCTTGGTTGCCACAGAGCAATCTTACAATTCTGCTCAGCTAAGGGATGCTACCAACTACACTGCGATTCGGGCTAGTTTACTGAAACTTCTACAGGAAATCCAGCAGGAAGTAAACAGCCGCCGCCTTCGGCAAGGACACGCTCGTAATCGCCTCAAAGCTTTACCCCCACCAGGAAAAGCCCCCTATGGCTATCGGCGCGGCAAAGACCGCTATCTAATTGACCGCAGTACTGCACCGGTGGTTAAGGATTTTTTTGAGCAGTTTCTGCTTTATGGTTCCTTGCGGGGTGCAGTACGGTATTTAGAGCAAAAATATGGTAAACGGATTTCCGTGACTACCGGGCGTCGTTGGCTGACAAATCCGGTGTATCGGGGAGACCTTGGCTATCAAAAAAATGGTGAAGTTATTTCCGATACCCATAACGCTATTTTGAATCGCGAAGAAGCGGCACAGATTGACCGATTGCTCAGGCGCAACCGACAATTACCTCCTCGCACCGCCAGTGCTCCCCGTTCTTTGGCAGGGTTGGTGGTTTGTCAGGAATGTCAGTCGGGAATGACCGTTGTTAGTGTTACTCAATATCGTAAAAACAAACAATATCTGTACCTACGTCCGATCAATTGTCCTAAGCATCCCAAATGTCGTGCTATTAGTTATGAACAGGTTTTGGAGCAGACCATTCAACTGATCTGTCAGGAATTACCCCGTGCTGTTGCTGCTATGAATTCTCCCAGCTTGGATGGGGTGAAGGAATCCCTTAAGGGTAAAATTACTCAAAAAAAAGATAATTTAGAGCAACTACCCCTGTTAACCTCTAGTGGGGTGCTTGATCAAGAAACTGCTGATTTACGAGCATACAAACTACGCACAGAAATTTACCAATTGCAGCAGCAGCTAGCTGCTTTGCCGCCAGTGAATTTAAAAGCGATCGCTCAAACAGTATCTATTCCTCAATTCTGGATTGATTTATCAGAATCAGAGCGTCGGTTTTACTTTCGAGAGTTTATTCAAAAAATTGAAATCCTGCGTCAGGTAAAGGAATTGCAGCTACAACTTGTGTTTATTTTTTAGGGCTTATTTTTTAGGGATTACTATCAATTAACCACCGCTAACAGGAGGAATCAGAACCACTTCATCCCCATCTTGCAAGGGGGTATCGGGGGGAACAAATTGCAGATTGATGCCAAAGCGGGTTACTTCACGCCATTGCTCCAGCTCTGGGTGTTCACTCAGTAAACGGTCTAGCACGGCTGATACTGATGTTTGAGGGGGAAATCCCAACTGGAGTTCTGGCAAGCCATAGGTTTCTTGATAGGCAGCAAAAAGCTTGACTGTAATAGTAATTGATGGTTCAGACATAATTCAATTCGGGTTCAAGCTCTTTTATTCTATTTAATTCTGTTTAATTCTATTTAATTCTGTTTGATTTTAGTCTGCCTGACGAGACTGAGGCACTTGGCACTATACTTGACAAAATTAGATCGAAGTAAATAAATGCACCCTCATGATCACAGCAGTATAGACCCTAATTCAAGAGTATTTTAAAACTTAAGTGACCTTTTTGACTAGAGTAATCAACTCCCTAGTCTTGACAAAACTATTGCAATCGAGTAATAGAAGCCCAGTGGAAATCAATCTAACAAACCGAAGATGAGTTGGATTTACCGATTACGATAGAATATTGGTATTTCTAGCTTATTACATGAGCAGATCCCCTCAAGCATCTACTCCCGAATCCAACGATAACCTTCCGAAAAGGGCAACTGAAGCAGCAAGGAAAGTTGCGCCTGAGAATACTGACCATCGGACAGTTGACCGCAGTAAGCTGACACCGATGATGCAGCATTTTGCTCAACTAAAAGACCAGTATTCCCATGCTGTGCTGCTCTACCGAGTTGGGGACTTCTATGAAACCTTCTTTCAGGATGCCAGGATAATTTCTGAAGCCCTGGAACTGGTCTTAACTAGCAAAGAAGCAGGTAAGGGAGTGGGACGGGTGCCAATGACAGGGGTTCCTCACCATGCTTTGGACCGCTACAGCACCATGCTAGTGGAAAAAGGCTATGCGATCGCAATTTGTGACCAAGTGGAAGATTCCTCAGTAGCAGCCAAAGAAGGACGTCAGGTGCGCCGGGAAGTCACCCGTGTCCTTACCCCTGGTACCTTGATGGAAGAGGAGATGCTCCATGCTCGTCGTAACAATTTCCTGGCAGCAGTAGTAATTGCTAAGAATCATTGGGGTTTAGCCTATGCAGATATTTCCACTGGGGAATTCCTGACTACTCAAGACCGAGAGTTAGACCTGCTGGTTCAGGAATTGATGCGCTTGCAGCCTTCTGAGGTATTAATTCCCACCAATGCTCCCGATTTGGGGAGTATGCTACGACCTGGTCAGACCTCTGAAAGTTTACCGGATTGTTTACCAAATTCATTTTGTTATGCACTCCGTCCCCAACGACACTTTACCTTGGCCGAAGCCCGACAGCGACTGTTGGAACAGTTCAGAGTGCGATCGCTTGAAGGGTTAGGCTGTGAACATTTACCCCTTGGTGTCCGTGCTGCTGGTGGGTTGTTGGAATATCTGAAGGATACCCAAAAAGAAAATTATGTAGCGTTACAGATATTACGTACCTATACCATTGCTGATTATTTAATTCTCGACCACCAGACTCGTCGCAATCTGGAAATTACCGCCACTGTCCGAGATAACACCTTTAATGGTTCCCTGCTTTGGGCTCTAGATAGAACCAGTACAGCCATGGGAGGTAGAGCATTGCGGCGCTGGCTACTACAACCATTACTAGAGATAAAGGGAATCCGGGCGCGACATGATACGATCGCTGAATTAGTGGAGAATACTGGACTGCGCCAGGACTTACAGCAGCTGCTTCGGAAAATTTATGACTTGGAGCGGTTGACAGGGAAAGCAAGTTCTGGTAGAGCGAATGCTAGAGATTTAGTCGCCTTAGGGGATTCCCTGTTGAGGTTACCGGAATTAGCTGACCTAGCGGCTTATGGCTCTTCTCCCTATCTGAAAGTGATGCAGACTGTACCGCCACAATTAGAAGAGTTAGGGCACACACTCCAGGAGCATCTGGTAGAGTCACCACCGTTGCATCTGACTGAGGGGAAATTA
This sequence comes from Moorena sp. SIO3H5, assembly GCF_010692395.1. GTDB lineage: Bacteria > Cyanobacteriota > Cyanobacteriia > Cyanobacteriales > Coleofasciculaceae > Moorena. The sequence continues at coordinate 20,639 of NZ_JAAHHS010000067.1, forward strand.
ATTCGGCCTCAGGTCAATCAGCAGTTGGATGAAATGCGTGGTCAAGCCGAGGAGGATCAGCAGTGGATTGCTAATTTGGAAGTAACGGAACGGGAAAAGACAGATATTCCCAAGCTGAAGGTAGGGTTTAATAAGACCTTTGGATATTACATTAGTGTACCTCGTGCTAAGACAGCTCAGGTACCAGATAACTATATTCGCAAGCAGACGTTAGTTAATGAAGAGCGCTACATAACCCCAGAGCTGAAGGAACGGGAAGCACGGATTCTCACGGCTCGGGAGGATTTGAATCGTTTAGAGTATGAAATTTTTGTAGGCTTGCGCCATGAGGTAGGGCTGGAGGCTGACAGGATTCGGGGTGTGTCTAGGGCGGTAGCAGCGTTGGATGTGTTGTCTGGATTAGCAGAAATAGCTGTTTATCAGGGGTATTGTCGTCCCGATATGGATCAAAGCCGGGAAATTAGGATTATAGATGGACGGCATCCAGTGGTGGAGCAGTCCTTGCCCAGTGGCTTGTTTGTCCCGAATTCCGCGTCTTTAGGTCAAAACAAGTTGCAGGTTGACGGGGAGTTGAAAGTTGAAGAGGAGTTGAATGTTGGAAGGTTGAAGGTTGAAGAGGAGTTGAAGGTTGATGGGGAGTTGAAGGTTGAAGAGGAGTTGAAGGTTGATGGGGAGTTGAAGGTTGATGGGGAGTTGAAGGTTGAAGAGGAGTTGAAGGTTGACGGGGAGTTGAAGGTTGAAGGTTCTTCTGAGTTGAATGTTGAAAATTCTAACGAGCAACCTACTAACCAGCAACCTTCTAACCTTCAACCTTCAACAGTCCAACCTGCAACCGACACTAACCTTCAACCAAATAACCTTAAACCTGTAACCGTCCAACCTGCCACCGAAACGGATAATCCTGATTTGATTATTTTGACCGGACCTAACGCCAGTGGGAAGAGTTGTTATTTGCGTCAGGTGGGATTGATTCAGTTGATGGCACAGGTGGGAAGTTTTGTGCCAGCATCGGAAGCAAGTTTGGGGATATGCGATCGCATTTTTACCAGAGTCGGTGCAGTGGATGATTTAGCAACAGGCCAGTCTACGTTTATGGTGGAAATGAACGAGACAGCGAATATTCTCAATCATGCTACGGATAAGTCTTTAGTGTTGTTGGATGAGATTGGTCGAGGCACAGCAACCTTTGATGGTCTTTCCATCGCTTGGGCGGTCGGGGAGTATCTGGCTATGGAAATTAAGGCACGAACGATTTTTGCCACCCATTATCATGAGTTGAATGAGTTAGCCTCGATTTTGCCCAATGTCGCTAATTATCAGGTGACCGTAAAAGAGTTAGCCAATGAAATCATCTTTTTGCATCAGGTACAGCCAGGAGGAGCTAACCGTTCTTATGGCATTGAGGCCGGACGTTTAGCAGGTTTACCAACTTCAGTGATTAATCGGGCGAAGCAGGTGATGAAGCAAATTGAGAAGCACAGTAAAATTGCCCTGGGGTTACGCAAAGGGATTGGCAAACAATTGTTAGTTAGGAAGACAACTGGCCAAAAGATGAGCGACCAAGAGATGACTATCGAGCAGTTGGATATTTTTGATGACTAAGCCAAAATGGTTGTGATTTGATTAACAGCGAAACAGTTAACACAGCTGATCAGTTAACGCGGATGGGATGAGACCTAGGAGCCGCTAAGGGAAAGCATTCCCGCCCACTGCTCTTAGGCAAAAAAGATCCGATTGCATAAATTTATGAGCTAGCCCTGATTAGTAAGTAGGTGGGCATAAATAAACGTTAAAACTCAAAATCCGAAAATGAAGCTGTAATCCTCTATTCATAGGGGTTTCATGATTTTTAATTTCAATCATTTACACTTAATTACGCCCAGCTACTTATCCTGACGCAAAAAAGATCCGATTTCATAAATTTATGAGCTAGCCCTGATTAGTATATAGACCTTAACGAATCAATTTGGGGAGCAGCTCCGTGACTAGATACTACGCCACCTGTAACTTTTAATAGGGATAAACCTTTAGTTTCTAAAGGGTAGCATCGTCGATTATAGCCCCATGTGAGCTATAAGTTTTGTGGATTTGTATTTTTTTTTAAGTTATTGGATGAGCGAGGCTAATCATGACAGTTAAAGACGTCTATCAAGATGAACAAGGAAATTCGCATATCGACTATGGAGTTGATCATCTGATGGGGCTAGCCATTAGGAATGATTTAGGACAGACACTGATCCAATTTATTATTTCGATTCCCATGAGTTTCTTGTTTTTTATATTTTTAATTTCCGTTTTTGATGCCTTAATTGAATTAATACCGCAGGTAGATACCAGTATTCAACAGATAGTTCCTCAAGAAAATGGTTCTATTAGAATGATTATAGTAAATGAGTCGTTTAAATAAGCGATTACCCCTTAAATAGCCAGGAATTAAATCAATTAAAAATAAATTGTTTTGAATTGCGGAATTTTATCTATAAGCTTTGTAGGATGAGTAAGGTTCATGTAGGGTGGGCAGTGCATCAGACAGATAATGAAGCTTGCAAACCACGTAGGCACTGCCCACCCTAGGATTAATGAGTTTATAAAAATATTTTTGGTTTGAATTGCGGAATTTTATCTATAAGCTTTGTAGTTATTTTTATAATTTATTGGATGATTAAAAAAACTTATGAAAGTTAAAGACGTCTATCAAGATGAACAAGGAAATTGGCATATCGACTATGGAATCGATCATATGATTGGGCTAGCCTGTAGGGTTTATTTAGGATATTTAATTATGGCATGTATGATTTGGATACCCATAATGTTTATGATTTTCATTGGAGGTGCAATAAATGAATTAAACCAAAAAGAAGATAGCAGCACTCAACAGATAACTCCCTGTGGGTGTGACATGCAAGCTAAAATCATTAATGGGTAATAATTTCAGGCAATTTCAACAAAATCATACATACTTTTTTGGGCTGATATTGGACATATTTATAAGGATTTGAGCTTCAAAAAAATCATTTATAAGGTCAATTTTGTAGTTGACATGTCCTAAGATAATTGGAATCAAAGCCTTATCTAGTAAGCTTTTTAGCGTTCAGATCACCCCCTCAGCTTAATTGCAAAATTGATCCTATTAATAGAATTTTTTTTCTGATCTACCGAACTGGCTGTATAAAAAGGTTATCAAAAAATTAGTATAATCTTAATTTGGCGGTAGTTTTTTTTATAAGACTTGTTTCTAAATAACCCGTCGAATCGGCAATAATCACGGTTTTATACACACTAGGTTTGGTATAGCCAATTTTTCTGGTTATAACTCAGAAAAATTGTTAATTATGCACTGATTTAGGACATTTGCACATTAGTTTTATTACATAAAAAAATTTGGATAGTTAAAAATGAAAATCCGAAACAATCAATTGAAGACTACAGCTACTCTTTCAGTCAAAGATAGAAAGTTCAACTCTCATGACAACTCCCATTGTCGCAACTTCCTACAGAAAATTTCCAATAAGTGGCCTCAACGAGCACAAGTGAAGAAGCAGGAGCCAGAGGCAAAATTCGATCCAACTTTGAAAGACTTTCGCGTGGATTTGTTGCCATTTAAAAACCATCCTCGTTTCTTAGAAGCATCAGAGGAAGTCCAGAATAAAATTCTCTCCTGCGGCTGGCTGGCTTACAACGAGAAAACTATCGGCATCGAATTAAAAATAGTTGTCCCTGCCTGTTCCGATATTATTTATAAAAATGTACCGGGAACAGAAGATGAAATCAGTCAGAAGATTGCAATCGAGACACTTACGGATGAAGCTTTCCACGTGTTACTAGTAAACAACGCTTGCTCCATTACCCGGAAGCAAAGGGGTTTAGAGTCCCTGAGGTTGCCGGACTTTAATCTTGTTATTAAGATGCGTCAGGAACAAGACCGCTGGTCGGAAGATTGGCAAAAAATTATCGTTCAGTTGGTAACGGCGATCGTCTCCGAAGTTTTCATCAGTGACTATCTCAAGCTTTTAGCAGAGGATACCACAATTCAGCCATTCAACAGATTGACAGTTGAGATGCATCGCCGTGACGAGATGGCTCATAGCCCTATCTTTAAGAATTTGGCTAAGTTGGTTTACAGCAAACTGACTAAAGAACAGAAGGAATTCTTCATGGAGATGCTGCCCAAGCCAGTTAACTGGTTTGCCAATATCGAGCTTGGTGTATGGGAAGCAATGTTGGATCAGATCAAATTTCCACATACTAAAGAGGTGATTGGTGATTGCGCAAAAGACAACGAGGTTAACCTGATGCGCATTGATTATAACGGGGTTACTAAGCTCGCCGAAGAGTTGGGCATTTTAGACTCCCAGCGCGGGTTTGATAGCTTCGCCCAGGCAAATCTTCTTAACTAAAAATGCAGGTCAGGACTGAAATTAAGATCGAACTAAGCTAACAACAATGAATGTGGTTCTGACACTTTTATATGGAACTACTACAGTTTGATAAAATTCCAGCAAAATACCATCAATTGAGTAAAAGTTATGACTAAAAATGCCATTGCCATCACACACGTTCCCTTTGAAGATCTAGGCAGTTTACATCAGGCTCTCAAGCAACAGGGTTATCATGTCACCTATATCAAGGCTGCTTCTGTTTATCTAGATAAGATAGATTTTCTCTATCCAGACTTGGTAATAATTTTAGGTGGGCCGATTGGAGCCTACGACGAATCGGATTATCCTTTTTTAACAGATGAACTTCACATACTGGAGCAGCGTTTAGCAGCTAATTTACCCACCATCGGTATATGCTTGGGGGCTCAACTGATGGCAAGGGCACTGGGGGCAAGGGTATACCCTGGTGGTGTAAAAGAAATTGGCTGGGCACCCATAGAACTTAGCGATGCAGGTCAAAAGTCACCTTTGAACTATTTAGCCAAAAAACATACTCCAGTCCTGCACTGGCATGGCGATACTTTTGACCTTCCTGATGGTGCTACTCATCTAGCTTCTAGTTCAAAGTACAACAACCAAGCCTTTAGCTGGGGTGAATGTGGTTTGGCTTTACAGTTTCACCCAGAAGTAACTGCTGCAGGACTAGAGCATTGGTTTGTTGGTCACGCCTGCGAAATTAGTTCAACTCCCGATCTCAGTGTTGCCGAATTGCGTAAAGATACCGCTATGTTTGCCCAAAAATTAGAGTCTCAAGCTACTTTGTTTTGGCAAACATGGCTCAAACAAGTAGAAGCTATCCAGAAGTAATTCATGGAAGTGGATCTTATGGAAATCGAAGTAAAGGTTAAGATGCCAAGATCGATCAAAAAGGCACTCAGGTATTTTTTGACATTTAAATTATTTACATAAATTAACATTTTATTATGTTTAATTTTAATCAATTATGGAACAAAATAGTTCATAAAATTACATCAAATAGCAAATTTTTGTTGCTTACTGCTTTGAGCATTAGTCTGGTTTTGATATTTTTTAGAGCACCCTCACTAGCACAGATTCCGCCACTCAAACCATTGCCCATTGAAGAGGGTTCGGAAATACAACCTGCACCTGAAATAGGAATTGAAGAGGATTCGGAAACAGAACCTGCACCTGAAATAGGATGGGAGTTCTTAGGTAGCCGAGAACTCAATCAAACAGAAATTCACGAAATTGATTATGTAGGTGAGTGCCCAGGTTACAGCTCATCCTATCGGGAAGCCCGGTTTACTTCCATTACTACTCCCCCAGCTCGTAAAAGACGTGTAATTGTTAGAAATATTACCAGAGGAGTAGCTAGTGACCCATATCCTTACACTGACAGAGAGTACGATCATGGTAGATCTTCAGAAGGGACACGGATGAGTTTTGGAACAAGACATGATAGTAAAGAATTTCACGTTTTAGACGGAGAGAATACATTTGAGTACGAGATTAAAGAACGCGATCGTGTACTTGAGTCTGGAGTGTTCACTGCTGTAATTAAAAGAAATATTGATGTCCGACAAAGAGATTCCTATCCTATTACGAAATCAGTTTGTATGAACTCAGAAGTTCCTATGTCTTTGTGTGCTGATATCAGGACTCTTACTCAGTACAAATGTGGTAGTGACTGGGTTATCCAAAGCTTTATCCAGCCAAATACTACTGAAGTTGGTACACTTATATCCAATCAGACTCCCTACTCTGTAAAGTATTGGATCAATGATAGGATACAAAAATTGTCATCAGGTAGCGAAAGAATTTATACCAATAATTTTCTAAACATAAAGTTTAAATCTTGCTCTGTAGGAACAGGTGATGGAAAAAATGCTAAAGACTGTACTAACAAAACCAGGAGTTTAGAACGAGGTAAAAGATATAAGTTTACAGTCTCTGAGTTAGACTATGAATCCGTTGATATAGAAGATTATTCACGATCATAGTTTCTTATAGGGCTACAATTCTGAGAGAATTAAGTACAGCGGTTTGCAATTTATGAGGTATAAAGTTTTGGGTTTGTAGGGAGCAGGGAGCAGGGAGCAGGGAGCAGGAACCCACCCCTAACCCCTCCCAAGAGGGGAAAAGAGGTAAGAGGGAAAACAATCCTGTGCACCTGATAGTTATGCAAACCACCATAAGCATATGCTGAGAGCTCTCAGCTGAATGCTTACATAATTAAAACACCAAAAACTTGCCCCCT